>JBKQHH010000249.1:0-19663 GCA_052148875.1 Solirubrobacteraceae bacterium
CCATGCGACCCTCCACCGTTGCGGACGATCACATCGTCTTAAACCAGCCGGACGGCATCCACCCGGTTAGCGACCCACGCTCCTAGCGGCGCCTAAGCATCCTGCCCAAGCGGGCGCAGCTCCTCCTGGTAGGACATCGGATGGCGGGCCAGGATGCCGTCCTCGCCGATCACGTAGGCGCCCATGCGCAGCAGCGGCGGCGAGTAGACGTGCAGGGTGACCGCGGGATCGGAGCCGGCGTGGCTGACGCGGTGGATGTCAGACGCCGAGAAGTGGAAGCTGGCGCCCGCGCGGAAGACGCCGTTGCGGGTCGGGCCGTCGATCGCCAGGCGCTCCTCGCGCACGGCGCCGCTGACGACCGCGACCGCGCCGGCGGACAGGTCGTGGTCGTGGAAGCCGGTGTCGTGCTCGTCCATCCAGCAGATCAGCCACGCGGTCACGTGCTCGTCGCTGAGCAGCTCCTCGTAAACGCGCTGGGTCGTGTCGTGCTTGACAAGCTGGATCCACAGCTCCGGCCGGTCGGCGAGCTCGGTCACGAACGCCTGCAGCTCGGGACCGGAGAGGTCGCGCCCGCGGGGGCGTGGAACCTGGGCGAGCTCGCGCGGATCGATCGCCGGTGGCGCGGCTGGCAGCGGCGTTCCGACGGAGCGCAGCGAGGTGGCGCTCATCTCGCCACCGCCATGCTCGTGGCGCCGAGGGCGCGGCAGGTGCACTCGACGATCGGCTCCCACGCGAGCCCGCCGGGCATGCCAAGCTCGCCGGGCTCGACGACCGGCCGATCTGATCCGTACAGCAGCTGCTGGCGGCCGACGGCCTGCTCGAGCACGCTCACGGCCGCCGGGCCGTAGGAGGAGGTCTCGTAGAACACCAGCGGGTCCGGCAGCGGCGGGCAGGGGCCGCCGCGCGACGAAAGCCGCTCGGCGTGCAGGGGCGCCAGTCCGGCGAGCATCGAGAAGATCACGCGCAGGCGCGGGTGGCGCGCGCGCCCCGCGGCCAGGAACGCCAGCCACGCCGCCTGCATGCCGGCGACGTACCCGGTCAGCGCCGGCCACCACAGCGGGTCGCCGAGCGAGGTCTCCCCCGCGACGCGCAGCGCGCGGATGCCCGGGCGCGCTCCCGGATGGACGAGCAGCGGCGCGCCGTGGGACTCCAGGCGCGCGAGCACCGGACGCAGGCTGGCGATCGCCTCGACGCCCTCGAGCGCTCCGGCGGGGAGCGACAGGCCCACGCATCCGCGCGCGAGCGCGCGATCCACGTCGTCGGGATCGGCGCGATCCAGCGCCAGCGCCGCCCACACGCCGAACGGATCCTCGAGCGACAGCGCCCCCTCGAGGTAGGCGTCGATCAGCGGTAGCGCCTGCTCGCGCGGGAGCCACTCGATCCCCAGCGGGCTGGACAGGCACACGAGCGCGCGATCCAGACCATCGAGCTCCACGAGGGCGGCGCGATGGGCTGGCGCCTCGCTGGCAAGATCGATCACGTACGGCCGCTCACCCGCCAGATACAGCACCGTCAGCCCGTTCTCGCTGCGCACGAACGGAAGCTCGCTGCGAGCTGCGAGCGCGTGCACGAGCGGCTCGGTCCAAAGGTGCTGGTGTACGTCGATCTTCATCAGATTTTCGATCAGGTTTATGTAGATTAGCAGACTTCTCGGCTCTGACGAAGCGGAGCTGAACGGCTGCATCCGATCCTGCACGGGCACGACAGCCGCGGCGCGCCCGTGCTTGGGCGCCCAGCCCGGCGCTCAGCGGATCACCGCGTGCGTGAGGGCTTCGCAATCGCGCCGGACGAACGTTCGAGTCGACGCGGAACGGCCTCAACGACGACGCAACGCCCGCGCAGCGGTTTCGCACTGCGCAGCCAAGCGGGGGACCGAGGCGTCGAACCTCGCGTTGCGGTTTTGGAGACCGGCGTGAGATGGCGTTTCGGCCAGCAAAGACGGGGGTGTCCGACCCCGATGGACAGCACAGTGGACAGTCATCGACCAATCGCCTCCGCTTTGACTCGACGTCGAGGTAGGTCTCGAAACAGCTTGAGCACGCGCTAACGAATGACAGGCGGGCCACAGCCATCGACCGGCCTGGCTCGGGCCGAGGTTGGTTCCCCGGGGATGAGCTTGGCGCCGGGGATGTGGGTGGCGACGCGACGTGGGTCCCACGTGAGCAGCGGGCGCTGTCGTGAGCGGGTTGGGGCGATCATCAACACGCAGCTCGGACGCCTGGCCGATGGGCAGTGAGGAGGTGGCAATCGTGACTGCCGCGGCAGCGGGGGCGGCGAGAGGCGAGTCGGACGGACAAGTCGCCGGCCGAACCCGAGCGTGACTTCGTGTTTCCCATAATCAGAGGTCGGGGACCTCAAGGGACCCCATCACTCCATGAGCTTTGACACCCAGACCTGTCGACTAATCACCCAAGTGTGTGCACCTACCCGTCGCCTCGCCCGTTGGCTATATCGAAGAAAGCAACTCGCAATGCTCCGCCAGCAGCTCGGTTCCCACCCACTCCTGCGCGAGTCGCCGTCCGCCCGTGAGCACCTCGATCGCATCGGCACGTACGTCATCCTGCAGCCAGGCGGTGAGCCTCAGCACCCGGTTGCGTGATGGGGGGTTCTCGACCAGCACTGGCTGACCGTAATCGAGCAGCAGGCGGTAGAGCAGAGACGTGGGCTCGATCGCAGGCAGGCCCGCTGTCGTGGAGACGGCGCTCGCATGCACTGGGATGTCGAGGCCGTCAATGTCCAGATCGCCGAAATAGAGGACGCGCCGCGGCGGCGTCGGCAGGTCACCTAGAAACGTGACTGAGCCCTTGAAGTGCGCACCGGCACCGTAGACCACAACACCGATGTTGCCGTCGTGCGGCAGCGCGCGGCACAGCGAGACAAAGGTGTGGTGGTTCTCAACCACCAGCACGTCGGGTGACGGGCCAATGCTCTCGGACACGAACGGCGGGTGGACCTCCTCGCAGCGCAACTGCTCCAGCGTGAGCCGACCGGGGAAGAAGAGCTGGCCGCCCATCAGCGCCTCCAGGCGCTTCTCGTGGCCGAAGAGGTGCAGTGAGCGCTCGCGCAGCGGGACAATCGGGTGCTCGCCGCCATGGTCGCGGAAGAACGCGTTGATGGCGCGTAGATCTGCCAGCGTCCGTTCGTCGACCGAGATATCGGTCGCCCAGGCGAGCTCCGGGCGCCACGCGACGGTGGCGCCCGAGACGCGCGGCGGTGCGGGCGCCGGGCGGTCGAGGCGCACGAAGCGTGGCAGCACAGGCTTGGCACTGCGGTCATAGGCGCGCTCGCTCGGCAGTTCAACGAGATCGGCGTCGACCAGTTCGTCGAGCACCTCGCGCAGGCGGACCCTGCGCTCGGGCGCGTGTTCGAGCGCCGGCTCTGCTGCGACCAGCAACGCCTGCAGCTCAGTGAGCCTGACCTGCCGCCGCGGCCAGCCCTCCAGTCTGCGCGCGACCGCCGCCGCTGTAACTCCAAGCGAAGGTCCACTCATGTGGGACTGGGCTCATTCGAGCGCTCGTGCACGACCCGCGCGACATCGAGGTAGCCGTGCTCATCCTCCTCGGAGCGTCCGTTCAGCAGCGCGGTACGCAGGCTGTCGGCGACGCGAATGCGTTGCATGCCGGCACGCATGTCGAGGTCGTTGCGCAGGCGAAGCACGCACGGGAACTTCGAGAGGGCGTTGATATCAAAGACGCCAGTCGTGTAGACGAGTTGGACACCCACGCGGTCGGCGACCTTGAGCTGGATGTCAAGCAGGTACTCGGCGCTGGCGGTGCCGATGGGGTTGTCGAGGAAGAGCACGCCGGCGCGCGGCTTCTGACGTCCCCGCGAGGTCGAGCGCATCGCCGCCAGCGTGCAGTAGAGCGCGATGGAGGCGGTGAGTCGCTGGCCGCCGGAGAACTCGCCCATCGCGGTGACGGGCACGCGCTCGTCGCGCAGCACCGTGTCTGGCTTGAGCACGGTCACGCGGAAGCCGTGCGGGCCTGCCGCGGCGCGAACGCCCCGCAGCAGCATCGTCATGCCGTCGCGGTTGCGGTCGCCGCTGTCGCTGACCGCCGAGTCGAGCACCTCGCCGAGACGCTCCAGCAACACCTCCTCAGAGTCGGGCATCTCGAAGTCGATGCGCAGGAACTGCTTTCCAGACCAGTCGCCGAGCTCGGCGGGCAGCCGTGAGGCACGTCCTGTCTGGCGCAGCGCGTTCAGGCCGGCTTGCACGAGTGCGGCCAGGCGCTGGAGCAGCAGCAGGCGGTGCTGCTCGATTGACGCGAGCTCCTTGGCGACCTCGGCGGCGCGCGCTTGGAGGTGCGGGATGAGCTCGCTGCTGCGCCGCGCGAGCGTGGCGGCCTCGTCGCGGGCGAGCCGCTCGCGGAGGTTGCCGCCGGCCATCGCCTCGAAAGCGACGTCGAGGGCGAAGTGCGAGACGCGTTCCCCGAGATCACGTACCTTAGCCTCAGCGTCGCCGAGCGCGCTGTCGGCTGCCTGCAGCGCGTTGGTGACCTGCCGCGTGAGGGACTTGGCCTCGTCGGCACTGCCCGGGAAGGACGCGGCGCTGGGGGCGACCGCGGGGTCGAACTCCCCGCCGCTGGAGGCGAGAGCGGTCTCGACCGAGTCGGCGTAGGACCCGATGACCTGCGCCCGCGACTCCGCCTTCGTCGCCTGCTCTCGCGCCTGCCGCGCCGCCTCGGCGGCGGTGCGCTGGTCATCGAGCGCCTGCACGCGCTCGGCGTCGAGACGTTGCTGCAGCGCGAGTGCGTGGTCGAGGTCGCGCGGGACGAGCTCGCCGGTCAGCTGCGCGCGCGGGCCGCGACCGGACTCATCGCGCGGCGTCGCACGTTCAAGTTCGCCCTGGCAAGCCTCCCGCTCGGCTCGGCGCTGCGCGCGGCGCTCCTCCGCACTCTCGGCGTTGCGCTGCGCGCGGCGCTCGCCCTCGCGGCGGGCGGGACGGTCAGTCGCTTCGGCGAGCAGCGCCACAGCACGCGTGAGCTCATCGGGGTTGTATTCCTCGAGCCGGGCGCTCGCCTCGGCCTCGGACGACTGCGCCCGACGGTGCTCAGCTGCGAGCTGCGACCCAGTGGTGGCTTCGTCGAGCACGCGCGTCGCTAGCACGTACGCGCCGTGCAGCTCCTCGATGGGCACATCGGTGCGCCGGCGCGCGATGTTCTCGCCGGCGCCCTCGACCTTCTGCAGATCCTCACCGAGGCTGTCTGCGCGACGGCGCTGCTCGTCGGCCAGACGGGTGGCCTCCTGTTCGGCCTCGCGGTGTTCATACGCGGCGTGCACGTGGCGCGCGGACGCCGCGTCGGCCGCCGATGCCTCTTCGCCACAGCGGCGGATGGTCTCGCGCAGCTCCCGCTCGCCGCCGGCGCGCTCGCGGAAGCCCTCGAGGCGCGCACGCGCCTCGACGATGGCGTTTAGGTCGGCGCGCGCGGTAAGGGCGGCGGCCTCTCGCTGCGGACGCTCGGTGGTGAGCGAGGCGCTCTCGTTGCGCGCCCTCTCCGTCCCGGTGGCCGCCTCGATCGCCAGCGTGCGCTGCTCGGCCGCTGCGGCCGCGAGCTCATCGAGCCGCCCAGCGGGGCAGTCGGCCAGGAACGCCTCGAACTCGTGGCGCAGCTCCTGGTCGCGGCGGTAGCGAGCGTCGAACTCGCGGCGGCGCTCGGTGACGTGCGCAAGCCGCTCGGCGCGCAGCTCGAGCTCGTCCTCGCCCGCCTCCTCGTCGTAAAGCGCGGCGTTGGGGGCGACGACGAAGTGCTCGCGCGTCCTGTCGGCGCCGGCCACGACGAGTTCGGAGGAGTCGCCGAGCGTGATGACAGTAGTCGGCTTGAGGGCCGCGTCGACCAGCGCCACCTCGGCACGCTCACGGTGGGCGGGATTGGTGAGAATGACGCCGCCCACGAGCTCCGGCACGCGGCGCAGAAGCGACTCGCGCTCCGCGGCGCGCACGGACTCGGCGAGATAGTCCCAACCGGAGACGGCGGGAACGTCCGCGCGGCGCAGCGCCTCGACGGCTTGCTGAGCGTCGCGGGCGGCGGGCAGCCGGCCGGTTTCCCCCAAAGCTCGTGCTGCGTGGCGGTCGTCGGCAGCCTCAAGCTCCAAGATGACGGTATCGCGTTCGGTCTTGGCCACCGCCTCGACGAGCGCCCGGAGCAGCGGGTCGGCCATCCGCCAGAGGTCGATGCGCTCCACCGACGCGAGCTCGCGCAGCCGCTCGGAGTCGGCAAGCCGCTCGGCGCGCCGGCGCAGCTCGCCGCGCTCGTCGTCGAGGCGTGTCACCTGCTCGATCGCGCGCGCCTCCGCAAGACGAGCGTCCGCGACTTCCTGGGCCAACGCCTGCAGTCGTTGGTCGATGGTGGCGATGCGTTCAGTCGCCTCACGCTCGCGCCGCTCGACGTCCTGCCGGCGCTCGTCGAGCGCCGCCAAGCCGTCATCGGCGCTTTGACCGCGCAAGATGAGCTTCGCAGCAATGAGGCGATCGCGCTCGGCCTCGATGGCGTCCAGGCGGGACTGCGCGGCGGAGGCCTCAGCACGCAGGCGTCCCGTATCCTCACGCGCCGTGCCCGCGGCGACGTCATCAGCCTTGGCCGCGTCGCGGCTGCCAGCGGCGACCGTGTCCGCGCTCTGGGCCGCCGCGCGCGCGTCATCGATGAGCGCGAGCAGTGCACCGGCATAGCGGCGCGCCGTGGCAGCGCGGCGCTCGAGCAGCGGCGTAGCCTCTCGCTCGGCCTCGGTGAGCTGCTCATGGAGGGCCTTGACGTGCGCGGCCGCGGCGCGCTGCGCAGCGAGCGGCTCGGCGGCACGCCAAGCAGCCATCTCGTGCTGCGCTGCTGAGCGAGCGCTCTCGGCCTCGGCAAACGCCGCTTCGGCGGCGTCGAGGCGGAACCGCGCGGCGCGGCGACGCAACTCGCGCAGCTGCTCTTGGAGCTCGCGACTGCGGGTGTCGAGCGTGCGGGCACTCGTCTCCTGCTCCTCGGCCCGTGCCTGAAGGCGCTCATGCTCGTCGGCGGCCGCCTGCGCCGCGGCCGCGAACTGCCCGTGGATCTCCTCGGCGTCGCGCTGAGCGTCGCGCAGGTTCATGGCGGCAGTCTCACGGCTCGCCGCCGCGGCGGCGAGCGGACGCAGCCGGTCGAGCGCGCCATCGACGAAGGTCTGCTCCAGCTGCAGCCGCTCGCGGTCACGCAGCTTCTCGGCGTAGCGATCAACGTTCGTCGCGAGCTCGTTCGGCCCCTCGCGGTCGGTGACCGCCTTCAGCAGGAAGTCGATGAACGCCTCGTGGGTGCGGAAGGCGAACACCTCGTCGGCGTCGCCCTCGTCCGTGTTCATCTCCCGCTGGTACTTGAACAGCTCAGGGTCGAGGCCAAGCGCGTCGAGGTGCTCCATCCACTTGCGCTGCACGTCAGTCCAGACAAGGTCGAGCTCGGGATGAGCGCGGTTGGCCTCTTCGAGCTTCTCCTTGTAGGAGCCGAACTGGCGCTTGAACTTCGACCCGTCGCGCTCGGCGCGAGCAGGCAGCGTGTCGAGCGTGAGCGCGTTGTCGGCGGGGCGCAGCGTGTACCAGGCCTCGCGCAGGTTTTGGGAGTCGGAGGAGTGCTGGCGCCCACGCCACTCATAGACCTTGCCGGTGAGCAGTCGCTCCGGCAGCGCCTGGCCCTCGGCGGTCACGCGCCGCCACTCCAAGACGACGTGGCCGGTGTCGCCCGTGAGGACGAAGTTCTCCAGCGTCTTCGTGTTCGAGTTCGCGCCCAGGACGAACTTGCGCCCGGGCAGCAGCACCGAGAACAGCAGCTTGAGCAGCACGCTCTTGCCGCCGCCGTTCTCCAGGAAGAGCACCGACCCGCGCGCCGGGTCGGCGTTGCGGTCGCGGAAGTCGAGCAGGACGTCCTCGTAGCGGGCGCCCTTGGGGCCGATCGACTGCAGCAGGACGCGGTTGAGCTCGTACATGGGCTACCAGCGCGGGGGGCCTGCGTCGTTGGTGATGTGGTCGAGCTCAAACCACACGTCTTCGCGCGAGAGCTCGCGCACGTGGATGCGGTAGGCCGGTGTCGGCTGATAGGTGCCGCCGAGCGCGTCTGAGACCTTGCGCATGAGTCCCTGCTCGATGAGCGCAGCGAACGCCTTGGTGATGACCTGGCGGGTCGCACCCGACCAGGCGCGACGGTCCTCGGTCGCGGCTGCCTCCGGCTGGCGCGCGTACATCCGCCAGGAGCGCTCCAGGCCCGGATCGTCGGCAGGCGGGTCGAGCTCCTCCTCGGAGTGCCGCTCGTCGAGGCGGCGGCACAGGTCGCGCAGGTACTCGTCGACCTCGTTGACGGCGACGCGCGGCGCGTGCTCAGCGTCTTCGAGGTCGTCGGGGCGCGGGAAGCTCGTTGCCGCGATGGCGAGCTGCGCGAGCCCGTGCAGCACGCGCAGGCGCGGGTTGCGCTCGCGTGTGCGGCGGTAGTAGTCCTCCATCCGCGTCGCGAACGCGGAGCCCTCGCGCGCACCCAACACCGCGCCCGCGGCCTCGGTCACGTCGAGCACGTCGAGCCCCATGCCGTTCGCCACCGCGCTGACCGAGCGCGCGAAGCTGTCCTGCCGGCGGTAGCGGCGCACGAGATCGAGGTAGTCGTGGTCCTCGATCGGCCGCAGCTTCGGGCGCAGGCCATAGGCGACCAACTGCGACGCTTGGCCTGTGTCTTCAACCAAGCTCACGTGACCTCCTTGACGAGATGCGCGGCGGCGCCGACATCGAGGCGGACGATGAGCAGGTCGTCGCCGTAGAAGCTCAGAGCGTCGCCACCGGCGAGAGCGACGCCGCCGCGGCCGCCGACGAAGACGCGCCCGAATACGTCGCCGCCACGGCGCAGGACCGGCGGCAGCGGCGTGCCGTCCGACCACGCGAGCAGCAGCGGAGTCTCGTCGCCGGCGCGCAGATGCGACTCAAGCGCAGGCGAGAACGCGTGCAGCGTGAGCAGCGCGACGAGATGCGCCGCGGCGGGCGAGTCGTCGAGCGCCGCGACGAGGAGGGTGCTCAGCCGCGTCGGCTGCGAGCCGACGTCGTCGAGCACGGCGCTGGCCGCTGCGCGCACGGGCTCGGGGAATGCCTCGTAGGGCGTCAGCTCGCGCAGTTCAGGTTCGACGAGCTCGGCACCGAGCTCGTCACGCTCGCGCGGCGGGGTCAGCAGCTGGGCGATCATTGTCGCGAGACGCCCGATGCGCTCGGGCCGCGGGCCGAGGACGCGCTCGAAGAAGCCGACGAGAAGCGCCTCGGCGTCGGTGAGCGAGAGCGAGAGCGCCGGCAGCAGCAGCTCACGGGTGATGTCGCGCAGACGCACGCTCGCCGGGGGCGCGAAGACCTGACGCTCCTGCTCGGCCAGGAAGACCTGACGCGCCTCCATCAGCTTGCGCTGCAGGACCATGTGGCGGTTCTGGCACTCGTCGAGCAGCTCGATAAGGCTCGCTGCCTGCGCGCGCTTCTCGGACTCCTCCGCGCGGTCGCGCGTCTCACGGATGTTGTCCACGATGCGCCGCTCGACTTCCAGGCGTTCGCCGATGTGCGCCAGCGCACCATCGAGCCGCGGCGAGACAGCGCCGGCCCAGTCGACGGTCGCGAGGTTGCGCCTGGTCGCCGCAAGGTCTTGGCGGATGAGCTCGCCGAGCTGGATCGTGCGGTAGCGGGCCTGCTGGGCGGCGTACTGAGCCTCCGACAGCCGGCCACGGCGCACGAGGTTCTCCAGCTTGGCCTCCGCGGCCGCCTGCGCCGACTCCACGTCGGTGTCGAGCGCGCCGACGAGCACGTTGATGGCCGCGTCGGTAGCGCGCAGGTAGACGGAACCGTCGGGCGCCTGGCGCTCGACGAGCAACTGGAAGCCGAAGCTGCGCCGCACGTACTCGCCGTTCCAGTCGCCGTACTCGACCGTGAACTCCCGCTTCGAGCTCGTGCCGATGAGCTCGTCCAGCACCCACTTGCAGACCTCGCGGTGCTCGGCCTCGTCGCGGTCGGGCGCTTGGAGGCGGGCGTATGGCAAAACTGCCTCGATGACCGCCTCGTGCATTGCCCCGCGGTCGAAGTCCATCTGCACCGTGACGGTGTCGATGGCCACAAACGCCAGCCCCCAAACGGTGTAGGCGTTGAACTCGCCGCTGCGCATCCGACCCTTGTTGGCCTCCAGCTGATGCAGCGGCACCGTGCACGCCATCGCCTTGGCACGGCGCGCGAGGGCCTCGTCGCCAAACGCCGTATCTACGTCAGGAGGGACGTACGGCGCCAACGGGGGCTCGAGGGTGAGCTGCATCGGCTGCTGGGGATGCGACTTGTCGCGATACACGACCTTGAATGTTGCCGCAATGGGCGGGCGAGCCATCAGCAGGGCGAGATCTGGCTACTCCTAACGTCATTTTGGATTGCTCCCGACTATCGCTCATATCCAGTGCACACACTGGACCGAGGTCAACGTCAGAAACCGCCTCGAGCTCAGGCCTCGATTACGGCGATGAGCGCGATCAGGGCTGCTGCCGCCTCGTCGATGTCCTCGGGTGTGAAGCGGTTCTCGCGGGCCAACTCGGCGAACGGAGCGCGCCAGCTGTCGTACACGGTCACGGTCGGAGGCCATGTGTGCTTGTCGCGTACCGTGAAGATGTCCACGCAGGCTTCGCGCACGCGGTTCAGGCCGATGTCGTACAGCAAATCTTCGACTAGGAGGATGTCCATGACGTCGCGGAACCGGTCGTTCTCTCGCCCTTCCTCAAAGACCTCGGTACAGGCGTGGAGCTTCTGCGCGACCTGGTAGCGCAAGGAGACGCAGTTGGCCGCCTCGGGCAGCGGCACCCGCAGTGAGTCCAGCGACATGGCCTCGACGCGATCGAGCTCAAGACCCATCCTGCCCTCCACGGGCGCCATCTCCAGCTGGACGCTGCCCCAGCTGCGGCCCTTGTAGCTCAGTCGCAGACGAACCCGCACCGCTTTCGTGTTGGGGATGGTTTCGGGCGCGTCGCGGGTCAGGTTGAAGCTATTCCAGGGCTGGGCCAGCGCCTCGTCGAGGCGTTCGACGGCCTCCTCGGTCCGCGTGCGGAATGCCGCGTCGTAGTCGCCGGTGACACGAGCTCGAAGCTGCAGGCGCAGCTCCATCGCCAGACCGCCCTTGAGCAGGAAGATGGGCTCGCCGTTCTCATCGCGAACCCGGTCAAGCACGGCGGTGACGATCATCGCGTTCAGCCACCGCTGCAACCGCGCCGGCGGCATACCTCGATCGGGGGCGTGATCGCCGATGAGACGCTGTAGGTGACTGACGTCGCCCGGCAGCTTCTTGACGTTGTCAGCCACCACGAGCCGCCTGCGGTAGATGGCGCATAGCGGCCAACCGCTTGGCGGCCGCCTTGGCGATGAGTCCCCGCGCGCGTGCCGTCTCGATCGCCTGGTCGATCAGCTGCCAGCCGAGCGCCTGTTCGATGCCGCCGAGAATGGCTCGTTCCGGGGTCACGATAGGGATGCCCTCGTGCCAGCCGACCTCGGCCGGGTCCAGATCGAAGCGGTGCAGCCGGTAGATCGCCGGCACCACCTTGCGTGTGCGGAAGCCGCCCGGGACCGTGAGGTGGATAGCACTCGGGTTCACGTCACACAGCTCGTGCAGGTCCAGGGCGGTCTCATGGCTGAGCACGCCCCGCCGGCCGGTCCACAGGACCGCCTCCATATAGGCGTCCAGCCGCGTGACCGGCACCATCGGCATCCGGTACAAGCCATGGCCAATGTGCTCCAGCGTGTGACGTGCCGCCATCAACCGCAGCTGGGTAGGGTCGATGTCCAGCTCGCGCGCGTCGTCCGGTGTCAGATAGCCGTACTGCTGCTGTGCGTGGTTAAGCAGCATCGTGAATGCTCTACCGGGCATCGCGTACCAAACGTATCATAATGATACGCATCGGGCAGGAGATCGCATCCACCTGTTCGACGCACCCCGTCACGCACGGGTTGGCCGACTTGGCGCGCGCCACAGTTGAGCTGCCAATGCAGGATGGAGTCGTGGTCGAGATCACCTTGCTGGAGCAGGACAACGGCGGGCCGCACCGCGCAGCAGCGTACCGAGCTCGAGAACACCTCAGGGGCCCGCCCAGTGGACTGCCCAGTGGACCCAAGTCGCCCCCGGAAGCCGGCTCCAGCGTATCCATGCGGACCACTTACCGGCCGAAAAGACCGCATTGTTAGCCGCGGATTCCACCTAGAGCGCCAAAAAGCCCGCAAATTGCGGGCTCCTGGGAAGCGGGGGACCGAGGAGTCGAACCTCGCGTTGCGGTTTTGGAGACCACCGTGTTACCGATACACCAGTCCCCCAGTGGTTCAGCTGCGCCAAGCCCGCCTGAACCCACCGCCCAGGCGCCGCGAACTGTCGGGGGGCAGGATTCTAGCCGGGCCTTGCCGGTGCAGAGTCGTACCCCCGGCACGATCGTCCGCCGTGTTCTACCGGCGGCGCGAAACCCTAAAGCTAGATGGGGCGTATGCCGAAGCCCTCCGTGTACCCATCTCGGGACTTGTGATGATCGATACGTTCTATGCACGGCTGCCGGACCCTGCCTCGCAGCTTGGCGACACGCTGATCGAGGTGGTCATCAGCGCGCTGATACTCGGGGTGATCGTCGTGGGCACGCTCACCGGCCTCAATAGCGCCAACCGCGCCACCTCGCTCGACCGGGCTCGATCCCAGGCCGACGCGCTGGCCCAGCAGGAAGAGGAGCAGCTCCGCAGCGAGCCCATCGCCAAGCTCTCCGAACTGAGCACCACCCACGAAGTCGTCCTGCACGAAGTGGACGCGAGCGGCACCAAGTACATCATCAGGTCGACCGCCCAGTACATCTCCGACGCGACCGCCACGTCGAGCTGCAACTCCGCCACGCCACAGGCCAACTACATCCAGACCACCTCGGAGGTGACGTGGAGCTGGATCGGGACGGGCAAGCCGGTCGTCGAGACGAGCATCATCAGCCCGCCCCCCGACTCCGCCGTGATCGCGCAGGTCACGAACCAGGCCGGCGAAGCCGTGCCGAACATGGACGTGACCGCGACCGGGCCCAGCAACATATCGACCGAAACGTCCTCCGACGGCTGCGCGATCCTGGCCATCTCCCCGGGCGAATACGCGCTGAACGTCAGCAGGTCCGGCTATGTCGATCAAAACGGATACCGCAACTCAAATGAAGATCCCATCTCCGACAGCCCCTTCTACGTCGTCGCCGAGACATCGGTCAAGAACCGCTACGAGTTCGCCCAGGCCGGCACGCTTGAAGTCAGCTTCGAAAACGCGAACACCAAACTCGCCGCCGAAGGCGACTCGTTCGTCGCCGCCAACAACGGAATGAGCCCCGCGTTCAAGGCCTTCGGGACGGTCGGCACCTTCAAGCCAACGGTCACGTCCGGGGCCACCGTGTTCCCGTTCACGTCGAAGTACTCCATCTACGCCGGCACCTGCGAAGCGGACAACCCCCACGTGGTCAACTCGGCGAACAGCGAACCCATCACCGAACTCGTGCAGCCCGGCAAAACCGCGACGGCCAAAGTCGGCCTACCGCCGATCAGCATCAAGGTGCTGAGTGGCACGAGCAAAACCGCACAAGGCTCGGCTGTGACCAACGCCGTCGTGACCTTGACCGATACCGGCTGCACAACGAAACGCGAAACGAAAACCAACGGCAGCGGCGAACTGTCATACCCGGCTCCGTACGGCAAATACTCGCTGTGCGTGACAGGAGGCACAAGCGGCGTCGCCGCCAATCGCAAGTACACCACGACCTTCTCCGACAACACGTCGGCAGGCCCGAGCGAAGCGGCGACGATGACAAACGGAAAAGAACTGAGCGCAGGCGCCGCCGTCATCTACATGGGCTCCGGCGCGCCCACCAGCCCCGGAACCCTGGAAAGCGGTCACTCGTGCCCATGATGCCTGGACATCGTGTTCTGGCGCCGGCGCGTGTCCGCGCCGCAGACGGCTTTACGCTGATCGAACTGCTGGTGGCTATGCTGATAGCCACAGTCGTGACGATGGCCGCCGTCTCGTTCCTCATCTTCACAACCGAAGACGTCTCGCACATCACCGCGCGAGTCGGTGTCGATCAGACGGGACGCGTGGCGCTGCAGCGGGTCATCTCCGAGCTGCACTCCGCCTGCGTGGCGCCGAACGTCATTCCGGTCCTCGAAGGCAGCGGCGAAAAGGTCATCAAGTTCGTCAGCGAAAGCGGGGAAGGCTCGGCGTTCGCAAATGTTGAAAAGCATGAAATCACCTTTGCCGAAGGCGCCCTCACTGAGAAGTCATACAA
The DNA here is from genome assembly GCA_052148875.1 of Solirubrobacteraceae bacterium. Taxonomy (GTDB): domain Bacteria; phylum Actinomycetota; class Thermoleophilia; order Solirubrobacterales; family Solirubrobacteraceae; genus Palsa-744. The sequence continues at coordinate 14,275 of JBKQHH010000249.1, forward strand.
GAGCACTGGTGGCGCAGCGCCAAGCTACACCTGGTCCACGACGCCCACCACGACCAAGCTGCTCACGGGCATCAGACAGACCGAAGTCAGCTCGACGAAGACCCCCATCTTCAGGTACTACCGATACTACCGCGAAGGCGACGCGATACCCGTTGGCGACACGAAGCTGCCCTATGGCGAAATCAACCCTGAAGCGATCACACCCGGCAGCACCGGGGTGAGCGCCGAAGAAGCCGAAGACATCACGAAGGTGACTGTCAACTTCACAGTGGCGCCCGAAGGCAAGGAAAGCGTCGCCTTCAACCACGATCGTCCTGTCGTGCTCGAAGACTCGGCGGTCTTCCGCCTGGCCCCGTCCTCCGAAGCGTCCAACAACCCCAACCTTCCATGCACAGAAGCAACATGACCGCGCGCACCGCAAGATCGGCCCGGCGCCTCGCGGCGAGACTCCGCCGGCAGGACGGCATCACGATGATCTTCATGCTCGGCGTGATGACCGTGACCTCGCTGCTGGTCATCGTCGCGTTCACGTCCGCCAACGGCGAGATTCATCTCACGTCCACCGACACCGCGCAGAAGAAGGCCTACTACGCCGCCGAGGCCGGCATCGAGGACTACGAGTACCACCTCACCCAGGACGGCGACTACCTGGACTACTGCACCAAACCCACGCCCGCCAACACGGCGTTGAACCAGTACTACAAAAAAGGCACGAAAGAACCCCTGAAGGCCTCCGAACTCAGCACCGTCGAACTGCCTGCGGTCGAAGGTACAAGCAGCGGAGAGAAATACGCCATCCAGCTCATCCCAGCCGAAAGCGACCCGGGAAGCTCAGGCAATTACGAATGCGAATCAAACAATCTGGTGGGTTCGATGGTCGAAGAGAAAGGCTCAGCGACGGGTACGTTCCGCATCAAGTCCACCGGCTTCTCCGGCAACGCGCGGAGCGCGATCGTCGCCACCTTCAGGAATGCCAACTTCGTCAGCTACGTCTGGTACACCGTGTACGAAGTGGGCGATCCCGTCGTCGATGGCTCGGTGCCCAACGGAAAGCCCGCTACGTACTGGACCGAATGCACTCACTTCTATGAAGAACGCGAAAAACTGCCGGAAAAGCAGTGCCAGCCGCTCAACAACTTCTTCGGGACGGGCGAATCAGTCAATGGACCGATGCACGTCGAAGACCACGGCGGGGTGTGCGGAGAACCGACGTTCGGCCGCTCCGCTGGCGATCGCATCGAATTCGGCAATGGCGTCAACAAGGCAGAAGCCAAAGGCTACTCGACCGAGAGCGCTGGCGGATGCGGCGGAGCGCATCCCAAATTCAAGGGCACGGAAATACCACCGGAAGAAGTTCCTTCCTTGGAGCCACCTCCAGGCGACGAAGAACTTGAACACATCGTCGAAGAAAAATACCACTTCTACGGCAAGACCGAAATCGTGCTCGAAGGCAAGACGATGACGATCAAGAAGTATTCGCTCAATGGCACCAAAGTCGAAGTCACGGAAACGAAAGGCGTCGCGTACCCGCCGGACGGGGTCATCTACGTGTCCGGAGGAAAAGGCACCGGCAGCTGCCCGGCATACTCGCCGTTCGGCCCCTCTCCCGGCTACACGGAAGACACCGAATGCGGCAACGTGTACGTGCATGGCAAATACGAAGAATCGCTGACCATCGGCGCTCAGAACGACATCATCATCAATGGCAGCATCCTGACGCCGACAAGCCCGGAAGACACGGTCAATGCGGTTCCCACGACCAATTCGCTGCTCGGCTTGATCGCGAACAACTTCGTGCGCATCTTTCATCCTTTGAAAGGGGCGCGTGGCACGAAATTCACAGAATGCGGCTCGTCTTCCAACCTGGAAACCGGGACTGAAAAGGACCTCAACAGCCCGATCATCTACGCCGCCATCCTCGCGGTCAAACACGCCATCATCGTCGACAACTTCGACTGCGGCGCGGCGACACTGGGGCACCTGAATATCTTCGGCGCCCTCGCCGGGCTGTTCAGCAACGGGCTCACGGGCGTACTCCACGGCACCACGGTCGAACACGGATACTCCTACGACGCGGAATACGACAATCGCCTGCAGGTCGAGGAGCCGCCGCACTTCCTCAACCCGATCCAGGCCGCCTGGTACATCCAGCGCCAGACGCTGGCGAGCAAGCCGTAGCACGCGCGGCCTCGATCGGCCGCTCGCACGGCCCGGACGATGCGGGCGAAGGGACTCGAACCCCCAAGGGCTAGCGCCCACCGGCTCCTAAGGCCGGCGTGTCTACCAATTCCACCACGCCCGCGTGGCTCGCAGAGCGTACCTGGGCCGGCCCAAGCGCCGCGCACGGGAGCCGCGCGAGCTTGTATCGTCATGTGGCGATGTCATCGGTGCCCGCCCCGGAGAGGCAGCAACGCGTGATCGTCACGCACCCCAACCGCGACAAGCCCGTCGTGCAGGCCACGCGTGCGACGGTGGTCGTGCTGCTGCTCGTCAGCGCGGCGCTGGTGCTGATCGTGACGGTCGGCGGCTGGAGCGTGCTCGAGGGCGCGATCCCGATCCAGATCGGCTACATCGCCGTGTATCTGACCTTCGCGTTCTACGCGGCCCGCTGGAATCGCGGCGTGCTGCCGATCTCCGCCGTGCTGGGCGTGCTGCTCATGATCTTCGCCGCCGTCGCCGGACCCGGCTGGTTCGACCGCAACAAGACGGGCTTCGCGCAGCCGACCCTCAACGCCGGCCTGCTCGGGCTGCTCACGCTGCTGATAGTGCCCGTGCAGATCCTGCTCGTCACGTTCGCGATGCGCGGCTTCTCCCAGGGCTGGAACGTCGAGCTCGAGCGCCGCGACCCGGCTGCCGGCTCGGACGTGTACGGCGACGCGCCGCCACATCCCGCCTGACCGCCGCGACCCGCGACCGAGGACCCAGGATATCCTCGCTTCGTCGACCACACTTGCGGCGGTGGCGGAACGGTAGACGCGGAGCCCTCAAAAGGCTCTGTCCGAAAGGGCGTGTGGGTTCGACTCCCACCCGCCGCATCGATCGGCCCAGAGGCTCGGAGCACCGGGTCTACGGGTAGGCCCGACCAAGTCGCGCCTACCCAGACTTCGGCCTTGGCGGCGGTCAAGCCCCCGCGACCAGCTCCAGCAACGCCTCCGCGAGCCCCGCCCGCGCGACGAGGATCCCCCACGGCAGGTGCTCGCACTCGGGCAGCTCGAGCACGCGCAGGCCCGCCCGTTCGCAGATGAGCGCCCCGGCGGCGATGTCCCACTGCTTGACCCCCCGCTCGAAGTACGCGTCGTAGCGCCCGGCGGCCGTCCACGTGAGGTCCAGCGCGGCGCTGCCGAAGCGGCGGATGTCTCGCACGCGCGGGAGCAGGCGGGCGAGCACCTGCGCCTGCGCGGCGCGCACGTCGGCGTCGTACGCGAACCCCGTGGCGACCATCGCCGTGGCGAGGTCTCCGTCGCGCGAGCTCCCCGACAGCTCGCTCGTCCCCCGCGGCCCCGCGAGCGTCGGCCGCGCGTGCCTGGTGGCGGTGAACAGCTCGTCGCGGTTGGGGTCGTAGACGGCGCCCGCGACCGTCCCGTCGCGGTCGCGCACGGCGACGCTGACGCTCCACTGCGGTATCCCGAACAGGAAGTCGATCGTCCCGTCGAGCGGGTCGACCACCCAGCTGAGCCCGCTGGTGCCCTCGGCGCGATCGCCCTCCTCGCCGACGAAGCCGTCGTGCGGGCGCCTTCGTGCGAGCAGCTCGCGGATCGCCCGCTCGGAGGCCAGGTCGGCCTCGCTGACGAGGTCGGTGGGCGTGCTCTTGGCGCTGACGTGGCGCTCGGCGCCGCGATGGACGCGCTCCACGAGCAGCGCGCCGGCCGTGGTGGCAGCCTCGACGGCGACCTCCAGCAGCGCGTCGGCCTCGCGCGCGTCGAGCCCCGGCGCGTCCACGGCGCGCGCGCCGGCATCGCGCGCGCCGGCGTCGCTCACGAGAACTCGGGCGGGCGCTGCTGCGCCCAGGGACGCTCGGCCTCGAGCTGCCCGGCGAGCGACAGGAGCGTCCCCTCGTCGTTCGCCCGCCCGACGAGCTGGACCGCGCGTGGCAGCCCGTCGGCGCCGAAGCCGGCGGGGACCGACGCGGCGGGCTGGCCGGTGACGTTCCAGACGCCGTTGTAGGGGACCCAGCCGGCGACGGTGTTGAGCGTCCACAGCGCGCCGCGTCCCTGCAGCCGGCCGATGGGCGGGGGCGGCGCCGCGGTCGCGGGCGTGAGCAGCACGTCGTGGTCCTCGAGCACGCGGTTCAGCCTGCGCGCGAGCTCGGCCTCGCCCGCGAGCGAGCGCTCGAGCAGCGACTGCGGGATCAGGCCCCCCAGGCGCGCCATCGCGCGCGTGCGCCGTTCCAGGCGCTCGGGATGCGCCAGCGCGGCGGCGTCGTCGTGCGCCCCGCGCAGATAGCGCACGAGCACCGCGGGAATCGCGTCCGCGCCGTAGTCGGGGTCGCGCTCGGAGACCTCGTGCCCGAGCGAGCGCAGCAGCGCGACGGTCTCGTCGAGGGCGCGGCGCGCGTCCGCGTCGAGGCTCGAGATGACGCCGAGCGGGACGCGCGTCGAGTAGGCGATCCGCAGCGGTCCGGGCGGCGTGCCGGCGGCGCTCGAGAACGGGATGGCGGGCGCGGGCGCGCGGTCGTGGTCGGTGTCGATCGCGCCGGAGGCGATGTCGTAGAACAGCGCGCTGTCGGCGACGCTGCGCGTCAGCACGCCGTTGACCGACAGGCCGTGCCACCCCCGTGCGCGCGGCGCCATCGAGACGCGCCCGCGCTGGGGCTTCAGGCCGAACAGCCCGCACCACGCGGCGGGGATGCGGATCGAGCCCGCCCCGTCGGAGCCGAGCGCGGCTCCCACCAGACCCGCGGCGACCGCCGCCGCGCTGCCCCCGGAGGAGCCGCCGGGGGCGCGTTGGCGGTCCCACGGATTGCGCGTGGCGCCGTACGTGGCCGTCTCGGTGAACGGCCACAGCGTCAGCTCGGGCACGTTCGTCTTGCCGACGATCACCGCGCCCGCCTCGCGCAGGCGGCGCACGACCTCGGCGTCCGCGCGCGCCGGCTCGCCATAGGCGTTGGTGCCGTACGCGGTCACCTCGCCGGCGACGTCGATGTCGTCCTTGACGGCGATCGGCACGCCAAGCAGCGGCCGCCTACCCGAGTCCCCACCCGCCCCGCGGCGCGCGTCGGCCTGGTCGGCTTCCAATCGCGCGCGCTCGCCGAGCACGACGCGAAACGCGTTCAGCTTCGGATCGAGCCGCTCGATCCGAAGCAGGTAGAGATCGACGAGCTCGCGTGAGGAGATCTCGCCGGAGGCGATCAGCTCGGCCTGGCGGGCGATCCCGGCGTAGGCGAGCTCAA
>JBKQHH010000250.1:0-82309 GCA_052148875.1 Solirubrobacteraceae bacterium
GGGTGTCGCCAGCGGATCAGCGCCTCGACCCCGATGACGCTCTCCGAGCGCAGGTCGAAGGTGGGCTGGTACAGCAGGAACAGCTGCTGGCACTCGAGCGCCTCGGCGAGGTCCATCTCGAGCGTGAGGCGATCGCGCGAGGCGGTCTGCATGCTCGACTCGAACAGCGCGAAGCGGTTGCGCCCGCTCTCCTTGGCCTTGTAGAGGGCGAGGTCGGCGTCGCGCAGCAGCTCTTCGGCGCTGGGGCTGGGCCCGACGGCGATGCCGACGCTGGCGGTGACCGACAGCTGGCGCCCGAGCGTGTCGCTCAGGTCGTACGGCTGGCGCAGCACCTCGAGCAGGCGTTCGGCGACAAGCTCGGGACCGGCGTCGATCGGGGAGCCCTCGAGCAGCACCACGAACTCGTCGCCGCCGAGGCGAGCGGCGGTGTCGCCCTCCCGCACGATCGTCATCAACCTCTCGGCGACGACGCGCAGGAGCTCGTCGCCGGCGGCGTGCCCGAAGGTGTCGTTGACGTGCTTGAAGCCGTCGAGGTCGACGTACAGGGCCGCCACCGCCGTCTGCTGGCGCCGAGCGCGGGCGAGCATCTGCTGGGCGCGGTCGAGCGCGAGCACGCGATTGGGCAGGCCGGTGAGGGCGTCGTGCAGAGCCTGGTGGCGAAGCTGTCCGGTCTTCTCGTGCACCATTCCGAGCGCGTGCTCACGCGAGCGCGAGAGGACGAGGATCAACGCGAACAACAGCGCGCTCACGATCGCGCCCGCCAGCAACACGAGAAGGCTCTGGGCGGCGGCCGACATCGCGCCGATGGGCGCCGCGCCGGACACCGTGGCGGTCCACGCGCCGTCAACGTCGATCATCCGCGTCTGCGAGAGCTCTCCCGCGTGCGCCGCCGCGCCGAAGCGGTCGATCAGTTCGGTGCGACGTCCAGGATCGCTGTGGAAGAGCAGGAGGCCGAGGCCGGGATGGTGTGCCATCGCCAGCCCCACCAGCGCTTGGATGTTGACGGAGCTCAGGACCCATCCGGCGACCGCGGCACGGCGCTGCGCGGCGGTCGCAAGGCTCGCGCCGAGTCGGTAGAACGCTGTTTGAAACACGGTCGTGTCGACGCCGTCGGTGGACACGGGCAGCACGAGGATCTGCCCCGTGTCGGTCGCCGCCCGCAGCAGCGGCGCCTGGGAGACCCCGATCGGCGAGCTCGGCGAACACCAGTCTCCCTCGACCAGGCGTGCTGCCTGCCGGCTGAGCCCGCCGAATGCCAGGACGCTGGCAGTGAGCAGGCAGTGGCGACCGCCCGCATCGGGAGCCACGCGTTGGGGGTCGCCTCCCGAGAGCGCGCGGAACGTGGGATCGTCGTCGCGCCGAGCCTGGAACGACGCCAGCTCGGCGGCAGCGACAGGTTCCACGACTATCGCGCCCAGACCGCCGACCAGGCGCTGCCGACCCTGGAGGACGGCAAACCACCGGTTGAAGCTGCTGTCGCTCATGTGCGGGCGCATCGTCAGAACGGCGCGCAGCGTCGTCTCGAAGTCGGCGTCGCGGCTGATCAGGGTTGCGAGCGTCGCGTTCACGTCCGACGCGGTGGCATCGAATGTCTGCTTTTCGTGCGTGCGCACGCTCGAGCGCCACAGCGCGGCGCCGCCGAGCGACAGCGCGAGGCCGACCACGAGCAGCGCGCCGGCGAGGAGCGTCCACCGCGCGCGACTGCGGCGCGACGCCGCCGGCGGCGGCCCGTCCGCGTGTTCGTCCGGCCCGTGAGTCTCGTCGAGGGGCGCACTCATGCCAACTGGATCGGAGCGCCGCGTGGCTAGAGGGACCGTAGTTCCCCACAACCTTTCTGACTGATTCAGACCAGCTGAACTACTGCGGGGCGCTGGCGAAGCAGGGAGGCGCGGTCAGCGGGCGACCTCGGAGGCGCGCGTGACGCGTCCCTTGCCCTGGCGCTTGGAGCGCAGCAGCGCGGCGTCGCAGGCTTCGAGCAGCTCGTCGGTGCTCATCGGCGCCCGCCATTGCGCGACGCCGATCGACGCCGATACGCCGACCCCGACGCCATCGTGCGCCGGGATCGCGCGCAGCCGCTCGAGCGCGCGCGTCGCCGCCGCGGCCGCGCTGTCGAGCTCCGCGTTGGGCAGGATCACGACGAACTCGTCGCCGCCGTAGCGCGCCACGCGGTCGAACGCGCGGAACTCCCCCACGAGCGCGTGGACGACGCCACGCAGCATCGCATCGCCGGCCTGGTGACCGTGGCGGTCGTTGACGAGCTTGAAGTCGTCGAGGTCGATCAGCAGGCACGACAGCGGCCCCCCCGTGCGCGTCGCGCGACCGATCTCCTCGTCGAGTCGCCGGCGCATCGCCCGATGGTTCATGCAGCCGGTGACGGCGTCGGTGCCCGCCTCGGCGCGCGCGCGGGCGAGCGCGAGCGCGGTCCCCGCCTGCTCGACGAGCGCACCGGCGAGCTCGACCTCTGATGGGGTGAAGACCTCGGACTCCCGGCGCACGAGCACCACCACCGCCTCGACCTCCCCGCGCTCGGCGAGCGGCAGCAGCAGCGCACATCTGATCGCGCCCGTCTCCGCCAACCGCGGGATGCCGGCCGCGAGGCCGTCGGAGTCGGCGGCCAGGAAGCTGCTGCGGGTGCTGGCGACCCAGTTGACGCCCGGCGGGCGCTCGGCGCGTGGCTGCAGGTAGCTGAGCCGTCCGATGCCACCGAACAGGTAGACGGCGACGAGCTCCTCGTCGCTCTCGCCGTCGACGGCGAGATGGTGGATGTGCACCTCGTCGGCGCCCGGCACCGACAGCAGCTCCCGCGCCAAGGCGCGGAACAGCGCGTCCGCGTTGCTGGAGCCGTCGGCCAGCGCGGTCAGCTGACGGATGCCGGCGAGCAGGCGATCGACGCCCGTAGACGACGTCGAGGTATCCGTACCCGTTACGACATCCATGCAGACAATGTACGGCATGCGCCGGCCCGTGTGGCGTCGCGAGCCCGTTCTGCGCCGACGCGGGCCCGCGCCGGGACCGAAAGATACGCGGGGACGGCCAAGCCGCCCGCCCCCACGTGACCTTGGAGCCTGCTAGTCCGTTAGCGGAACGACACCGTCACGGTCGCGGACGAGTGGGCGCCCTTCTTGGGCACGAACCCGACCCGCACCTTCACCTTGAACGGGCGGCGCCTGCTCCGCCCGCCGCTGGAGAGCGGGATCTTGAGGGTCACCGTTTTGTGCGCGGCGTTGAGCGTGCGGTACCTGGCCGACAGGCCGCTGCCGCTGCCGCTGATGCGGCCCGCGGAGAACGTCTTGATCGTCAGGTAGACGGTGTTGCCGATCACCTTGTGGCCGACTATCTGCACGCCGCAGCCGGTCGGGGAGATCGGCGTGTTCTGTTTGATCTGCTTGCCGTTCTGCCCGGTGATGATCGTGGGCATCACGAGCGTCGAGGCGCACAGGTTGCCGTTGGCCGCGAGCGCCGAGTGCGGGCCGAGCGGCAGGTTGACAGTGACGCTCGAGACGGGGACGTCGGGGGTCGTGGCGAAGTTGGTCGTCGTGATCCCTTTTTTGATGTCCGTTTTGCCGGTGACGATCACGCGCACGCCGTCGCCTTCGAGCACGAGCTCGAGGGCGGGGAATTCTTCGCCGCCGTGCGAGACGAGGAACGCCGGCCCTTTCATGACCCCCGGAAGCGTCGGCGTGACCGCCGTGGCCGTGCCCACTTCAGATCCCGGCGATTCTTTCGCGCAGGCGAGCGGGTTCGCTTCGAACACCTTCGCCAGACACGCTTTCTGCAGCGTCGTCAGGCGCGAGGGCAGCTGCTTGGGCAGCGTCACGAACACCGATTTGATGTTCGCCTGACCAGACGGCTGGGTGATCGTCGTGACGAGGCTCGCGCCGTTGGCTTTCGACGGTTTGCCGCTGGTGGACACTGTGAACGTCGGCTTGAACGCGAGCGCACTGCAGCCTTCGGCCTGGAAGGGACTCTTCAGCCCTTCCTGGATAGTCCCGAACGTCGATGTCAGGGTCGATTCGGTCGCCTCTTCCGAGCAGCTCGTCGGGTTGAGCAGGAAGCCCTGCCTATTGACGTCCACGCTGATCGACCTCAGTCGCAGCGGCACGCCCTTGACGATCGTCGGCAGCGTGCTTTCCGCCGTGACGCGGGCGCTCGTCTGGTTGATGTTGATCGTCGACCTCGTGACAACCGTTCCGAGGTTGAACGGGCCGGCCACGGCGGGTACCGCTATCGACAGGCCGAATGGCGCGCCGTTGTAGGGCCCGGTCATGTACACCGGCCCCGTGAACGAGTACGGGGCGCTGCCCGATCCGGCCGTCACGGTCGCGGTGCCGATCTTGCTGGCCGCCGAGCACGTCCCTTCGGCTGCCTGCGGTTCGCCGCAGAGCGTGACCGCTGGGATCTCGCCGATCAAACCCGAGGGCAGCGTCGTCTTGATCTTCTGGAGGTACTGCTGGCCTTCGGCGCGCGCCAGGTTGAACGTGTAGGAGGTATGCGCGCCGCCGGTGGCCGGTTCGTAGTTGATGCTCTGGCTGAGCGAAAACGGAATAGATGCAGCACAGCCGGTGATCGCAACGCCGAACGGGCCCCCTGCGGCCGGGACTCCTTCCGTCGCCACCGGCGTGAAGCTGGTGGAGCCTTTCGGCGTGCCGCATATAAGCGGATTTGCTACAGATGTGAGCGCGCCGCGGTTGAAGTGCAGCGTCAGGCTGCTGAACGGCTGTTCAGGGTTTTCGTTGAACACCGTCGTCAGCTGGCCGGTCACTTCATTGGGAATCACTTCACCTTTCAACCTGACCGAGACGCCGTAGCGTGTCGAGTTGGCGACGACGTAGATGATGTAGGGGGGACCGGTGATCGGAGCCGTTTCGGAGCCTGTGACCGGGCCGCCGAGGTACATCGTGCCGGTGAGCGAGCCCGGGGGGAGCGTCGGCACTTCAAGGCTCACGGTGCCGAGTTCCGAGCCGGCGGGGCATGCCACGCCGAATGTTTCGCTGTGGATCCTCGCCTGTGCAACCGTGCAGGCTTCGAGCCCGGCGGCAGCGGACGGGTTCAGCGTCATGCCTTCCGGCAGCGTGACCGATGCTGTCTTCACCTGCGAGCTGTCGATTTCTGCTTCTTCTCCGGAGAATTGCGGGAGGCTGAATTCGGTTGTGATCGGGTCCGCTTCATCGCTCCCGCTGGCTCCCGCACTCAGGCTGAAAGTCGGTTCAAAGGGGACTTTTTTGCATTCCTGGAGACCGATCAGGGTTTCGTACGATTTTCTTTGGACTTCTCGCACGCCACTTTCTACGCTTTTTTTCACTTCTGCTTCGCTACCGAGCGGGACACTTTCCAAGGTCAGCGTGGTGGTGTGGTTACCGGGACAGTTCGTGCCATTGGTGATAAACGCCCCGTTACCGGCGCGGCCATAGTCGAGCTGCCGCGACCTGACAAGTGGAAGCGCAGGCGAGACATTGACTTCGAAGTAGTCGTGATAGTCGCCGGCGTCGGTGCCCTTTGCTTCCTTACCCCATTCGACGTTGCCTTCGATGAGCGTGTGCGCGTAGTACTGCGCTTCCGCGATCCCCCCGCTTAGGCCGTGAGCTTTGAGCACGAATTCGCTAAATGATTTCGGCACTTCCAGCGCCGCGCCATACAACGCCGCGCGCGCCTTGGCCGGCGGCTTGGGAGGTACGAGGTTGTAGAGCACGCCCGCCAGCGGAAGGTCGCCCGAGCCGTCATACACGATCGCCTTTTCTGCTCCGATGACCGTGCTTTTGGATCCAGTTTCGTGCGGTCCAGCTCCCTTTTTGCATTTGGGCGCTTCGTAGAAGCCAAATGCCACGACCGGGCTCGTTTCCCCGAATTCTTCCATCGTGCACTGCGGCACATTTGCTGGGCTGGTCGCGAGGCCGGGCGCAACATCCACCCTGACGTGCGTCACAATGGCGTTCGGGACAGCGGTGCCTGCTTCGATGCTCCCTCCATGGGAGACAGTGAAGTCGGTCACGCCGAAGGGGACATGTCCGCCAGCCTGGGTATAGCCTTCCGCTTTGGACTCGACGATTTCTGGTTCAACCGTTTCGCCGAACGGCGATTTGCCGTTTTCGCCGCACGTTTCGGCGCTCGCCTTGCAGTTGATCCCGACGAACTTTTCGATGCCGAGGCTGGCCTGCGCAGCCGACGCCGATAGGAGGACGAGTGCGCCCACTATGAGCGCAACCAGCGAAACACGGACGTGAGACCTCACGGCGACCTCCCCTATTGAGACTGGCGGCATCGACACATGGCTATACCCCTCGGGACTCCGAGCAGGCGAAAAAGTTGCGGTTGACCGATGGACCTATTAGACGATCCCTCCTCTACTCCTCCAAGTTAGGGGCGACGTCGGACATCTCCGGCCGCGTTCGACGCATGTTGCCCCGCTGGGAATAGCAGCGCCGGCCGCGCTTGGATCAGCGCTCGAGGACTGGCCGCGCGGCCAGTCAGCTACTCGTCCGACCAGCCCGGCGCGAGCTCCACGGGCGCGCCGAATCCCACGCGCAGCAGCGCGCCGCCGCCGGGGGCGTTCTGGGCTTCGGCGAAGCCGCCGCACGCCTCCGCCGCCTGGCGCACGATCGCCAGGCCCAGGCCCGAGCCGGGGAGGCTGCGCGCGTCGCGCGCGCGGTAGAAGCGGTCGAACACGAACGGCAGGTCCGCCTCCTGGAAGCCCGGGCCGTGGTCGCGCACGCTCAGCACGCCGTCCTTCAGCTCCACCTCCACCGCCGCCCCCTCCGGGCTCCACTTGCGGGCGTTGTCCACCAGGTTCGACACCGCGCGGCCGATCCTGTCGGCCTGTCCGCGCACGATCGTCGGCTCGACGCTCAGCTCGAAGCCGACGTCGCCCCTCCTGTCCGCGCGCCGGCGCGCGCTCGCGACCACGCCCTCCACCACCTCGTCCAGCCGCACGTCGTCTACCGAGCCATCCGGCGCCGCGCCGCGCGCGAGCTCCACCACGTCGCCCACCAGCGCCGTCAGCTCGTCCAGCTCCGCCACGATGTCCCCGCGCAGGCTCTCCTGCTCCTCCGGCGCCAGCCGCTCCGCTTCGCCCAGGATCTGGATGTTCGCCCGCAGCGACGAGATCGGCGTGCGCAGCTCGTGGCTCGCGTCCGCGATCAGGTGGCGCTGCGCCCGCACCGAGCGCTCGAGCGCGTCCAGCGTCGCGTTGAAGCTGTCCGCCAGCCGCGCCAGCTCGTCGCGGCCCTCCACCTCCAGCCTGCGCGACAGGTCCAGGTTGCCCGTCAGCGACTCCGTGCGCTGGGTGAAGCGCCCGATCGGCGCCAGCGCCGTGCGCGCCACCACCGCTCCCAGCAGCGCCGCCAGCACCACCCCGCCCGCGCCGATCAGCGCCAGGATCAGCAGCAGGTGGCTCAGCTCGTGTTCGACCTCCGTCAGCGGCTGCGCCACCAGCACCGCGCCGTTCGGGCCCGTGCCCAGCGTCAGCACGCGCAGCCTCGTCCCCGCCACCGTGCGGTCGCTCAGGCTGCCGCCGCCGCCGCGCGCCGCGATCGCCCGATCGCCCGCCGTCGGCGCGATCTTCCGCGACGACGAGCCCTGACCGCCCGGCACGTACACCTTCCCCTGCGGCGAGATGAACTCCACGTAGCCCGACGCCGCCCCGAACGGCGCAGGTTCCACGCTGCCCGGGAATCCGCCCGGACCGCCCGCTTCGCCCGGTCCACCCGCGGCGCCAGGTCCGCGGCCGGGCCCGGGCGGACCCGCGAGGGCTCGCGCGCGCGAGCGCAGGTTGCTGTCGATTTCGCCGCGCAGGTCCGAGCGCACCGCCGCGTACAGGCCGATCGCCGCCGCCAGCACCGCCAGCGCCACCGACACGCTCGCCACCGCCGCTATCCGCGTGCGCAGGGTCATAGCCGACGCGCACACGTGAGAGGCCATGCGGTCACGTCGTCCCCCGGGGTGCGATCACGTCGTCCTCCGCGACCGTCGCTCACGGCTCGCGCAGCGCGTAGCCCACGCCGCGCACCGTGTGGATCAGCTCGCGCGCGCCCGCCTCCTCGAGCTTGCGGCGCAGGTAGCCCACGTACACGCGCAGCGCGTTCGACGTCGGGCCGAAGTCGTAGCCCCACACGCGGTCGTAGATCAGGCTGTGCGACAGCACCCGCCGCGGGTTCAGCATCAGCAGCTCCAGCAGCTGGTACTCCGTGCGCGTCAGCTCCACGAAGTTCTCGCCCACCTGCGCGCCGTGGCGGTTCGGGTCCAGGCGCACCTCCGCGAACGACAGCGCGTCCGGATCCTCCTGCGGATTCGCGCGACGCAGCAGCGCCCGCAGCCGCGCCTTCAGCTCGCCCACGTCGAACGGCTTCACCATGTAGTCGTCCGCGCCCACGTCCAGGCCGTCGATGCGGTCCGCCACCGCGTCGCGCGCCGTCAGGATCAGGATCGGCACGCGGCTGCCCACGCGACGCACCCGCCTGCACACCTCCAGGCCGTCGATCCCCGGCAGCCCCACGTCCAGCACCACCGCGTCCGGCACCGCCTGCACGATCTGCTCCAGCGCCGCCTCGCCGTCCTCCACCAGCTGCACCTCGTACCCCGCCAGCGTCAGCGTCCTGCGCAGGGCTTCGCGCACCGCGCGGTCGTCGTCCACCACCAGGATCCGCATCGGCCTGATTGTTACGCGCCCGCGCTCGCCAGCTCCGCCGCCCGGCCCCTGCAGTCGTACACGGTCGTCGCCGAGCCCGACGCGCTCGACGTGCCCGTCGCGCTCGACGTGCCCGACGCGCTCGACGCGCCAGAGCCGCTCGAGGACAGCGTCACCGCCTCGCACTCACGCGCCACCGCCGCCATCGCCGTCTTCGCGCCCGTGCGCGTGTCGCCCCGCAGGCCCCCGCCGGGCGCGCCCGAGCTCTGTTCGTCCAGCACCCAGCGGATCTTGCCCGAGCGCACCTCCTGCGCCAGCCACGACACGCTCACCTCGCTCTCGCGCCCCGAGAAGCCGCCGATGCCCGCCACGTTCGCATCCTCGTCGATGATCGACGACGCCGCGTTCGACTGGCTCGCCACCGCGATCGTGCCGCCGCCGTGCTGCTTGACGTAGGACAGGATCGCGCTCGACACCGTGCCGCCGATCGGAGCGCCGATCGCTCCGCCGCCACCGCCTGCGCCGCCGCCGAAGCCCCGCGCGCCCGCTCCTGCGAGGCCCGCCACGCCGCTCGGGGGAGCGCCCGCCCGGCCCGAGCCGGAGCCGGAGCCGAACAGCTGCGGCGCCGCGCCCGCCGCGCCCGTTCCCGCTTCCGTGCCGCTCGGGGGGCCGCCGGCCTGGCCGGGGGCGCCGCCGGGCCCGCCGAAGCCGACGCGTCCGCCGAAGCCGCCCGGACCGCCAAAGCCGCCACCCGGGCCGCCGAAGCCGCCGCTCTCCGCAGACGCCGGGCCGCCCGCCGGGAACGTGCCGCTCGTCGCGTGGCCGAGCGTGTCCAACGCCCACACCGCCGGCGCCGCCAGCAGCGCCGCCACCGCCGCGCCGACCGCCGCCACGCGCACCGCGCGCGAGCTGAACGCCACCAGCGCCAGCACCGACAGCGCGCCCACCACGATCAGCACCGGTCCCAGCCACGTCAGCTGCCCCGGGTAGTCCGCGCGCACGACCAGCTCCACCACCACGCCCGCCAGCACCGCCAGCGGGGCGAGGATGCGGGCGACGCGGCCGCCGCCCATCAGCACCGCCGCGCCCGCGCCCACCAGCGCCGCCGCGAACGGCGCCAGCAGCGACACGTAGTACGGGTGGAAGATGCCGCTCGCGAAGCTGAACAGGACCGCCGTCGTCGCAAACGCGCCGCCCACCGCCAGCAGCCAGCCGCTGCGCGCGTCCGTCCGGCGCACGCGACTCGCCGCCAGGATCGCCAAGCCGCTCACCAGCGCGAAGCCCAGCAGCCAGCCCGCCTGGCCGCCCAGCGCCGAGTTCAGCAGGCGCAGCGGCCCCGGCGTGCCGCCGAACATGCTCCCGCCCGTACCTCCCGGACCGCCCGCCTGGCCGTCCACGCGGCCGACGCCGTTGTATTCGAAGATCAGCGACACGATGCGGTTGTCGCTCGTGCCCGACACCCACGGGCGGTCCGCCGCCGGCGTCAGTTCCACCAGCAGCGGCCACGCCCCGCCCACCAGCAGCATCGCGCCGCCGCCCGCCAGCAGCTGGCGCAGCGCATGCAGCCGGCCGCGCGCTGCGGGCGCCATCCACAGCCACGCCGCCGCGATGCCCGGCACCACCACCAGCGCCACCAGCATCTTCGTCTCGAAGCCCAGGCCCACGCACACGCCCGCCAGCACCAGCCAGCGCGTGCGGCCGTCCTCCAGAGCGCGCGCCGCGCACCACAGCGCCGCCACGCAGCACAGCACCAGCAGCGCGTCCGGGTTGTTGTGGCGCGAGATCGCCACCGCGATCGGCGTCAGCGCCAGCGCCAGCCCCGCCACGAAGCCGCCCACGCGCCCGAAGCGGCGGCGCACCACGTCGTACACCAGCGCCACGCTCGCCACCCCCATCAGCGCCTGCGGCGCCAGCATGCTCAGCGAGTGGTAGCCGAACACCCGCACCGACAGCGCCTGCACCCACAGCGCCAGCGGCGGCTTGTCCACCGTCATCACGCCCGTCCTGTCCAGCGACGCGAACAGGAAGTCGTGCCAACTCGAGCTCATCGAGCGCACCGCCGCCGCGTAGTACTCGTTCGCCCAGCCGTTGCGCGCCAGCGCCCACAGGTTCAGCAGCGCCGCAAGCGACATCACCGCCGCCAGCTCCGGGTGCGGCGCGCGCAGCGCCAGCGCCCGTGCCCGCGTGCGCGCACGCGCTCCCCGCGCAACGCCCGCAGGTGTCGTGACCGGCGCCGCCGACGCTGTCGCAGACGCGGCCGAACGTGTCTCCCATCGATAGCTCATGCCGGCAGCTTCGCCGCTCCGTGTAGGACCAGCGTGTGCCCAACCTCAAAGTTGCATAAGCGCCCTTAGCGGGGGCCCCCGCTCAGTCGATCAGTCGTTTGCCCAGCTGCGCGATCGCCAGCCGCCACATGATCAGCGCGAACGCCAGCAGCACCGCCGCGTGGCCGAGATCCGCGCTGCCCAGCGTGCCCAGCGACGCGTCGCGCACCAGCTGCACGCAGTGGTACAGCGGGTTCACGTACGCCACCTGGCGCACGCCCACCGGCAGCGACGACACCGGGAAGAACGTGCCCGCCACCAGGAACATCGGCGTCAGCACCGCGCTCGTTATGTAGTTGAAGTTGTCGATCGTCTTCGCCACCGCCGCCACCGTCACGCCGAAGCCCACGAAGCCGAAGCCCGTCACGAAGCCGATCAGCGGCACCAGCAGCATCCCCGCTTCCGGCGCCAGCCCGAACGCGAAGCCCACCAGCAGCGGCGCCATGCCGTACACGCCCGCGCGCAGCGACACCCACAGCATCTCCGCCGTGATCAGCTCCTCCACGTCCACCGGCGCCGCCAGCACCGCGTCGTACGTGCGCTGGAACTGCCAGCGGATGAACGTGTTGAACATCCCCGGAAACGCCGACGAGAACAGCACCGCCGTCGCCACCACGCCCGTCGCCACGTACGGCACGTATTTGACGTGCAGCAGACTCGGCGCGAACTTCTCGAAGCCCAGGCCGAACGCCAGCAGGTAGATCGTCGGCTGCACGATCGACGAGAACGTCGTCGCCTTCCAGTAGCGCCCGAAGATCGCCACGTCGCGGCTCATCACCCCCGCCAGCGCCGCCGGTTCCAGGCGGCCCACGCGGCGCGTGCCCTCCGAGCCCGGGCTCGGCTTCTGCGCCCGCGCGCTCACTCGATCTCCTCCCCCGTCAGCGCCACGAACGCGTCCTCCAGGTTCGCCGGGCGGCGCACGCCCTCCGGCGCCGCGCCGTCCAGCGTCTCCGCGCGCATGATCGCCACCGCCGGGCCGCTGCGCCGGCTCGACCAGCCGTTCTCCGCCGCCAGCTCGCTCACCTGCGCCAGGCGATCCGGCGCCCCGTACACCTCCAGCACCTGCTCGCCCGCGTGCGCCCGCACCAGCTCCGCCGGCGCGCCCTGCGCGATGATCCGCCCCGCCGACATCACCGCCACCGTGTCCGCCAGGCGCTCCGCCTCCTCGATGTAGTGCGTGCTCATCAGCACCGTCACGCCATCCGCGCGCAGCCCGTCGATCAGCGACCACAGCTCCTGGCGCACCTGCGGGTCCAGGCCCACCGTCGGCTCGTCCAGCAGCACCAGCCGCGGGCCGTGGATCAGCCCGCGCGCCACCAGCAGCCGCCGGCGCATCCCGCCCGACAGCTCCTTCACGATCATCTCCGCGCGCGGTACCAGGTTCGCCAGCTCCAGCGCCCTCTTCACCGCCGCCGCGCGCTCGGCGCGCGGCACTCGATACAGGCGCGCGAACACCGTCAGGATCTGCCTGCACGTCAGCTCCACGTCCAGGTTGTCCAGCTGCGGCACCACCCCCATCTCCAGGCGCGACTGCTTCGACTCCCGCGGCAGCTCATACCCCAGCACCGCGATCTCGCCCTCGTCCGCCAGCGTCTGCGCCGTCAGCATCCGCATCGTCGTCGACTTCCCCGCCCCGTTCGGCCCCAGCAGCCCGAAGCACACGCCCGCCGGCACCTCCAGATCCAGGCCGTTTACCGCCGCGATCGAGCCGAAGCGCTTGAACACGCCGCGCAGCGAGATCGCCGAAGCGCCGACGCGTGCGTCGCTCGCCATCCGATCTCGGTCGTCCTGCACCCCCGACACCCCGGACACTCTAGGCGGCCCGGGATCGTTGTCTTGGCCGTCGCGGGCTCCGTGTTTCTTCAAGTGCACGACCGTCGCGGGCTCCGTGTTTCTTCAAGTGCACGGTAGTGGGTCAGTTTGAGAATCGGCCCCACAGGGGCCGTTCGGGAGTCTAGGGTCGCTGGCGACATAGCCAAAGCGGCCCCGACGCGAGTTGTTGGCTCACGCCGGGACCTAGACATAAGGAGAGTGCTCTCCCCATGCCTGATAAGGAGCCTACCCCTGGCCCGCATCTGACCCGAGGCGACCGAGAGGTCGGCGACATGGAACGCAGCGTGGTCTACCTGCTGACCGGCTGCGCCCCGACCATCCGGTCGATCGCCGACATCGGCCGCGAGCTGGAATACAACGACCCCGCGGCTGTAGTCCGGCCGCTCGTGAACGCCGGACTGCTGTACCGCACGAGCGACGGTTTCGTGTTCGCCACCCCTGCGGCGTTCCACGTGACCGCGCTGGTCGGTCACGTCGTCTGACGTATGCCTGCCAAGAAATCGGCTGCGATCCGGGCGCTTGGCGACGCGATCCGGGCGGCGCGGCGAGAACAAGGGTACGGACAGGACGGGTTCGCGGCTCGCGTGGGGCTGGATCGCAGCTACTTCGGTGCGGTCGAGCGCGGCGAGTTCAACATCACCATCTCCACGCTGTTGAAGATCGCGGGCGGCCTCGGGATACGCGCAAGCAGCCTGCTTCGCCGAGCGCAACTCTGAACACGCGCGTAGCGCCACGTCGCAGGCCGGGCGTGGCGCTACGATTGACCTCTCGGCATGGTCAGGCTAGGCCAGCCAAGGCGCGGCAAGGCAAGGCTCCGCAGCTCGTAGCGATACTATCCCCGCATGGCTGATTTCAGTCAGCTCGCGCACCGCGTCGTGCAGGCGACCATCGACGCCACGGAGCCGAGCGAGCCAGACGCGGACGGTCCGCAGACGCCCGCGCAGGTCAACGGGCGCACCGGGGGCCGGAAGGGCGGTCCAGCGCGGGCGGCGAAGCTGACGCCTGAGCAGCGCTCGGAGATCGCCCGCAAAGCTGCACGTGCCCGATGGAACGGCACTGCTTCGTCGCAGTCGCGCACGCGTTCCTGAAAAAGTAACATCGTCAGTTCCGTTCCGCTTCTGCGTACGCTAGAGTGCTCCGTGATGAGTTCCTTTATCGTCCAGTTGCTCGCCGAACTCCCTACGCCCCGCTTGAAGGCAAGGCAGGCGGAAGTTCGTGCGGAGTTGAATGGCATCGAGAAGAAGAAGGGGGAACTCAAAGACGAAGACGAACTAATCTCGTCGGCGCTGGCCGCGAGGCCCAACGACGTCCCGCCAGTTCGCAAGCCGGCATCGAAGCGTAAGGGCGGGGACACTAAGCGCCAGCGTCTCGACCCGGGCGCGCGGGGGGAACGACGGGAGATATACCGTGAGATTTTGAGCAACCAGTCACCGACCGTCGCCGAGATCGTGGCGGCTATAGAGGCGCGGAAGATCGAGACGAACGCCCATGCAGTCCGTGCGATGCTCCGTCGCATGGAGCGTGACGGCGAAGCCGAGCGCGTCGATAACAGGCACTGGAAGCTCGCCTCCGTCAACGGCTCCCATCGGGAGTCGCCCACGGAGGCTACAAGCTGGGGCTCGGGGGCGTAAGGGCGGCAAACCAGCCGCACCTGCAAGCCCGAGCCTCGGAACCAAGCTAGGTAGGGGTCGCTCCTAGGGCGACCCCGCCTAGTCCACTTCGTACTTTACTGCACCCGTCGGCGGATTTGGCGTGCGCTGCCAGTGTCGCACGCGCTGTTGCGCAGCTTTTCCGTCCGATGGCTCAAGCATAATAGGTCAGTATGAACCGCTTGAGCACAGAGAAGCGAGCGCAGATCATCGGCTGCCTGGTCGAGGGGATGAGCGTCCGCGCGACAACCCGAATCACCGGGGCAGCCAAGAACACCGTGCAGAAACTCGTCATGGACCTTGGCGAGGCTTGCTTCGACTTCCAGGACCGGACGCTCGTCAACCTGCCGTGCAAGACGCTCCAATGCGATGAGATATGGAACTTCGTCTACTCGAAGGCGAAGAACGTCCCCGAGCAGCACCAAGGGAAGTTCGGCTACGGCGACGTGTGGACGTGGATCGCGATCGACGCGGACTCGAAGCTGGTCCCGTCGTGGTTCGTGGGGCAGCGCACGGCGGAAGACGGGTTCCTTTTCATGATGGACCTCAAGGGGCGGCTGGCGTGCTACCCGCAGATCACGACCGACGGACTCGCGTCCTACGCGGCGGCGATCGGCTTCTCGTTCGGCACCGAAGTCGATTGGGCGGTCTTGCAGAAGCACTACGGCTCCGACAAGGGCGAACGGCGCTACAGCCCCGGCATCTGCACCGGCATGGACATCGAGGTCAAGCGCGGCTACCCCGACCCGGCGAAGATCAGCACGTCCTACGTCGAGCGGCAGAACCTCACGATGCGGATGGGGATGCGCCGCTGCACGCGGCTGACCAACGCCTTCTCAAAGAAGGTCGACAACTTCTCGCACGCGGTCGCGCTCCACTACATGCACTACAACTTCGCCCGGCCGCACTCGACGCTAGCCAACCCGTACCCCCGCACCCCGGCGATGGCAGCGGGCGTCGCCGATCACGTCTGGACGCTGACCGAGATCGCGGCGCTTCTAGATTGAAACTGACCCACTACCAAGTGCACGCGGTGTCTAACCATGGTTATACGGTCTGGCATGGGCGAATGTCGATCGCCGGTCGGTCGATCTGGGACGCCGGTCCATACCCGCGCCGCGCGATCTGCGGCACGCTGACGCAGGCTGTTCGTATCGCGTCCCCAGCCGAGGGAGAGGGCCATGCCAAACAGAGCTCCCCAGATCGTCGCCCTCGGGGGTGGAGGCTTCTCGATGGAGAAGGACGGCTCGCTGCTCGACGACTACGTGCTGTCGCTCACCGGCGCCTGCCGGTTCGGGAACGCGAGCGAAGCGGGTGTCTCCCCCTCCGGCAGGCCGCGCGTGTGCTTCCTGCCCACCGCCTCCGGCGACGCCGACCACTACGTCGTGCGCTTCTACCGGCGCTTCTCGCCCGACTGCGACGCCAGCCACGTGTCGCTGTTCCGCCGCGACCAGGGCACCGGCGGCGTCGAGGACAACCTCGCCAGCCACCTGCTCGCGCAGGACCTCATCTACGTCGGCGGCGGCAACGTGCTCAGCATGCTCGGCGCGTGGCGCGCGCACGGACTCGACGCGATCCTGCGCAGAGCCTGGCGCCGCGGCATCGTCCTGTGCGGCCCCTCCGCCGGGTCGCTGTGCTGGTTCGAGCAGGCGCTCAGCGCCTTCCACGGCGCGCCCCGCGTCGTGCGCGGACTCGGCTTCCTGCCGTACTCCAACTGCGTGCACTACGACGCCGAGCCCGCCCGCCGCGCCGAGTACCACCGCTTCGTCGCCGACGGCATGCGCGCCGGCTTCGCCGTCGAGGACGGCGTCGCGCTGCACTTCCGCGGCACCCAGCTCGAGCGCGCCGTCAGCTCGCGCCCCGACGGCCGCGCCTTCCTCGTCGAGCCATGCCAGCAGGGCGTGCGCGAGACGCGCCTAGAGGTCACGCATCTAGGGAGCGAAATGCCCGACGTCGATGCCTACGCTGGGCTGGAGCGCGCCAAGCGAGAGGCGGTGCCGGCGTGAACGAGCGATCGATCGTCGACCCGCGGGAGCGGCTGATCTTCGCGATGGGCGGGGGCGGCTTCACGATGGAGCCCGCCAACCCGCTGCTCGACGACTTCGTGCTCTCGCTCGCCGACACCCGCGAGCCGCGCATCCTGTTTCTGCCGACCGCCTCCGGCGACACCACCTCGCAGATAAACGCGTTCAAGGCCCGCTTCGCCGAGCGTGCGTGCATACCCGAGCACCTGTCGCTGTTCCACCTGCGCGACTCCACCCGCTCGCTCGCCGACACCGTGCTGATCCAGGACATCATCTACGTCGGCGGCGGCTCCATGCGCAACCTGCTCGCCCTGTGGCGCGCGCAC
Organism: Solirubrobacteraceae bacterium; assembly: GCA_052148875.1. GTDB lineage: Bacteria > Actinomycetota > Thermoleophilia > Solirubrobacterales > Solirubrobacteraceae > Palsa-744. The sequence goes on from JBKQHH010000250.1 coordinate 16,777, forward strand.
GGGCTCGACAGCCTGCTCGTGCAGGCGTGGCAGAGCGGCACCGTCCTCGCCGGCCTGAGCGCCGGCGCCATGTGCTGGCTCCAGGGCGGCGTCACGCGCTCGAGCGGCCCCCCCGAAGCGATCGCCGGCCTGGGCATCCTCGAAGGCTCGCTCACCGTCCACGCCGACGGCGAGCCCGAGCGCCTGCCCATGTGGCTCGCGCGCGTGCGCGACGGCACGCTCCCCGGGGGGTGGGCGCTCGACGACGGCGTCGGGCTGCTGTTCCGCGGCGAGCACCCCGACCGGGCCGTCAGCTCGCGCCCCGGCGCCGGCGCGCAGCGCGTGGACGCCATCGAAGGGGAGCTCGTGCGCAAGCGCGTCGACGTCGAGCTGCTCGGGGAGGGCCCGCGAGCGGCGCTCGGCGGCTTCGACGAGGCCGTCGAGGAACTGCGCCGGGTGCACCGCATGCGCCGCGGCAGCTCGCGAGGACGCTGAGCGCGTGCGGAGCCCGCCAAGGGCGCTGATGCGGGGCGCGAGGGCGCTAGTACAAACGTCCAGATCCCTGGATTTCTGCGGAGAAGCCGCACAAAATCGGCGAATAGCCCCAAAAGGACGACACGAATTGCCCGAAACGGGCAGGAGAACGTCGTCCGAACAGAACCACATCCGATGCACACACCAACATTGACATCCATGGTCCCCGACACCCGTGTCGATCGTCTGCTGCGCTGCGTGTCCTCCGGCTACCTATCCGACGGCTGCTCCTGCCAGGCCACCGTGCCCGCAAGCGTCGTCAGCGCCGCGTGGGCGCGCGAGCTCGAGCGCGCCCCCGCGCGCGAAGACCAGTTCTTCCGCTTCGTGTGGCGGGGCGGCGAGTGGCTCGCGTACGGCCTGCGCGACGGTCGTGTGCGCGGCGTCTACTGCCCCGAGCACAGCGCCATGAGGGCCGAGCGCTGCTCGTTCGGCCAAAGCGTCGGAGTCGCGTCCTAGGGAGCGGGGGCTATGCGTCCACGCGCTCGAAGATCGCCGCGAGGCCCTGCCCGCCACCGATGCACATCGTCTCCAGGCCAAGCCGCGCGCCGCGCCTGTGCATCTCGTGCAGGAGGGTTGCGAGGATTCGCGCACCCGTCGCGCCGACGGGGTGGCCCAGAGAGATGCCCGACCCGTTCACGTTGACGCGCTCCAGGCCGTCGTGAAGCTGCCACTCGCGCAGCACCGCCAGCACCTGTGACGCGAACGCCTCGTTGAGCTCGATCAGGTCGATCTGCTCGAGCGTCACGCCCGCGCGCTCCAGCGCCAGGCGCGTGGACGGGACCGGCCCGATGCCCATCGTCTCAGGCGCCACCCCCGCCACCGCCCACGAGACCAGGCGCGCCAGCGGCCGCAGCCCGAGCTCGGCGGCCCTGTCCGCGTGCGTGACCACGCACGCCGCCGCGCCGTCGTTCTGACCGCTGCTGTTGCCCGCCGTCACCGTCGCATCCGGGTCGCTCGCGCCCATGATCGCCCGCAGCCGGCCGAGCGCCTCGAGCGTCGTGTCCGCGCGCGGATGCTCGTCGGTGTCGACCACGCCGTCGCCGACCGGCACCGCGACGATCTCCTGCGCGAACGCGCCACTGCGCTGGGCGGCGACCGCGCGCTCGTGCGAGCGCAGCGCCAGCTCGTCCTGCTCGTCCCTGGGGATCCCGTACTGGCGCCGCACGTTCTCGGCCGTCTCCAGCATCCCGCCCGGCACCGGGTGGTTGACGCCGCCCGCGCTCACGCGGGCCCGTTCGAGGCGATCCTCGAGCCTGATCGCGCCGCTCTTCACGCCCCAGCGCGGCCTCGTCGAATAGAACTCCGCCTGGCTCATGCTGTCCACGCCGCCCGCCAGCACCAGCTCGGCGGCGCCCGTCTGCACCTGCATGCAGCCGTACAGCACCGCCTGCAATCCCGAGCCGCAGCGGCGGTCGACCTGCAGGCCCGGCACGTCCACCGGGAGCCCCGCGTCGAGCGCCGCCACGCGGCCGATCGCCGGAGCCTCGCCGCTCGCGTAGCACTGGCCCATGATCACGTCGTCGACGTCCTCGCCGCGCAGCCCCGTGCGGCTGACCAGCTCGCGGATCACCGTCGCCGCCAGCGCCGCCGCGCCGACGTCGCGGAACACCCCCCCGAAGCGCCCCACCGGCGTCCGCAGGGGCTGGCAGATCACCGCGTCTCTGGTTGCCATCATGTCGAGCACAATAGTGCTGCAGAGATGTGACGGCTGGAGCAACCGGAGGGAGCAGACACCGTGACGGACAGCACCGCCAAGCAGCACGCGCTCGAGCAGTTCGCCACCTTCGTCAACCCGCAGAAGGTCCGCGTGATGAAGGCCGCCGGGCTCGACATCGTCGAGGCCGAGCGCTCGGGCGCGTGGGTGTGGGACGTCGACGGGGCCAGGTTCCTCGACTGCTTCACCTCGGCGGGCTCGTTCAACGTCGGGCGCAGGAACCCCCGGGTGCTGGCCGCGGCGCACGCCGCGATCGACCGCCTGGACAACGGCAACTTCCTGCTGTGCTCGCAGGCCAAGGCGGAGCTCGCCGCCAAGCTCGCCGAGATCACCCCTGGCGAGCTGTCGTGCACGATGTTCGGCACCGGCGGGGGCGAGGCGATCGACTTCGCGATCAAGCTCGCGCGCGGCGCCACCGGCCGGCCGCGGATCGTCTCCGCCGTGAACGGCTACCACGGCCACACCGGGTTCGCCCTGTCGGCCTGCGGCCGCGCGTCGTTCCGGGAGCCGTTCGAGCCGCTGATGCCGGAGTTCGTGCAGGTCCCGTTCGGCGACCTCGACGCGCTTTCAGGTGCGCTCGACGAGCGCACCGCCGCCGTGCTGCTCGAGCCGATCCAGGGCGAGGGCGGCATCGTCGTCGCGCCCGACGGATACCTGGCGGGCGTGCGCGCCGCGTGCGATCGAGCGGGCGCGCTGCTGATGCTCGACGAGATCCAGACCGGCCTGGGACGGACCGGACGCTGGTGGGCGAGCGAGCACGACGGCGTGGTGCCCGACGTCATGACCGTCGCCAAGTCGCTCGGGGGATCGCTGGTGACGATCTCGGCGACCGTCTTCACCGAGGAGCTGCGCGAGTTCCTGATCCCAAACCCGTTCATCCACCTCTCCACGTTCGGCGGCTCGGACGTCGCGTGCGCCGTCGCGCTCGAGGTCATCGCCGTGATCGAGGAGACCGGCCTGGTGGAGCACGCCGCCGCCATGGGCGAGCGGCTGTTCGCCGGGCTGCACGCGCTCGCCGCGGCGCGTCCCGAGGCGATCGCCGAGGTGCGCGGTCGCGGCCTGATGGCGGGCATCCAGTACGCGGAGGACTCCTTCGGGCCGCGCATGTCCTACCAGCTGGCCCGCCACGGGGTCCTTGCGATCTACAGCGGCAACCAGCCCGCGGTGATGCGCCTGATGCCCGCGCTCGTGATCGAGGAGCAGGAGATCGACTTCCTGCTCGCGGCGCTCGATCGGGCGATCGAGGACCTGCTGTCCGGGGCGGGTCCCGAGGAGGCGGCGCCCACCCGCCCGAGGCGCCGACCGGTCCGCGCGGCCGGGCCGGCGGCGGGCTGAGGAGGCGGCAGTGGCCGGCTGGGACGAGCTCGCCGAGGCGCTCGCCGACTACACGATCACGTGCAACGGCAACGAGCGTCTGCGCAAGATGCAGCGCGACTGGTCGAGGACGCTGCACTTCGTGTGCTCGGACAGCGCCACCACGTTCTCGATGGAGGTCGACCGCGGCGAGATCCTCTCCACCCCCGAGGGCCACGTCGGCATCCCCGACATCGTCGTGACCACGCACTCGGAGACCTTCTGCGACATGTTCTGGGGCGACCTGAACCCGGTGGCGAAGTACCTGCGCGGCGAGATCACGGTCAAGGGCTCACAGGAGGACGTGATGCGCCTGGACGCGATCAGCTCCGTGATCTGGCCCGACGTCTGATGGCGCATGCCGAGGGGGCGCGCCCGGCCGCGGTCAGGCTGCGCCGTTCCGTGGGCACCGCCACGGCCACCGCCACGTCGGCCGGCCTGGCCTTCGCCGCGATCGACTACCTGGGGGTCGTGTCGGTCCTGGCCTACGCCCCCGGGGCGACCGCCGCCGTGGCGATCCTGATCGGCGGCGTGCTGGTCGTGCTCGTGTCCGGGATCTTCTCCGAGCTGAACGGCCTGTACCCCACGGCCGCGGGCATCCGTCTATATCTCGGTCGTGCCGTCGGCGATCGAACGGCCCTGGCGGTGACCTTCACCTACATGAGCACGGTCGTGCTCGTGATCTCAGCCGACGCCTTCCTGATCGGCGCGGCCGTCCGCCACGTCCTGCACGAGCCGTCGGCCCTCGCCTATCTGTGGATCGCCGTGCTGCTGGGGCTGGCGCTGACCGCCAATCTGCGCGGGGTGCGCCTGGCCGGCTGGGTGCAGACGCTCGTCACCTACACCGTGCTCACCGGGACCACCGTGCTGTCCGTGCTCGCGCTGTTCCACGTCGGCAGCGCCTTCCATCGCCCCCTCGACCTGTTCGGCAAGGGCGCCTTCTCGGGGATCCAGGCGCTGGCGTTCGCGCTGTTCCTGTATGCCGCGTTCGAGTGGGTGACCACCACCGCCGAGGAGGCGCGAACGCCCCGGGTGATCACCCGCGCCCTGTTCATCGCCCCCATCCTGATCTGGGTGGTGTCCAGCCTGTTCGCGCTGGCGCTCACGCATCTGGTGCCGTTCTCCGCGCTTCACCACAGCGCCTACCCCCAGCTGCTCATGGGCAAAGCGGCGCTGGGCACGGTCGGCGAGCTGTGGATGCTCGCGCTGACCGTGCTGACCGCGCTGAACACCTTCAACGGCGGGTTCCTGGTCGCGTCGCGCTTCATCTACGCGGCCGCTCGCGAGGGCAACCTGCCCCGGCAGTTCGCCAGCCTGAACCTCAAGGCGGTGCCGTGGCTGGCGGTCACCACGCTCGCCGGCGCCTCCGCGGTGGTGGCCGCCGTCGTCTTCGCCACCGGGCAGTGGCTGCTGCTGGTCGCGGTCGGCGCGGCCATCGAGTCGGCGATCTACGCGCTCGGCTCGCTCAGCCTGCTGATCCTGCGCCGGCGCGAGACCCGCGAGCGCCCCTTCCGCCTGCTCGCCGGCCGCCCCCTGGCCGCCCTCGGGGTCGTGCTCTTCACCGTGCTGTTCCTCGCCACCGGGTTCTCCGATCCGAAGGACGCCGGCCGCTTCTCGCTCGCCCCGATCGCCGTCATCGCGGCGCTCGCCTCGGTGTCGAGCGGCTACGTGCTCGTGTTCGTGCCGCGGCTGCGGGCCGCGGCCGCCGTGCGCGCGGCGGCCAACCGGCCGCGGCGGCGGCCTCAGAGGGCCGGCGCGGGGGTGGAGGAGCCAGCCGAGCGCCCGAACGTGCGCTGACCCTTGGCCCCCGTGATCTGACTGCACCGGTCGTTTTCCCCGCAAACTGCGATTTTACCGATTCCAGCCTTCCTAACGTGCGCATTGCGTGGTGCATCTTGGGTGTATGGCCTCCACGGATGCTCTCCGCCGGATGCCTCGGCAGTGGGTAGCGCTCATACTGGCGGCGATGTGCGTCACAGGCGCGCTTTTGGTGGTACCCACAGCCAAGGCCGAACAGCCGGAACTCTACTGCGCCAATTACTACACTCTGGACGGCGGCTGTCCTCCCCCCACCGATTGGACTGGATGGACCAGCCTTCCCCTGTATAACGAAGGCATCAACTGGAACGGGGGATTCGTCGCAGTCCAAGACTATGACGCGTCGATAGGCTACACGCAAATCGTCGAAACGTGCTGCCGCAACACGGACTATATAAACGTGTACCCCGAAGGCGAAAAGTTCCCGAAGGTCTGGAATGCGTCCAAAGAAAACGCATTGATACACGGACGGTTTGGCGTCTAGTGAATCGAATGAATATCACCGCTCACGACGTCCACTCTTCGAGGTGAAGGCATGTTCAGTGCTCACAAGCGCGTGGCTGTTGTCGCCCTCATTGCCTGCGTGGTGGTAGCGGGCCTAGCGGGCAGCGTTGTATTGGGAGCATCCTCTACTCCGACTCCTCATAGAGCACACCCGATTTCACCCTCGCTGCGGCGCCATTTCGCGGTGCTGCGTGCGGCGCGGGTCACCGTCGCCAGTCAAAGCGATCCCCTACCGACTGGCGTCGCTCAGCAGATCACCGAAGCTGGGAGCATGAGCGCCGAATACAAGCTGGAACCCGCCGAGGCCCAGTATGTCGCATTGAGCGGTGGGTCCCATGCGTGGGTGATCCCCGGCACCGCCGGTGCTTGTCTATTCGTCCAGGGCTCGCCCGCACGCGAAAGCGCTGGCACGTGTGGCTCGGTCACACACGCGGACGCGGGAATGATCATGCTGGTGACCACCGATCAATCCACCGGCGTGAAAGAGATCTTCGGTCTTGCTCCAGATGGGAATTCGTCGGTCTCGTTGACCGGTAGCGACGGATCGACAGTGCAGGTACCTGTTGTTAGCAACGTTTACGACGCACCGACTAGTGCAAGTTCGCAGTCACTAACGGTCCGCGGCGCGGACGGGGAGCCAACGGTCATTCCCCTTCCCGGCCACTAGGATTGCGCTCGCCCGGAGGCGGTGGGCTCAGGCCGAGCTCTCGCGTGCTGGGCCTGCAGGCGCGATGATCATGAGTCCCAACCCAGGTGTCGACGAGCATCTCGTCGACAGCACCGAGTCCCAAACGGCCAGCATCCGCTGCAAATGCGCGGAATCTGGCTCAACAACGGAGGGGGAGAGATTCGAACTCTCGGTACGCCAATAAGACGCACAACGGTTTTCGAGACCGCCGCATTCAACCGCTCTGCCACCCCTCCAGGGCGACGGCCCAAAGGCTAGATGATCCACGCGTCCCGGCACACGCCGGCGCCCGCGCCGACTACCGCCGCGACGCGAAGAACTCGCTCAGCATCTCCCCGCACTCCGACGCGAGCAGCCCGCCGGCGACCTCGGGGCGGTGGTTCAGCCGCGGCTCGCCGAGCACGTCCAGCACGCTCCCGCACGCCCCGGCCTTCGGATCGCTCGCGCCGTAGACCACGCGCGGCGCCCGCGCGAGCACGATCGCCCCGGCGCACATCGCGCACGGCTCGAGCGTGACGTACAGGACCGTGTCGAGCAGCCGCCAGCTGCCGGCGAGGCGGGCGGCCTCGCGCAGGGCGATGATCTCGGCGTGGGCTGTCGGGTCCTGGCGCAGCTCGCGCTCGTTGTGGGCGGCCGCGACGAGCTCGCCGTCGCGCACGAGCACCGCGCCGATGGGCACGTCGTCGTGTTCCAACGCGCGCTCGGCCTCGCGCAGGGCCATGCGCATGAAGTAGTCGTCGCGTGGGAAGAAGCGTTCGCTCATCGGGTTCGCCCGCGGGCTTCTGCGACAGTGGCTTCGCCGCCGCGACCCGGCACATCATCATTACCCAAACCCCCATGCTCTCCCCCACCGCCCGCCCATGCCCGCGCCCGTCCGTGCAGCGGATCTCGATCCTGCTGGCGCTGTGCGCCGCCGCGGCCCTGCTCGGCATGCGCCCACCGGCGGCGCTGGGCATGCCGGTGGCCCAGGCCAGCTCCCCCGCCCCGTATGCGTCCAACGAGGTGGTCGTCGGGTACGCCCCCGCCGGCGCTCCGACCGGCGCTGCCGCCGCGCGCTTCGCCGGCGCCGGCGAACAGGCCTCGCCGAGTGCGCGCACGCGCCTGCTGCGCCTCGCGCCCGGCGTCAGCGTCGCGAGCGCGCTTCGCCGCCTGCGCGCGCAGCGGGGCGTGGCGTGGGCGGTGCCCGACTATCGCGCGAGCATCGCCGGCGGGCTGATCCCCAACGACGAAGGCGCCGGCCACAACCCGGGCGACTGGCAGGAACTGCAGTGGAACTTCTCGGGAGAATTCGGCGTGAACGCCCCCGAAGCCTGGGCCAACGTCGCCGCCGACGGCGCGCCGGGCGGGCAGGGCGTGACCGTCGCGGTGCTCGACACGGGTGTCGCGTATGCCAACCGCGGCCCGTTCCGCCGCTCGCCCGACTTCAGCCGCTACACGTTCGTCAAAGGCTATGACTTCGTCGCCAAGAACACCTACCCCAACGACCGCAACGGCCACGGGACGTTCGTCGCCGCGACGATCGCCGAGGCCACCGGCAACCACTACGGCCTCACGGGCCTGGCGTTCGCCGCGCACATCATGCCCGTGCGGGTGCTCGACAGCCAGGGCGAAGGCGAAGCGTCGACGATCGCCGAAGGCGTGCTGTTCGCCGTCAAGCACCATGCCCAGATCATCAACCTCAGTCTCGAGTTCTCGCCCGGCGTCACCGCCTCGGACATCCCGGAGCTGATCCAGGCTCTCGAGTACGCCCACCGCCACAACGTGCTCGTGGTCGCGGCCGCCGGCAACGAGGGCCACGCCGCGATCGCCTACCCGGCGCGCGCGCCGTACGTTGTGTCGGTCGGCGCCACCACCGAACACGGCTGCCTGGCCGACTACTCCAACGACGGAACAGGCCTCACGCTCGTCGCGCCCGGGGGCGGCGCCGACGCGAACCTCCCCGGCGACCCCAACTGCTTCCCCGAAAAGCCGCCCGGCCGCGACATCTACCAGGTGACGTTCACCGGCAGCTCGTACAGGAAGTTCGGCATGCCCTCCGGCTACGAAGGCACCTCGATGGCCACCCCCCACGTGGCGGCGACCGCCGCGCTGATCATCGCCAGCGGCGTGCTCGGCCGCCGCCCGACCCCGGCGCAGATCACCGCGCGCCTGAAGGCCACCGCGCGCAAGCTGGGCGGCGGCGGAGACGAACGCCTGTACGGGGCCGGCCTCGTGAACGCGGCCGCGGCCACCGCGCCCGGCGGTCCCGGCGCGATCGCAAGGTAGCCTGGGCTCGGTGTCGAGCACCGACCTGAAGCCTCAACAGGCGCCCGAGCGCTGCGACTTGGCGATCGTGGGCGGCGGGATCGTGGGCCTGGCGGTGGCGCGCGAGCTGACCCGGCGCAACCCGCATGCGTCGGTGTGCGTGCTCGAGCGCGAACCCGAGATCGGCACACACCAGACCGGGCACAACTCCGGCGTGATCCACGCGGGCGTGTACTACGTGCCCGGCTCGCTCAAGGCGCGCCTGTGCGTGGAGGGCGCGCGCGAGATGTTCGAGTACTGCGAGCAGCGCGGCATCGCCCACGAGCGCTGCGGCAAGGTGATCGTCGCCACCGACGCCTCCGAGCTGGAGCGCCTGGAGGAGCTCGAGCGCCGCGGCAGGGCCAACGGCGTGCCGGGGCTGCGCCGCATCGACGCCGCCGGCATAGAGGAGCTGGAGCCGCACGCGCGCGGGATCGCCGGCCTGCACTCGCCGAACACCGGCATCGCGGACTTCGCCGCGGTGGCGCGCTCCTACGCGCGGGACGTCCTCGACGCGGGCGCCACCGTCACCACCGCATGTGGCGTGGAGGGCGTCTCCGTGGTCGGCCGCACCCTGCGTCTCGAGCACGCGCACGGCAGCACCGAGGCCGGCCACGCGGTCTTCTGCGCCGGCGCGTGGGCCGATCGCCTGGCCGTCGCCGCCGGCGCCGACCCCGACCCGCGGATCGTGCCGTTCCGCGGCGCCTATCTGCGCCTGGCGCCCGAGCGCCGCGATCTGGTCCGCTCGCTGATCTATCCCGTGCCCGACCCGTCGCTGCCGTTCCTCGGCGTCCATCTCACAAAGCACATCGACGGCGACGTGCTGATCGGGCCGACCGCCCTGATGGTCGGCGCCCGCGACGCCTATAGCCTCGCGACGGTCCGCCCCCGGGATCTCCTCGACACGCTCGCCTGGCCCGGCACCTGGCGGATGCTCGCCAGCTGGTGGAGGACCGGCGTGACCGAACTGCGCCATGCGGCGTTGCGCTCCGCGTTCGTCGACGCCGCCGCGCGCTACGTGCCCGAGCTGCGTATGGGCGACGTGCGGCCCGCCTTCGCCGGCATCCGCGCGCAGGCGCTCGGCCGCGACGGCAAGCTGGTCGACGACTTCGTCTTCTCCCGCACCGAGCGCGCGCTGCACGTGCGCAACGCGCCCTCGCCCGCCGCCACCTCGTCGCTCGCGATCGCCCGCCACGTCGCCGACGAGGCCGAGCGGGCGTTCGGCCTGGATGGCTGATATCAGAGGCGAGCCGCGAGGTAGCTTCGTAGAAGTGGCTCGGGGATGACCCAGTCACCACGACCGCGGCGCTCGGCTATCCCAGCCCTCTCCATCATGTTCAACGCTCGTCTGGCGCCCGAGGACGGGGTGCCGCTGTACGGGCGCAGGCCACGCGCGACGCGCAGGGCGATTGAGTACGCGTGCGCGGTCGAGCGCAGCCGCTCGACGATCTCCTCGTGACGCAAACGGTCGGCCTGCATCGCGAGCTCCTGGCCGCCACGGACATCACCGAACTCTATCCCGCGGCCCTCGCGGCGAGCTAGGGCGATGGTCAGAGTCTCGCGGGCGATCAGCATTGTGGTGCGCGGATGTCCTTCCCCGAGGATGACTATCTCTCCAACCGTGCCCTCCGCCGTCCGAACGTCGAGCTCGCGGTAGCGAGCGGCGATCCCGGCCTCCCACTCGCTGGACAGGATCGGCGTGAGCTCATAAAAGTTGCCGAACTGGCTGAGCGCTCTGCGCGTCGGACCGAACAGATCACGCATGAGGTGCTCCATGCTGCCTGCAAACAACACACTGATCAGCGGCGAGCGCTGCAACTCCGAGCGCAACTGCTTGGTCAGCACATCTGGGTCCCCGAAGCGATGCGATGGCGCCGCGATGTCCTGAAACTCATCGAGGAACAACACAATTCGCCGCTTGTCCTGCTCGGCGATCCTCTGCGCCAGACGGATCGTCGCGCCAAGGCTCGCCGCCGGCGCTCGCCCTGCCGGTTGGGTGGCCCAAGCCAGCTCGACATCCTCACCGAGGTGCGTGCGCAACGCCGCAGTCACACCGACCGGCAGCAGCTCGCGTAGCTCGCGCCCACTCTCGCGAGCTCGACGCAGCGCCTTGGCGACAGGGCCACGGTTGGCGATAATCGACTGAGCGAGAGCCCGGGTGAGCGAGGCAAGGTTCTCGTGATCCCACAAGTCGACTTGCGCCGTGTAAACCTTGGGTGAGCGAACCCGCTCCAACGCGGCCAGGCCAACCGTCGACTTGCCGGTGCGTCGGGGCCCGGCTATCACCATGTGCGTGCCGTCCCCCAGACGCGAGGCGAGATCGCGTACGTCGCCCGCACGGCCAATCAGCAGCCCGGGTTTGACCGGGTCATCAGTTGGGAACAGCTGTCGGATATCACGCATCCCGACCTATTATAGGTCATGTTACGACCTATCAGCGGGGGCAATAGCGGGTCGCGCGCGCGTCTACATCTCGAAGGCGGTACGCCCGCCGCAGTCGACGAGGTCCTGCAGCAGCTCGCGCCCGTCGCCGATCACAGGACCGCCGTGGGCGAGCAGGAGGTGGTCGAAGTCGAGCTCGGCGAGCAGGCGGGCGCACGCGTCGAGCAGGCCGCGCTTGGTGGCGGGCGGGTCGTCCATCAGCGCGTCGGGCACGAAGCCGAGCGGGCCCGAGCCGCCGTACGGACCCCCGCGCACGACGCCGTCGGCGATCACGAGCGCGCGCTTGGCGGGGATGTGCAGCGCGGTGTCGTCCGGGCAGATCGCGCCGAGCTCGCACGCCATCACGCCGCCTGGGAGCTCCGCGCCGACGTCGAAGCCCTCGACGGCCCGGCCGTCGGAGAACTCGTGCAGGCCGAGGCGATTGCACAGCACGGGGCAGCCAAAGCGCTCGGCGAAGCGATCCGACTGGCGGTAGTGGTGGCGGTTGGACAGCAGGATCGCCGCGGGCGCCGCGGCGCGGGCGGCGAACCACTCGAGGCCCTCCTGCGGCGGCACCAGCGGGTCGAACAGCACCCCCGACTCATCCAGCCAGTAGGAGGAGACCTCCGTGTGGATGTTCGGGTGCACGGCCGTCCAGTGGAACACGCCGGGGATCACCTCCTGCATGCCAGCGAACACTACATCCGGCGGCGCCTGCGTCGCTACCGGCGCGATGCCCGATCGATCGCCGCCGCCATCTCCGCGCGGAAGCGGTCCCGCCCGAAGCGCCTGGCGTTCTCGCGCGCGTCCCGCTCGTCGAGGTCGAGGCCCTCGAAGCGCTCGATCGCCCCCGCGAGCCCGTCCACCGCCTGCTCGGCGAACAGCACCCCGGTGCGCCCGTCGAGCACGGTCTCCGCGGCGCCGCCGACCCCGTAGGCGATCACCGGCACGCCCGCCGCCTGCGCCTCGACGGGCACGATCCCGAAGTCCTCCTCGCCCGGGAACAGCAGCGCGCGCGCGCCTTGCAGCAGCCGGTCGCGCTCGGCCTCGGAGACCTTGCCGAGGAACTCCGTGCCCGGGCCCGCCCGCCCCCGCACGGCCTCCAGCGCCCGTCCGTCGCCGGCGACCTTCAGCGGCCTTTCCAGGCGCGCGCACGCCGCCACCGCGAGGTCGACGCGCTTGTACGGGACGACCCGGCCGAAGACGAGGTAGTGCTCGCACGGGCGCTCGCGCTCGAGGCCGAGGAAATGCTCGACGTCCACCGGCGGGTGGACGATCTCGGCCGAGCGTCCATAGTAGCGCTCGATGCGCTCCGCCACGTGCCGGGAGTTGGCGACGAACATGTCGGGGCCGGCAGCGCCCGCGAGGTCCTCGCGGCGCAGCCGCGCCAGCAGCGGCGGCAGCGCCAGGCGCAGCGCGCGCCCGACGTCCTCGCCGTCGAGGAAGCCCTCCTCCCAGGCGTAGCGCATCGGCGTGTGGCAGTAGCACACGTGCAGCGTCCCCGGCGGCGTGCGCACGTTCTTGGCGCACGCGTGGCTGCTGGAGAGCACGAGGTCGAAGCCGTCGAGGTCGAACGAGCGAAACGCCCTGTTCATCAGCGGCAGCAGCTTCGGATAGTGACGCGCGGCGCCCGGGATGCGGCTCAGGAACGAGCTGTGGACGGGCCGCTCGGTGATCTGGGAGGGCCACGGCGAGGGGTCGTACACGGATGTGAACAGCTCGGCCTGCGGGAACATCTCCAGCAGCTCCAGCACGACCTGCTCGGAGCCGCCGGGAATCGTGAGCCAGTCGTGCACCACGGCCACGCGCGCGAAGCGCTTGCGCAACTGTTCGAGGATCGGGGATTCGCCCGCCCCGTCCGTCCCGGCCGTTTGACCGCCTGTCGGCACCAACGCGAGACTACACGCCCCGACGCCTGGGATCATGGCGCCGATGCCCGACTCGCCCAGGCTGCGCGGCCGCGACATAGTGTGCGTCGGATTCGCCGACTGGGACACGGACCTGTGGACCAATCAGCACCACCTGATGGCGCGCCTGGCGCGCGAGAATCGGGTGCTGTTCGTCGAGTCGCTCGGCCTGCGCCAGCCGCAGCTCGCGGGGCGCGACATCGCGCGCATCCTGCGGCGGCTGCGCCGCGGCATGGCGCCGCCGCGGGCGCGCGACGGGCTGCACGTGCTCTCGCCGCTGGTCGTGCCGCTGCACCGCAGCCGGCTGGTGCGCGCGCTCAACGCGCGCCTGCTGCCGGCGCTCGTGCGGCGCGCCGCCCGCCGGCTCGGCCTGCGGGCGCCGATCCTGTGGGCGTACGTCCCGCAGGCGGAGGTGCTGATCGACGCCCTGCAGCCTTCGCTGATCGTCTACCACTGCGTCGACGACATCGCCGCCCACGGCCGCATCGACACCGCCAGCTTCCGCGCGGCGGAGGAGCGCTTCGCCGCGCGCGCCGACCTCGTGCTGGCGAGCGCCCCGGCGCTGGCCGAGCGGATGAGGAGGTTCTCCGCCAACGTGCTCGACGCGCCCAACGTGGCCGACACGGAGCTCTTCGCGCAGGCGCTCATTCCCAGCCCACCCGCCCCGCTGGACGCGCAGATGGCCGCGCTGCCCGCGCCCAGGATCGTGTTCACCGGCGCGATCGTCGCCGTCAAGCTGGACCTGGAGCTGCTGGTCGAGCTGGCCCGCCTGCGCCCGTCGTGGTCGTTCGCGCTGGTCGGGCCGATCGGCCCGGGCGAACCCCACGCCGACGTCTCGGCGCTGAGCGCCGAGCCGAACAACCACCTGCTCGGCCCGCGCGCATACGAGGAGCTGCCGAACGTGCTGCGCGCGGCCGACGCGGGCCTGATCCCGTACGCGCGCAACGCGCTCACCGACAGCATCTTCCCGATGAAGGTGTACGAGTATCTCGCGGCGGGGCTGGCGGTGATCGCCACGCCGCTGCCGGCGCTCGCGGGCGTCGAGGGAGTCCGGTGCGCCGCCGATCCGCAGGGGATCGCCAGGCTGCTCGACGAGGCGCTCGCGCAGGATGACCCCGAGCGCCGGGCCGCGCGCTCGCGCGCGGCGAGCGCACACTCGTGGGACCGGCGCCTGGAGGAGATCGCCGCGGCGATCGACGCCCTGTGAGGGACCTGCTCGTCACCACGCACACGCCCGTGCTGCGCAGCGGCCAGGCGGTGCGCACGTACGGGGTCGCCCGCGCGCTGGCCGCGCACCGCGGGCTCGACCTGCTGTACGTCCGCTTCGGAGCGGCCGAGCCCGACGCGGCCTTCCGCGCGATCCAGGGGATCGCGCTGCACGAGGCCGTGCCCTCGCGCGGCGCGCGGCGGGCGCTCGCCTACGCGGGCGCGCGCCTGGCCGGCGTGCCCGACGGGTTCGCACGCGGGATCTCGCCCGAGCTGGCGGCGCGGGCGAGCGCGCTCGCGGGCGCGGATGACCGCGGTCGCGTGATCGCCGACGGGCCGATCGCCGCCGTGGCGCTCGCGCGGCTGGCGCGCCGGCGCCCGGTCATCTACAACGCGCACAATCTCGAGTCCGGATTTCGAGGGGAGCTCAGCGGGGTCGGCGACCGCCACACGCGCGCGCTGCGGCGCTTCGAGCGGGAGCTGCTCGCCCGGGCGGCGGAGTCCTGGATGGTCAGCGAGCCCGACCTCGAGGGCGCCCGCGCGCTGTGCCCGTCGGCGACGCTCCGCTACGCGCCCAACGTCGTCGACGTCGCCGCGATCGCGCCGGTCTCGCCACGCGTGAGCGAGCGCCGGGCGGTCTTCGTGGCGAACTTCACCTACGAGCCCAACCTGGGCGGCCTGCGCTTCCTGCTCGAGGAGGTGTTCCCGCGCGTGTGGGCGGAGCTGCCCGACGCGCGACTCGCGCTCGTGGGCGCCGGGCTCGAGCGGGCGCCAGGCGAGGATGCCCGCGTCGAGGCGCTCGGCTTCGTCGACGATCTCGCGCACGCCTACGCGAGCGCGTCGTGCGCGGTCGTCCCGCTGCTCCAGGGCGGTGGCACGCCGCTGAAGCTGATCGAGGCGCTCGCGTACGGGCTGCCGGTGATAGCCACGCCGCGCGCGGTCGCCGGACTGGAGGTGCGCGACGGCGAGCACTGCCTGATCGCGGGCACCGGCGCGGCGTTCGCCGCGGCGCTCGTTCGCGTCCTGCGCGACGGCGCGCCGGAGCTCGCCCGCGGCGGGCGCGAGCTCGCCGCCGAGCGCTACTCGATCGAGGCGCTCAGCGCGCTGCTCGCGCCCGCCTGAGCGGCCGCGTCGGCGGATATACATGCGTCCAGCGCCTCCCGGGGCGCTCACATACCTGCGCCCCGGGTCCGAAAGATCCCATGCAGGTTTCAAGTGAAGGCGCAAGCGCATCCACTCCCATGGGGGAACGAGCAGCGCGTCTTTGCCACATCCAGATAAAGGCACCTCCGTCGCGAGGCGGATCCGCAAAGCCAGGGGTCTCAAGCAGACAGCCCGGCCACCTAAGGAGAAGGCATGACAAGGTCTCGAATTCGTCCCACCCGCGCACTGAGGAAGCTGCCGGTCCTCTCCGTGGCGATATGCCTCGCACTGCTGGCGATCGGCGTCGCGACAGGCGCGGCCGCCGCCTCGCCAAGCAGCTCGCGCGCTCGCGCCGGCTCCGGTCGCGTCCGCGCAACCGCAAGCCGCGCCGTGCCGCGCGCCCTGGCGCGCGCCGCCAGCCGCAGCACCACGGCCGACCGCACGCTGGTCGCCGACGCGAAGGCGCTCAGGCGCTGCCTGGCCGCCCACTCCTCACAGCCGAGCGTGTGCGACGGCGCACGCGGCGCGCTGCAGCGGGCGGGTCGCAGGCTGAAGGCGGCCGAGCGCTCGCTCTCCAAGGTCGCCAGCGACACCGCCAGCGCGAGGAGCGCCAGCTGGGGCGGAGGATCCGCCACCGTGCAGGCGCCCACGATCACCGTGTCCGGGCAGAGCCTCAGCTGGAACCGCGTGGACAACGTCAACAGCTACGTGTTCGTGCGCAAGGTGCCCGGCCAGGCCGACCAGTACTCGACCGTCACCGGCACCTCGATCACACCGCCGCCGGTGCCGGGCCTGACCGTCCGCTACAGCGTCCGCGCGGCCGTCAACGGCAGCGCGTGGGCGAGCGAACGCGCCATCACCTACCCGAAGGCAGCCGAACCCCCGGCTGAAACGCCGCCGGTCGAAACGCCGGTCGAAAAGCCGGCCGAAAAGCCGCCGGTCGAAACGCAGGCCGCGCCGACGCTGCACGTCTCCGGCCAGACCATCTCCTGGACCGAGGTGGGCGGCGTGAGCACGTACGTGCTCGCGATCAAAGTGCCGGGCAAGGAAGAAAAATACACCGAGGTCAGCGGCACCTCGGTCACGCCGAGCGCCGTGCCGGGAGTGACCGTGCGCTACAGCCTGCGCACCGCGGTCGAAGGCAGCGCCTGGTCGACCGAAGTCGCGATCTCCTATCCAGCCGAAACGCCCCCGCCGCCCCCGCCCGCGAAAGAATCGGAAAAGACGGAAGAAACGCAGCCCGGCTCGCTGCTCACCGGTCCGATGTGGGTCGGCGTGGACGCCGGGGGCTGGCCGTCGAGCTTCGCCTCCGACATCGCCGGCGCCGCGTCCTACGTGCGCCTGGAATCGCCGTCGAGCATCTCCGGCTGGACGGCCGCGGGCCTGAAGGTCATCGACGACATGGCGGGGCCGTACAACAGCGGCGGCGTGGCCGCGGTCAACGCGACCGAATGGGCGGCGAAGGCCGTGGCGGAGGTCAAGGCCAACCCGCAGATCGCCGCGATCGAGGTCCTCAACGAGCCGGGCAACCAGTGGATTGGCTGGGGATCGAGCGCCGGCGACGCGGCGAACGCCGCGGCGTACGACCACCTGCTGAAGGTCGTCCACGAAGCGTTCGTCGCCAACTTCGGCTCCAACTACCCGGCGATCCTCGCCTCCTACGACGGCGGCGAGGGCCCGACCACGTGGGGCCAGGAGATGTGGGCCGCCGAACCGAACGTGGGCAACTACATCAACGGCGTCACGCTGCACTCCTACGGCGGCACGAGCAACCGCACGCATTCCGCGCTCGGCGATCGCGAACAGATCGAAAAGGCGCACTCCCAGCACCCCGACATGCCGATCTACATCACCGAGGTCGGCTGGCCCACGGCCGTCGGTCAGCCGTCGACCGGCGACTCGTTCCAGTGGACCGAATCCGAACAGGCTCAGAACATCACCAACTTCGTCGACTGGGCCAAAGGCACGGGCTACATCCAGGACGTGACGATCTTCAACTACCGCGACTACGGCACGAACGACTGGTACGGGATCGAGAGCGCGTCAGGCGCTCACAAGCTCTCGTACACAGCGCTCGCCGCGTTCAAGTAGGGAAGACGGGCAGCTCGCAGGCCACCGTCGTCGATGCATACGCCCAGGCGCGGCCGGGAAGCCCTCCCGGCCGCGTCGGCGCCATGCACCATCATACGTCTGTGATCGAGCGCGGACGCGGGGGCCGGTAGTGTCCTACGAAGCCAGGCGCGGGCTGCGCGAGCAGGCGCTGGGCGCGCTGGGACGCCGGCCGGTGCTGCTGGCGGGCGCGCTCCTGCTGGGCGTGCTCGGCGGCGCGCTGGTCCATCGCGAACCCAGCACGGCGGTGCTGCTGTCCGTGTGCGTCGTGGCGATCATCGGCCTGGCGGTGCTCGGCGAGCGGGCGTTCCCGTGGGCGATCGTGATCGTCGCGGTCGCGCCGTGGTATCCGTTCATCGCCGAAGCATCCGAACCGCCGATCGTCAAGCAGAAGGTCCTCTGCGCGGCGATCGCGGCGGCGCCCCTGGCGCCGTGGCTGTGGTCGCTGGCGCTGGGTGGACGCAGGACGCGTCCCAGCCGCGGCGCGCTGCTGATGGGGGTCCTGTTCCTCGGCCTGGCGATCCTCATCCGCGAGAACCTCCACGGCATCTCGGCGCTGATCAACGCCGGCATCGTCGGCTACCTGTTCATCGGCGTCGCGTTCCTGTGCGCGCGGCGGTTCGGCGACGGCGGCGGATGGCTCGCGGCGTCGTTCGCGGGGCTGGTGATCCTGCTCGCGATGGGCGCCGACGCCTACGTCCAGGCCCCGGCCAACCGCGTCGGCTACTTCACCGGCTACCCGATCACATACGGCGCCCTCGTCGCCGGACTGCTGCCGTGCGGCCTGCTGTTCGCCTACCGGCGCTCGCGGCTGCTCGCCGCCGGCGTCGGCGCCGCCAGCGTCGCCCTGCTGATCTTCAGCCAGTCGCGCAGCTCCTGGGTGGCGGTGACCGTGATGCTCATCGTCGTGGCGGGGATGCAGGCCAGGGCCGGCAACTACGGGGCGCTGCGGGCGATCGGCGCGGGGGTGGTCGTGCTCGCGGCGCTGATCCTGAGCACGAGCTCGCTGCACCGGCTCGTCGAGGAAAAGCTCAATGCGAAGGTCGCCACGAGCCAGTCGGTCACCCACCGGCAGTTCAGCTACGGCTACGGGATCCACGCGATCGGCGAACGGCCGATCTTCGGAGCCGAAGAACCGGGCTTCTCCGCGAAGGAATCGGCCAACAAAACGAACATCGGGGCGGTCGACAACGGCTACCTGTCGGTCGCCGTGGACATGGGCCTGGTGGGGCTGATCGCGGCGTTCATCCCGATCGCGGTCGCGCTGCGGGTGCTCGGTCGCTGCGTGCGCCTGAAGGCGACGCCGACCTACGAGCTGTCCCTCGCGCTCGGGATCGTGGGGATGGCCGTCGTCGCGGCCTTCTACGACAGCTTCTACTGGGCGCAGCTCGACCTGCTGCTGGGAGCGATGGGCGGCGTCCTGTCGATCCGCATCGCGCGCATCTCCCGGCCCGCGCGCGGCTCCGGGCGGGACGCGGCGCGAGCGCCCGGCGGCGATCGCCCGTTTCAGGCCGGTGACTTGACGCCGCGCTGGCGCGAGCGCCCGTTGGGCTGGCTGGGCTCGTCGTAGTAGTAGTAGCCGCTCGCGGTCGAGGACTTCATTTCCGTCAGCACCATCCCGAACACCCGCCGGCCGCTCGCGGCCAGGACGCGGCTGGCCGCCTTGACGCGATCGCGCCTGCTGAACGCCCCGCGCGCGACCATGATCACGCCGTCGACCTCGGACAGCCGCAGCAGCACGCGCGTATCGGCGACGGGCAGCAGCGGCGGCGAGTCGACGATCACGACGTCGGCGGACTCGCGCATCAACGACAGCACCTCGCCCATGCGACCGACGCTGAGCAGGTCGGCGGCGTTCGGCGGGATCGTGCCGCTGGGCAGCACCACGAGATTCGGCTCGTCCTCGATGCCCACGAGGAACTCGTCGAGCTCACCGCTCGAGACGAGCGTGTCGGAGAGGCCCGGGAGGTGGCGCGGGATCCCCAGCTGGGCGGCCGCCGCCGGACGGCGCATGTCGGCCTCGACGAGGATCACCCGGGTCCCGCTCGCGGTCAGCGCCAGGGCGAGGTTGACCGCGACGGTGCTCTTGCCCTCGCTCTCCTCGGCGCTGGTGATCACGAAGCACCGCGCGCGCCCGGTGGGGTCGAGGAAGCGCAGGCCCTCGCGCAGCATGCGGTAGGACTCGCCGATCGGCCCAGCGAGCTGCGCGGCCGCCACGGCACCGGCCGGGGTATGCGGGACGCTGGCGATGATCGGGTAGTCGGGGCACGCGCGTTCGAAGTCGTCGATCGTCTTCAGCCGGCGGTCGAGGAAGTCCACCAGCAGCGCGAGCCCCGCGCCGAGGAAGAGCCCGACGACGAACCCGAGGATCCCGTCGCGTTTGGGCTTGGGCGAGACGGCCGCCGGGTCGGGTTCCGCGTGGGCGATGATCTCGGCGTCGCCGGTCTGCAGCGAGCGCATCTCGCCCAGCTGGCGCAGCTCTTCCGCGAGCTTGAGCTGCTCCGCCGGAGAGGCGGTCTTCATCGACTGGGTCACGAGTTCTTCGGCCTGCGCGATCAGACTCCGGTCGGTCTGGCGGCGATAGATGATGTAGCCTTCGGCGAACGCGTTGGCGACGGCCGCCGCTTCGTCGGGGCTGGCGCGGGTGGCCTGGATGGTCGCGACGTTCGCGCCGGCGTTCGGGCTCACGGAGATCGATCCGATCAGGGAGCTGACCGGTTCCTTGATCTTCAGCAGGCTCTCGGCCTCCGCGCCGACGGCGAGCGACGTCAGCACGTCGATGCTGGTCTGGGTCGTGCGCTGCGGTTCTTCCTGGCCGCTGGAGAACAGGTTGTTGCCGAACAGCGCCTCGGTGAAGTTGGGTTCGCGGAACAGCAGCTGAGACGAGGCCGAGTACTGCTTGGGGGAGCGCAGCGACAGGGCGACCGAGAGCGCGACGCTGACGAGCACCACGGTGACCACGATCAGCTTGCGCCGCCACAGCACCGAGAGCAGCTCGAACGGCGAGACCGTCGGAGCAGCGGAGGCTTGGGGTAGGGGATCGAGGTCGGCCACGGCTATCGGGCTGCTGCGATCGTGCAGCGCACTGGGTCAATGATACGTCGCTCCCGGCGGCAGACGGCGGCAGTAGTACTCATGCCTAGAGTGGTATCGGCCGGGGCGCGGAAACCCTTGAAGGACAGGCTGCCGTCTATCATCGTCGACCAACCGATGGCCCTGTCCCTGCCGCTGCGCATTGGTGTCGCTGCCGCGTTCGATCCACGCGACATGCAGCTCGACTCCGGAGTGTGCGCCTCGATGTTCGCGGCGATGGGCGAGGTGGTCGCGGAGGCCGTGCCGCTCAGCGGCGAGCTGCCGGCGCGGCTGGGACGAGCGGCCCACATCGCCAGCGTCGCCGCGCGCATGCGACCGGCGGACCTGCGCAATCCCCGGCGAGCGGCCAAGCGCGTCCACGCCGCGGCCCAGCTCGGGCGCCCGACGATCGCCGCGCGCAACCGGCTGCTGCGCAGGCGCGTCGCGGCCGCCGGGACGCTCGACGGGATCGTGCAGCGCGGCTGCGAGATGCTGCTGCCTCGGGGCCACCGGCTCGTCACGTTCGAGGACTCCACCGTGCTGCAAGCGCGGAAGAGCTATCCGTGGCAGCACCTGCAGGCCTTCTCCGAGCGGGACATCGAGCGCTACGCCGATCGCCAGCGCAGGGTCTACGAGGGAGCGGTCGCGTGCTGCTGCACGACCCACTGGGTCGCGGAGAGCATCGTCGGGAGCTACGGGATCCCGGCCGAGCGAGTGTTCGTGGTCGGCAACGGCCAGAACCACCCGGCCCCGGATGTCGCCCCGCGGGATTGGAGCAGCCCGCGCTACCTGTTCGTGGGGGTCGACTGGACGCGCAAGAACGGGCCGGCGGTGATCAGCGCGTTCAGCCGTGTCAGGGAGCGCCATCCCGACGCCCGGCTCGACGTCGTCGGCGGGCACCCCCGCCTGGAGGTGCCCGGCGTCGTCGGGCACGGGCCGCTCTCGCGCACGAGCCCCGCCGATCGGGAGCGCATCGCCACGCTGTACCGCGTGGCGACCGCCTTCGTGATGCCCTCGCTGCACGAGCCCGCGG
This sequence comes from Solirubrobacteraceae bacterium, assembly GCA_052148875.1. Lineage (GTDB taxonomy): Bacteria > Actinomycetota > Thermoleophilia > Solirubrobacterales > Solirubrobacteraceae > Palsa-744. The sequence continues at coordinate 38,541 of JBKQHH010000250.1, forward strand.
GCATCGTCTACGTGGAGGCGGCGAGCGCCGGCGTGCCGTCGATCGGCGGCAGCGACGGCGGCGCCGCGACGATGATCGGCGCGGGCGGGCTGGTCGTGGACCCGCGCGACGCCGAGCAGATCTACGCGGCGATGCTCGAGCTCGCCGACCCCGAGACCGCGCAGCGCCTCGGCGGCCTCGCCCGCGACCACTCGAGCCTGTTCACCTGGCGCAAGGTGGCCGAGCGCCTGGTCAGGGCGCTCGCGATACCCGGCGTCGACACCAGCGCCCTGGCCGAGTTCCTGTGAGTCCGGGTAGTGTTCGGCGCATGCGCTCCGAAGCCGCCGCGGCACGCGCCGCCTGAGGATGCGAAGCGTTCAACGGGCACGCCTGCTCGCCTACCTGCCGCTGCGCCTGGCGCTGCCCCTGGGCGGCGCGGCGACCGACCGCGACATCCGCCGTCAGCTGCAGCCGCGCCTCGACCGCCCGCTGCCCGCGTCCTACACGTCGGCGCAGCTGGTGGGGGTGCTCGCCCACCGGCCGTTTCGCAGCGTCTTCTATCACCGCCTGCGCCGCTCGGGCCCGATGCGCAGAGCCCTGGCCACGGCGCTCGCCGTGGTCTATCGCGGCGAGCCGGCGCTGTTCATCAACTGCGACGACATCGGCCCCGGTCTGATGCTGATGCACGGCTTCGCCACGATCATCACGGCGCAGCGGATCGGCGCCGACTGCCAGATATCGCAGCAGGTCACGATCGGCTACGACGACCGCGGCGCCCCGCCGGTACTCGGGGATCGCGTCCGCGTCGGCGCCAACGCGGTCGTCCTGGGTCCGATCACGGTCGGTGACGACGCGGTCGTGGGCGCCGGTGCCGTGGTCGTGCGCGACGTGCCCGCCGGCGCGGTCGTCGGCGGCGTGCCCTCCAGGATCCTGGAGGGCGCGGCCGACCGCTTCAGCGCCACCAAGGCGCGCCCGGACGCGTCGGGCACGACGGGGGCGACAGACGCGGCGGACGCGGGCGCTTAGGCCGGGCCCTCGCGCCGCCCCGCCAGGGCCGCGTGGGCGTCGGCGACGAAGCGCTCCTGCTCGTCCAGGTAGGGCCCGATCCGGAACGCCTGCGCGCGCTCGTATGCGCGCCGCACGCGCGCGGCCGTCTGCTCCTCCTCGGTGAGCGTGCGCGCGAGCGCGACGGCGGCCAGGCGGGCGTCGCCGCGCGCGAACAGCAGCGCGTGCTCCTCGTCGTGCATCCCCTCGCCGATCCCGCCGACGTCGGAGGCGACGAGCGGCACGCGCGCCAGCGCGCCCTCGATGGTCACCAGCGGGAACGGCTCTTCCCATACGGAGGAGACGATCAGCGCGTGCGCGCGCGCCAGCGCGGCGGCGATCTCATCGGGAGCGCACGGCCCCCGCCAGCTGACCTGCTCGGCGACGCCCAGGCGCTCGGCCAGCGTGCGCATCTCCACGCCGTGGTCGCTGTCCTCGGGACCGACCACCACCAGGCGGGCCGGGATGCCGTGCGCGGAGCGCAGCAGCGCGAGCGCCTCGATCGCCACCGAGACGCCCTTGTAGGGGGTGACGCGTCCGAGGAACACGATCTCCGGCTCGGGCGCCGGCGCGCGCACGACCGCCGCGTAGACGTCGCCGTGGCGCGGGACCGAGTGCCCCACGCGCTCGAGCACCGGTTCGATGAACGGCTGCACCGCGACCATGCGCCTGATCGCCTCCGAGTTCCACGAGATCGCGGTGCGCAGCGGCGCCCGCGGATCCAGGCGCAGGGACGGCAGCAGGTTCAGCGCCCGGCAGCCGGCGGCCCATGCCGCCCGCGCCGGCGAGCGAGCGCCCGGCAGCAGCTCGCGCATGAACTGATCGCCCGTGAAGATCGCTCCGAACCAGTGCTCGCAGACGCGAAACGCGAGCGGCACGTCGCTGTCGGCGAGCACCCGCAGCGCCGCCTGGGGAATCGAGGAGCCATTCCACGCGTACACCATGTCCGGGCCCCACGCGAGCGCGCGCCGCGCGCTGTGCACCGCCCGCAGCGACGCTCTAGGCGCGCGCAGCGCTCCGCGCTCGTCGGGTGTCAGGCGAGCAAGCTCGCGCCTGACGTCGGCCTCGCCGGCGACGCCGTCCCGGTCCTGGTCGCTGGTCAGCACGAGCACGTCGTGGCGCTCGCGCAGGCGCTCGACCACGCCCGAGCACTCGACCTCGTAGCCGCCGACGGCCACGGGGGGGTAGAGCGTGGAGACCACCAGGATGCGCACCGGCAAGACGGTACTCATCCGCGCAGCGGCCGTCGGGCTGCGGCCAGACCCGCGCCGCCCAGCGGCCACCGGGCGCCGGCCACGCCCCGTGCCACGCAGCGGACGTGAGACTCCGGCCACGCCCCGTGATTACATAGATGTGAGCATGACGCCAGCAGAGACCCGCGATCTGTCCGCAGCCATCGCAGCGGCCAGGCGCCCGCTGCGTTGGCCCGCGATGCCTCCCGCGGACCTGCGCGTCCGCATCGAGACCTCGACCGCGCTGCGCCACCTGCTGCCGACGCGGCTGGCCATACGCAGGGCCGCCGCGAAGGGCCGAGCGGCGTGGGAGGAACCGGAAGAGCGCCGGCGCGCGATCGCGGCGATGACCGCGATCGTGGGCGCCACGGCACGCGCGGGCGAGGTGGACGGGCTCGCCCGCCGGCGCCTGGTCGACGAGCGGGTGCAGCGAGCGCTGTTCTGGCAGCCGTGGCGAACCGTGAGCGTCGACGGCGCCTCCGGCGAGAACCTTCGGCGGGCGCTCTCGTCAGACCGCCGCCTGCTCCTCAGCGCCTGCCATCTGGGCCCGTACTTCCTGAACATGTCGGCACTCGCATCGCGCGGACGCAGCCCGATCGTGGTCGCCGCGCCGTGGCTCTTCGAGAAGCCCACCCCGAACTACTGGGGGCGCCGGCTCGCCCGCTGGCAGAGGGGCCTGGGCAAACGCGGGGAGCGAATCGCCCGTTCGACGGGCGGCTTCCCCGTCGCCAAGGCGCTGCTCGAGCAAGGGGAGATCGTGCTGATGTACTTCGACATGCCGGGGAGCCGCCGCACGCCCTTCCTCGGCAAGCCCGTGATGCTCGCGAGCGGCAGCGCCGAGCTCGCCTTCCAGACCGAGGCGCTGATCCTGCCGCTGCGCGCGCGACGCGCGGGCGGCCGCGTCTGGACGGACGTGTCCGAGCCGCTGGACGCGCGCGACTTCGCGGGTGCGCGGGAGCTCCACGGAGCGCTGGCCGAGGTGCACGAGCGCTCGATCCTCGAGCTTCCCGAGACGCTGGAGGACCCCAATCGCGCCGGCGCGTGGGAGAACGGCGCTACCGAGCGCGAATGGGCACGACCACAGGCCGGCGCCGGGGAGCCCTCCTCGCCCGAGCCGGCGGCGAGCGCCGGCGGCCAGCGCCGGGCGCAGCCTGTAACGGGCGCCGGCTGAGTGCGGGTCCTGTTCTTCAACGAGGGCAACCTCGGCACGCACGTGATGGGGCAGGGGCAGCTCGTGCAGGCTCTGCGCACCGGCCTGCCGTTCGCGCCCGGCGTGGAGGCGCGCTTCGCCGGGCTCACGCCCATGGGACGGCTGGCGCGCGCGGCCGCCACGCGGCCGCTCGAGCCGCTCGCGAGCGTGGGCCTGGACATGCGCGCATTGCGCTGGCATGTGATCCAGTCGCTGCGCGCGCGTGCGGCCGTGCGCGGCGAGCTGCGCGCGTGGCCGGCGGACGTCGTGCACGTCCACAGCCACTCGATCGCCCTGACGATGGCCGCGACGATGCGCGCGGTTCCGGTCGCGCTGTCGGCGGACACCACCGTGCGCGACTGGTGGTCGATGCCCGCGTGGAGCGCGGCGCAGCGCCATCACGGCGCGATCACGATCGCTCCGAGCGCCGCGCTGGAGCGGCGGGCGCTCGAGCGCGCCGCGCTGACGCTCGCCTGGACGGCATGGACGCAGCGCTCGGCCGAACGCTCGGCGCCGAGCGCGCGCGTGGTCGAGCACCACCCGGGCATCGACCTCGATCGCTACCGCCCGGCCGCGCGGCGGGAGCGCGAGCGCCCGCGCGTGCTGTTCGTCGGCGGCCGCTTCGCCGCGAAGGGCGGCGACGATCTGCTGGCAGCGCTCGCCGGCGAGCTCGGCGAGGAGGTCGAGCTGGACCTCGTGACGACCGCGCAGGTGCCCGAGCGCAGGGGGGTGCGCGTGCACCGGCTCGGCCCGTCCGACCCGCAGCTGCTGGATCTTCAGCAGCAGTCCGATCTGATGTGCCTGCCCACCTACGCGGACGCCGTGCCGTGGGCGGTGCTGGAGGCGATGGCGTGCGGCACGCCGGTGCTCTCCACGCGCGTCGGCGGGATCCCGGACCTCCTGGACGACGGCCGGGCGGGCGCGCTGATCGAGTGCGGCGATGCTCGCGCCCTGCGCGAGTCCCTACAGAGGCTGCTCGGCGACCCGCAGGCGCGGGCGTCGCTGGCCGCCAACGCGCGGGCGCGCTGCGAGGAGCGCTACGACGCGCGCCGCCAGCTGCCGCGACTGATCGAGCATCTGCGCGAAATCGTCGACTCCTTCGATCACGCGGGCGTCCCCCGCCGCAGCAGCACCCGCACGTCCTCGGGCCCGCACGCGCGCAGCCCGAACAGCAGCGCCGGGTAGAACACGCAGGCCGCGGCGACCAACGCTCCCAGCGGCGCGTGCGCCAGCCGCAGCGCGTCGAGCGCGGCCGCCAGCAGCGCGGCCGCGAGCGCCGTCCGGCCCATCCGTCCGGGCCTGGGCAGCGGCAGCTCGAGCTCGCGCATGATCAACCGGAGGCTGCCCGCGCACACGACGACCTCCGTCACCAGCGTCATCCACGCCGCCCCCATGAAGCCCACGAGCGGCACGAGGATCAGGTTCCCGCAGACGTTGACCACCAGCGCGATCGCGCTGATCCACAGCAGTCGCCGCTGCAGGCCGAGGACGACGAGCAGGTTGCCGTTGAGGTAGCCGAAGGAGATGAACACGAACGCCGCGCCGAGCACCGGCAGCGCGGGCGCGGCGGGCACGAACTGCTGGCCGAAGATCAGGCGCACGACGGGCGTCGAGGCGACGATCGCGAACGCGAGCCCGCCCAGCGAGGTGATCGCCAGCAGCTCCGCCGTCAGTCGCGCCGTGCGCAGCAGCCGCGCGCGATTCGCCGGCCAGGACGCGGCGATCACCGGCGCGAGCGTCGTCAGGACGGAGATCGGCACGAAGTGCGCCTGGTCGAGCAGGTTGTAGACCGAGCCGTACAGGCCCGCCGCGTTCGTGCCCACGACGGAGTAGACGATCACCTGGTCGACGCGCGCATAGGAGATGATCAGCACGCCGGAGATGCCGATCGGCAGGCCGACGCGCACGACCTCCCGGATCCGCTTGCGCGACGGCCGCGGCACGCGCTCCACCAGTTTCAACGCCAGCACCACCTGCACGATCGAGCCGACCGCGTTGGTGGAGACCATCGCGATCGCCAGCGCGATCATGCCCCCGTGTTCGAGGTAGATGACCACGACCGCGATGCCCCACAGGACGCTCCTGAGCGTCAGTATGAACATCGGCACGCGGTTGTCGACGCGCAGCTGGAAGAGCATCCCGAGCGCGCCGACGCCGCCGAACGGCATCGCCACGACCAGGATGGCGCCGGCGATCAGCATCTCGTGGCTGCGGTGCAGCAGCAGGATCGAGCCGAACGAGACGAGCATCACCGGGAGCAGCACGGCCAGCCGCAGCATCATCGCCGCGCCGATCCACTCGTGCTCGTGCTCCGGGTCGCGCGCGGCTTCGCGCAGCACGACGCCCTCCATGCCGAAGTTGGCGAAGTAGCCGATCAGCCCGAGCGTGACGAAGCCGGTCGACCACTGGCCGTAGCCGTTCTCGCCGAGCGTCCGCACGACGAGCGCGGTCACGACCGCGCCGAGCGCGAGGTTGGCGATGCGCACGACGACCTGCATGACGATGTCGTGCGCGGCGCGGTGCGATGTGGTGTCGCGAGCCAGGGTCGGCATTGGGGCTTCCCCGTTCGAGCCGGAATCACAGTATCCCTGCATCCGCGGAGCTCAAGCGGGCGCCGGCGCCTGCCGATGGCCCATGTACGATGGCTCAGGTGAGCAACACGACGCTGGTCACGGGCGGCAGCGGCTATATCGGCGCGCTGCTCGTCAAGGAGCTGCTCCAGGCCGGGCATCAGGTCCGCGTGCTGGACTCGCTCCTGCACGGCCAGGAGGACATCGCGGCGGAGCAGGAGCAGGCGGGGGTCCAGGTGATCCGCGCGGACATCCGCGACGCCGACGCGCGCAGGCGCGCGCTCGACGGCGCCGACGCCGTCGTGCACCTGGCCGCGATCGTCGGCGATCCCGCGTGCGCCCTGGATCCGGCGGTCTCCGACGAGGTCAACGTGCAGGCCACCGAGAGTCTCGTGGCCGACGCGGCGCAGGCCGGCGTGCAGCGGCTCGTGTTCGCCTCCACCTGCTCCAACTACGGCCGCATGGCCGACCCGACGGTGCCGATCACCGAGGACGGCGAGCTCAGCCCCGTCTCGCTGTACGCCGAACAGAAGGTCAGCATGGAGAAGCTGATCCTCGGCGGCGGCGCGGGCAGCGTCAAACCGACCTGCCTGCGCTTCGCGACCGTCTACGGCGTCGGGCGGCGCATGCGCTTCGACCTGACCGTCAACGAGTTCACGCGCGAACTGTGGGCCGACCGCGAGCTGGAGGTCTTCGGCGAGCAGTTCTGGCGCCCGTACATCCACGTGCGCGACGCCGGCCGCGCGGTCCGCACGGTGCTGGAGGCGCCCGCGGAGAAGGTCGCGAACAACGTGTTCAACGCGGGCCGCTCGGGCGAGAACTACCGCAAGCTCGACCTCGTCGAGGAGATCGGCAAGCAGATCGACCGCGGCAAGGTCACCTACGTCAAGCGCGACGAGGATCCGCGCGACTACAAGGTCAGCTTCGACAAGATCCGCGCGGAGCTCGGCTTCGAGACGCTGATGACCGTGCCGGACGGCATCGCCGAGATCATCGCGGCGCTCGACGCCGGAGCCTTCGGCGATCCGTTCGACGCGCGCTACAAGAACATCCCCTGAGCGTCCGGGAACCGTCCCCTCCCCCCTCCCCGCCCGCGATCGAGCCGATGGCCAGCACCGAGACCTTCCCCGAGCTGCCGCTGTTCGACCTGCGTCTGGCGCCGCAGGACCTGGAGGCGGTCGCGGAGACGCTGCGCTCGGGCTGGCTGACGCTCGGCCCGCGCACCGCCGCGTTCGAGGAGGCGTTCGCCGCGCAGCTCGGCGCGCGCCACGCGGTCGCGGTCTCCAGCTGCACCGCCGCGCTGCACCTCGCCTATCTGGCCGCCGGGGCCGGACCGGGCGACGAGGTGATCGTGCCGGCGTTCACGTTCGCGGCGACCGCCGCGGCGGCGCTCTACTGCGGGGCGACGCCGGTGTTCGCGGAGATCGTCTCGCGCAAGAACCCGAGCCTCGACCCCGACGACGTGGAGCGGCGCATCACGCCGCGCACGAAGGCGGTGTGCGCGGTGCACTATGCCGGCTACCCCGCCGCCGTCGACCGCCTGAAGGCCCTGTGCGACGAGCACGGCATCGCGCTGATCGAGGACGTCGCGCACGCGCCGAGCGCCACGCTCGCCGGGCGCAAGCTCGGCACCTGGGGCCTGGCGGGCGCGTTCAGCTTCTTCTCCAACAAGGTCCTGTCGGTCGGCGAGGGCGGCCTGCTGTGCACCGACGACGACGACGTCGCCGCGTTCGTGCGCTCGCGCCGCTCGCACGCGATGACCAGCGGCACGTGGGACCGCCACAGTGGGCGCACCGACACCTACGACGTGGTGGGGCTCGGCTACAACTACCGCCTCGACGAGCCGCGCTCGGCGCTGCTGCTCTCGCGCCTGGGGCGGCTGGAGGCGGAAATCGAACGCCGGCGCGAGCTGACGGTGCGCTACCGCTCGCTGCTGGCGCAGGTCGAGGGGATCATCGTCCCGTTCGAGGACGCCGACGTCCCGGGCTCCTCCTGCTACGTGATCCCGATCATGATCGATGAGGACGGCCGCCAGGCCGAGGTCTCGAGCGCCATGCGCGAGCGGGGCATCCAGACGAGCATCTTCTACCCCTCGATCCACCGCTTCAGCGCCTATCGCGAGCGCTTCCCCGGCGTGTCGCTGCCGATCACCGAGCTCGCGTCGCGAACCGAGCTGACGCTCCCGTTCTACCCGCACATGACGCACGAGGACCAGGATCGGGTCGTCACCGCGCTGGCGGAGGCGGTCTCACGGTGAGCGACTGGCGCGTGCCGCTGACCGAGATCACGGTCCCCGAGCAGGACGTGCAGGCCGTGCTCGACTGCCTGGAGTCCGGCTGGCTGACGATGGGGCCGCGCACGAAGGCGTTCGAGGACGCGCTCGCCGACTTCGTGGGCACACCGCACGCGGTGACCGTCTCGAGCGGCACCGCGGCCCTGCACCTCGCCTGCCTGGCGGCGGGGATCGGCGCGGGCGACGAGGTGATCGTGCCGGCGTTCACGTTCGTCGCGAGCGCCAGCGCCGCGCGCTACGTGGGCGCCGAGCCGGTGCTGTGCGACGTGCGCAGCCCGCACGACTTCAACATCGATCCGGCGGACGTCGCGCGCCGCATCACCCCGCGCACGCGCGCGGTCGTGGCGGTCCACTTCTGCGGCTACCCGGCCGACGTAGCCGCGCTGCGGGCGCTGTGCGACGAGCACGGGCTCGTGCTGATCGAGGACTGCGCCCAGGCGATCGGCGCGCGCGTGGACGACAGCGGGCGCCAGGTCGGCACGGTCGGCGAGCTCGGCGCTTTCAGCTTCTTCTCCAAGAAGCAGCTGTGCGTGGGCGAGGGCGGCATGGTCACGAGCGCCGGCGAGCAGCTGGCCGAGCGGGTGCGGCTGTTCCGCTCGCACGCGATGACGAGCAGCACGTGGGACCGCCATCGCGGTCACGATCCCGCCTACGACGTGGTCGACATCGGCTTCAACTATCGCCTGGACGAGCCGCGCGCCGCGCTCGGGCTGAGCCGCCTGGCGCGCCTGGCCGAGAGCATCGAGGCGCGTCGCGCGAGCGTGCGCGCCTACCGCGAGCGCCTGGCGGAGATCCCCGGCATCGAGCTGCCGTTCACCGACGCGGCCGTCGAGCGCTCCTCGCACTTCGCCTTCCCCGTGCTGCTCGCCGACCGGCAGACGCGCGATCGCTTCCGCGACGAGCTCAAAGCGGGCGGCATCCAGACGACGTGGTATCCGGCCCTGCACACGTTCACCGAGTACCGCCGCTACGCGCCCACCGACGGGCTGGCGCAGGCCACCGAGACCGCCGAGCGCCACTGCGCGCTGCCGCTCAGCTCATCCATGACCGAGAGCGAAGTCGACACGGTCGTGGAGGTCGTTCGAGCCGCTCTTGCGTAGCGATCAGTTCCTTGGCAACGATCGGCCCTTTCGTACGATCGGTCTCCCCAGCGCGGGCATCTTTATGTAAAAATGCCGTAAATGTCCACGAGCGGTGGCGATCGAGACGCGGTCCGCACCGCGCGCCTGCATGGCATCGAGCCGACTCCGGCGGTGTGTCGAGCCCTGCCCACGCGCCGCATCCCCACGCGGCCGGAGCGCATCGCTCAGCGCCTGCGGATGAAGGCGGGCAGGCTCAGCTACGAGGACGCCTGGCTGTCACCGCTGCAAGCCGCGCGAGCGCAGGCGCTCGGAGCGAGCACCGGCGGAGCTCCCCGGTTTCTCGTTCGGGTCGACGAGTTTCCCTACCACTCCGGGCTCGACGACCCGAGGTACGGTCGGGAGGCCTCGAGGCGCTTCCACGCGGTGATGGCCGAGGAGGGCCTTCTCTACCTGATGTCGGTCGTGCCGCAGTGGACCCATCAGCCGACGCGGCGCGGGAGCTCGGGTGGACAGCCGCTCGACGACGACGACCGCGCGCTGCTCGACCAGATGCGCCGGGACGGCGTGACGTTCGCGCAACACGGGCTCACGCATCGGACCCGCTACAACGACCCGCGGCGCTGCTCAGAGCTGTGCGGCCTCGACCACGGCCGCCTGACCGAGCTCCTGGAGACCGGCCGCGGGAAGCTGGCCGAGATGGGCGTGCATCCTCGCGTCTTCGTCCCTCCGTTCAATCGCTTCGACGTCGGACAGTGGCCTGTGCTCGAGCGGCTCTACGACATCGTCACGGGGGGGCCGGAGAGCGTTGCGCTGATGGGCTTTCACGGCGGCCCGCAGTGGTGGGGCTCGGCGATCTACCTGCCCTGCTATCCGCCGCTCTACGACTCCGCCGCCCGCGTCCTGCCCGCGGTGCAGGCGATGATCGACAGGGAAGTCGGCGGCTGGATTCCGATCGTCCTGCACATGGGCTGGGAGATCGACGACGACTACGGCGCGCTGCGCCGTCTGGCCAAGCGCGTGGCTCCGTACGCCGCTTCCTGGGAGGACCTGCTCGCCGCGGCGGATGCCACCAAGCAGGAGTGAGATGAGCCTCCGGCGAGCTGATCGTCGAGTTCGGCGGCCGCGCCGGTCCTCTACAGCTCCGGCGGGATCAGCCGGTCGCGCACCGACTCGAACTCTTCCTGGGCCTGCTCGTAGTCGTCGTGGCGCCCGATGTCCAGCCAGTAGTCGTCGCTCGGCCACGAGCGCACGACCTCGCCGGCGGCGATCAGGCGCAGGATCAGATCGGGGAAGTCCAGGCGCTTGCCGGGCTCGATGAACGACAGCGCGCGCGGCGCGAAGCAGTACACGCCCATGCTCGCGATGTAGTCGATCGCGGGCTTCTCGTCGTAGCCGGTCAGGCGAGTGGGGTCGCCGTCGTCGCCGAAGCGCAGCACCCCGAGCGAGACCTGGATCTGGCGCTCCTTGGTCGCGATCGTCGCGGCCGCATCGCTGGCGCGGTGGCGTTCGAGCAGCGCCCCGTAGTCGATGTCGGTGAGCACGTCGCCGTTCATCACCAGCACGTCGTCCGCCACGAGCCCGTCGATCAGGGCGAGCGCGCCGACGGTGCCGAGCGGCTCGCGCTCGCGGTAGTAGTCGATCGGGATGCCGTAGCTGTCGCCGTCGCGGAAGAACGCCTCGATCAGCTCGGCGAGATAGCCGGTGGCGATCGTGATCCGCTCGAAGCCGTGCGCCTTCAGCTGGCGCACGACGATGTCGAGCACGGGACGGTCGCCGATCGGCATCAGCGGCTTGGGCAGAACGGTCGTGTACGGACGCAGGCGGGTGCCCTCGCCGCCGGCGAGGATGACGGCGCGCCTCACCTCAGGAGCACCGCTGCTGCAAGAGTTCGTTCACCCCGGAAAAGATACGGGCACGCATGGACGTGCCCGCTACGCTCCGGCCATGAGCAGGGGGGTAGCCGCGCAGGGAGACCGGCGGCGGTTCGCCGCCACACTCTCGTTCGCTCGCGTCCTCTCCGGCATCTACGGCGTGATCGTGCCGGCGCTGCGCCGCTTCAACGCCGCGCTGCGCTCCATGTCCGCCGGCTCGCATCATCTCCAGTACAAGGTCGAGGGCTTCCTGCGACCGTCGGCGGAGTGGTTCGACCACGAGATCGACGTGCACTGGCAGTGGGTCGACAGGCAGCGCTCGATGTTCCTCGAGCGGGGCGTCCTGAACACGCTGGCGATCCGGCCGGGAGCGGAGATCCTCGAGCTCTGCTGCGGTGACGGCTTCAACTCCCATCGCTTCTACGCGGAGCGCGCGGCGCACGTGCTCGCCGTCGACCACGACCGCGCGGCGCTCGCGCACGCCCGGCGGTTCCACGCGCGGGCGAACGTCGAGTACCGCGCCTGCGACATCCTCGAGGGCGTCCCCGAGGGGCCGTTCGACAACATCATCTGGGACTCGGCCATGCACCACTTCACCCCGCTCGAGGCGGCCACGATCCTCGCCTCGGCTCACCGCGCGCTGGCCGCCGATGGCGTCCTGTCGGGCTATACGGTGATCGAGCCGGGCGAGGGCTACGCGTACGCGCGCCTGCAGTTCCACGACCCCGAGCCGCTCGCGGATCTGCTCGCGGGGGAGTTCGCGCACGTCTCGGTGCTCGAGACGCCGGACGCGCTGCGGCGCAATCTCTACTTCTTCGCCTCCGACCTCGCGAGCGCGCTGCCGTTCGCGCAGGGCATCCGCCAGCTGTCGGCGCCCGCGCCGGCGCGCCCCGCCGCGAGGCCGGCCTCGCAGCGGACCGCCAGGGCCGGCGCGAAGCTCGTGCGCTTGTGATCGTTCAGGCACGCCGCGCCAGCACCTCCAGGTAGAGCTCGCTCGTGCGGCGGGCGATCGCCGGCCAGGCGAAGCGCTCGTCGGCGAGCCTGGCTCCCGCCTCGCCACGGCGCAGGCACTCCGGCCAGCCGGCGTCGATGCTGGCGGCGAGCGCGCTGACGAGCGCGTCGACGTCGGGGCGCTCGCAGATCCAGCCGGTCTCGCCGTCGATGACGGACTCGGGGAGGCCGCCGACCGGATAGACGATCACGGGGCGGCGAAAGCCGTAGGCGAGCAGCAGCACCCCGCTCTGGCTGGCCGTCGGGTAGGGCAGCGCGACGGTGTCGGCGGCGGCGAACAGCTGCGCGGCCTCGCGCATGTCCAGGAATCCCTCGCGCACCGTCACGCGGCCCGCCAGCTCGGGGCTCTGCAGCTGCTTGGAGACCGCGGCGAGCGCCCCCAGGTCCTGCCCGCCGATCAGCAGGTGCAGGGCGGGCAGCCGCGCCAGCGCCTGGACGAGGTCGCCGAGGCCCTTGTCGGCTCGCAGCTGGCCGAACATCAGCGTGACGGGCGCGTCCGGCGCTATCCCCAGCGCGGCGCGCGCGGCATCGCGCTCGGCGGCGCCGCCGGTGCGCGCCAGCCCGCCGTACTCGCCGTGCGGGATCACGACCGCCCGCTCGCGCGCCTCGCGCGGAAGCCGCGCCAGGTCGGCCTGCGTGTGCACGATCGTCGCGGCCGTCAGGCGCGCGGTCGCGCGAGTGGCCAGCCGCCGCGTGCGCGCGCGGCCGCGCACCCGCTCGAAGGTGCTGTGCGAGGTCTGCACCACGGTGGCGCCTGCCAGGCGCAGGCACGCGATCGCCACCAGCCCGATCTGCGGGACCTCCCAGCCCTGGGTGTGCACGAGGTCCGCGTCCCTGGCCAGGCGCATCAGGCGCGGCAGCGAGAGCAGGAAGCGCACCCCGTTGACGATCCACCCGAGCCCGCGCCTGCGCAGCGCGCGACCGGCCCGCGAGCTGTCGCGCACGTAGTGGAAGACCCGATGCACGACCACCCCCGGGATCGGCGGATAGAGGTGATCGTCGGCGGTCGCCAGCGCGACCGACCAGCCCTCCCCCGCCAGCGCGCGGACGAGCTCGGCGGTGTAGTCGGTCACACCTCCGCGTCCGCCCTGCTCGATCATCAGCAGACGCCTGCCCGAGGCTGCGCTCATGCGAGCGCGTGCGAGCGCGAGCCGCCGGATGCGATCGCGTCGTCCAGCAGACCCTCGATCAGCTCCGCCACCACCGGCGCGGCGTACGTGCGCTCCGCGTGGGCCCGTGCCGCCGCGCCCTCGCGCGCGGCTCGCTGCGGATCGTCGAGGTAGCGCACCAGCAGCGCCCGCAGCGAGGCCGGATCGTTCTCGGGATCGGCGATGCCGCCGATCTCGGGCGTGATCATGTCCGAGACGCCCTCCGCGCCGGTCGACAGGCAGGGCCGGTTCGCGAGCATCCCCAGGATCACCGCGCGCGGCGCTCCCTCGGTCGGGCTCGGGCAGAAGACCGACACGTCGAACGCGGAGAGCACGTCGGGAACCTCGCGGCCGGGCGTGGCGATGAAGTGCGCGCGCTCGCCCAGCGGAGCCGCCAGCGAGCGCAGCTGCGATTCGGTCTCGCCGTCGCCGGCGAGGATCAGGTGCACGCGTGGATCGTCCAGATCGCACACGGCGCTGACGACGACGTCGTTGCGCTTCTTGGGGTGAAAGCGCGAGATGCAGCCCACCACGAAGGCCTCTGCGGGGATCCCCAGCTCGGCGCGCACGCGCGCGCGTCCCCGCTCGGTGTACTGAATCTCGTCGGTGCGCAGCACGTTCGGCACCACCACGACCTTCTCCGCGTCGACGCCCACGTCGGTCACCGAGCGCCGCGTGCCCTCGGACACGGCCATCACCAGCGGCACGCGGCTCGCGGCGGCGAGATACGCCCGGCGCGGCAGGCCCTTGCGCAGCGGGAACGGGACCGGCCCCCACTCGGCCCACACGACCGTCCCACGCAGGCTCGCCGGCAGCATGTACGCCAGCAGCTGCTCCTTCTTGTAGTGGACGAGCAGCACGTCGTACGGCGCCTGCGCGCGCAGCGCCGCGCGCAGGCGCGCGAGCAGCAGCGGCCAGCGCAGCGCCAGCCCGGCCCAGCTGCCGGTGGACAGCTTCGGGCCGAGGGCGATCGGCAGAACCTCGACCCCCGTGTCCCGGCCGATCCCGGGCATGTCGGTGAGCATCACCGTCCGATGGCCGCGCTGGCGCAGCGCCTCCAGCATCTCCAGCGCGGCGAACTCGGCGCCGCCGCTGGAATCGGTCGTCATGACGCTCACGATCTTCACGGCAGCCATTATCTCTGGCGCTGAGGATGGTGCCGGCGGGCAACCGCGATCGGCGTCCGGGGATATCGGGAGAATCCGCTCGATGGAGCACGCTCCCACCCCACTGGTCGTCCAGTACCTGTACGTGCACGAGCAGGGGGAGGCGTTCCGCTACCCGACCGCGCGCGCGGACTCCTCGGCCGCCCGGGTGGCGGTGCGCTATCTGGAGTGCGCCCTCACGCAGGCGGCCTCGCTGAGCCTGCAGGAGGCCCGCTGCGAGCTCGCGCTGGCGACCAACGTCAGCGACCGCGCCGTCCTCGGACGCGAGGGAGCCGAGCTCCTGGACGCCATCGAGGCGCTCGGCGTGCGGATCCTCCCGACCGAGTACCGCCACCGCCCGCGGGCGGGCACCGAGATCTACGTGTCCTCGCGCTACGTGCTCGACGCGATCCTCTCCAGCACCGAGGGCCAGGCGCCCGAGCGCGAGATCTGGCTGACGGACCTGGACTGCGTGTGGCCCGACCCGGAGCCGGTGTTCGCCAGCGCGCCCGCCGCGGAGGACGTCGGCTGCGTGTTCATCGACTACCCGCCGGACTGGGACACGGTCGGCTTCGAGGTGCACGGCCGCACGCGCAGGGCGATCGGCGAGCTGGCGCGGGAGATGGGCGAGTCCGAGGAGGTCCCGCCGTGGGTGGGCGGCGAGCTGCTGGTGGGCAGACCGGCCGCGCTGCGCGAGCTCGTGGGCGTATGCGAGGAGCTCGACGCGCGGCTGGCCGGCGAAGGCAAGACGCTGCCCAACGAGGAGCAGATCCTGTCGCTCGCGGGCGCGCTGGGGCGGGTGCGCTTCGAGGACCTCTCGCGCGTGGCCAGGCGCATGACGACCGGCACGCGCAGCCAGGCGGCGCGGGCCGCCGACCCCCTGGCGATCGGACTGTGGCACCTGCCCGCGGAGAAGGGCCTGAGCCTGCGCCGCGCCGCGCGCGAGGTGCGCAGCGGGCGCACCGAGCGCCTGCGCAGGGATCTCGCCGAGCCGGCGCGCGCGGCGTGGCGCTTCAACGTGGAGGGCACCGGGCTGCCGCGCCGGCTCCGCGACGACGGCTGGATCGCCGCGCAGCGCATCCGCAGCGCGATGCGCTCGGCGCTCGGCTCGCGCTGAGCGTCGGCTGGCGGGCGGGGTCGAGTCGGACTCAGGTGGTGCGGATGATCAGCACCGAGCAGGGCGCGTGGTGGGAGACCTTGTTGGGCACGGAGCCCAGCAGGAAGCGCTTGGCGCCGGTCATGCCCTTGTTGCCGACGACGATCAGGTCGGCCTCGCGCTCCTCGGCGATGTCGAGGATCGCGTCGGCGGGATCGCCCTGGCGCGGGTACACGTCGACGGGGACCCCCGCCTCGCGAGCGATCGCGGCGGCCGCCTCGAGCGTCGCGTCGACGTCCTCGCGCGGGTTGATCGCCCACTGGAGGTCTTCGGGCGCCTGCCGGCGCTCCTCGCTGAGGCGCTGCGACGGCACGGGCTCGTATGCGCTGACGAGCTCGATCTTCGCGCCGACCGCGCGAGCGAGGTCCACTGCCTGGCGCACGGCCTGGTTGGCCGTGTCCGAGCCGTCGGTTCCAACCACGATCGATTTGAACATCGCTCTCCCTTTGCGTTCTCTCGCCACGGGTCTCGCCGCGACCGGCCGGCGAGGCGATCATACCCTCGCGCGCCCCCTCAGGGCGTACTGTTCGCGGCGCCGATGATCGACCTGCACTGCCACGTCCTGCCGGGCATCGACGACGGCCCGGAGACGATCGAGGGCTCGCTGGCGCTTGCGCGCGCGGCGGTGGCGGCGGGCATCGGCACGCTGGTGGCGACCCCGCACGTCAACTCGCGCACGCCCAACGACGCCGCCACGATCGCGCGCCTGGTGGGCGAGCTGAACGCGCGCCTGGCCGAGGAGCGTGTGGCGCTCGACGTGCTGACGGGCGCGGAGATCGCGATCAGCCAGCTCGCCCAGATCGAGCCCGAGGAGCTCGATCGGCTCGGCCTGGGCGGCGGGCGCTGGCTGCTGGTGGAGCCCCCGTTCACGCCGGTGGCGGTCGCGCTGGAGGGCCTCGTGCTGGGCCTGCTGCGCGACGGGCACCGCGTCGTGCTGGCGCATCCCGAGCGCTGCCCCGCCCTGCGACGCGATCCGCGGGCGATCCGCTCGCTGGCGGCGGACGGGGTGCTGATGTCGATCACCGCAGGCTCGCTGGTGGGCCGCTTCGGGGGCGAGGTGCGCCGCTTCGCGCTGGAGCTGGCGCGCGAGGAGCTCGTGCACAACGTCACCTCCGACGCCCACGACAGCGTCGATCGCCCGCCGGGCCTGGCGGAGGAGCTCGACCAGGCGGGCCTCGCGCCGCTGGCCGAGTGGCTCACCCAGGCGGTGCCCGCGGCGATCCTGGGCGGCGAGGAGATCCCGCCGCGGCCGGCGGGGGCGCTCGCGGGCGCCAGCAGGGGGCGCCGCATCTGGCGTCTGCGCCGCTGACGCCCCCGCCGGGGGCAAGGACGCCGCTAAGCCAGCTTGACGATCGCGACGACCATCCCGATCAGGACGAAGAGGACGATCGCGATCTGCATCCAGATCCAGGTGGGCGACATTGCTGGGGACAGCGTACTTCCAGGCGCGAGCGGCTGGTGGCGGGCTCCGCTGCGCCCGCGACTATCGTGTTGGGCATGGACAGGCGCTTCCCCAAGGCGGCGGTCGGGTTGGCGCTTGCGCTGTGCACGCTCGCGTCGGCGCCGGCGGCGAGCGCGGCAGCCCGGCACAGGAGCGCTCCCGCCCGGCACAAGAGCCCTCCGGCGAGCACCACCATGCTGGGCGGCGTGAACATCCTGGGCGTCGGCTTTGGCGCGACGACGGCGCAGGTGGACGGCGCGATCGCGCAGGCGCGCGCGCTGCACGCGAAGGTCGTGCGCACGGAAGTCCCGTGGTCGGCGCTCGAGCCGCTGGAAGCGGGACACGTCGACGCGACCGCGCTGGCGTTCAGCGACCGCCTGGTCAGCGACGCGGCGGCGGCGGGCATACGCGTGATCATGGACGTCGACAGCACGCCGTGCTGGGCATCCTCGGCGCCGATCGCGCTGCTGGCGAGCTGCAATCCGTTCGGCGATGACGAAGCCAGCGCGTGGCCGCCGAGCGACCCGGCCGCGTACGCCGCGTTCGTCGCGTACCTGGCACAGCGCTACGGCACGCGGCTGGCGGCGATCGAAGTGTGGAACGAGCCGGACCAGTCGAACGAACAGTACTTCGCGGGCCCGGACAAAGCCGAACGCTACGCCGCCCTGCTGCGGGCGGCGTACCCGGCGATCAAGGCGGCGAATCCGAGCGTGCCGGTGCTCGGCGGCGCGTTCGTGGGCACGAACGGGGCGTTCCTGCGCCTGCTGTACGCGGACGGCATCGAGGGCTACTACGACGGCCTGGCGGTCCACTTCTACACGCTGACGCTCGGCGCGGTGCGCTACACGCACGAAGTGCAGCTCGCCAACGGCGACACCAAGCCGCTGTGGCTGGACGAGTTCGGCTGGAGCAGCTGCTGGCCGCACGAAAGCATCGAGCAGGAACAGGCGTGCGTGACGCCAAAGATCCAGGCGACCAACCTCTCGAACACGCTCCGCGCGCTGGCGCGCACCCCCTACGTGGCTGCCGCGCTCGCGTACAAGCTCCAGGACTCCGCCGCGGAAGACTTCGGCATGCTCTCCGCGAGCGGGGCGCGCAAGCCGGCGTTCGCGGCGGTCGCCGGCGCCCTGGCCTCCCCGTTGGGCAGCGTCAGCCCGATCACCCTCAGATTGCGCCGCAAGGGCGGCAACGTGATCGCGAGCGGCTCGGGGCCCGTCGGCGACTACATGCGCCTGGAAGTGCTCAGGGGCAAGCTGCTGCGCTACTGGGTGCTGTTCACGCTGAACCGCTTCAACGACTACTCGATCACGCTGCCCGCGGCGGTCAGCGCCCGCGGCCTGCGCGTGCGCGTGTACCAGTACTGGAGCGGTCCGGCGAAGGACGCCCAGAAGACGATTTGATCGGGGGCCAGCGAGCGCGATCGCCCGCGTCGCGCCGTTGGGCGTTTCGGGGTGGGTGGCGCCGCGAGGGCGCCGATCACTCGGCGTTGCGGAACAGCGCGACGAACGTCAGCGCGAGGATCTTCAGGTCCAGGCCGAGCGACCAGTGCGCGATGTAGTAGTTGTCCCACTCGACCCGCTCGGCGAGCGAGGTCTGCCCGCGCAGGCCGTGCACCTGCGCCCAGCCGGTGATCCCCGACTTGACCCGGTGGCGATCGCCGTAGCGGATGATGTCCTGCCTGAACAGCTCCACGAACTCGGGGCGCTCGGGACGAGGGCCGACGAGGCTCATGTCCCCGCGCAGCACGTTGAACAGCTGGGGCAGCTCGTCGAGCGAGGTGCTGCGCAGGAAGCGCCCGACGGCCGTGCGGCGATCCTCGCCCTCGACGCCCCCGGGCGCGGTGTCCCCGCCCAGCAGGAAGTCGAGCGCGCTGGTCTCCTGCTCGCCGCCGTCCGCCGGCGCCTGCTCGACGCGCATCGAGCGGAACTTGTAGAAGTCGAACACCTTGCCGTCGCGGCCGACGCGGCGCTGGCGGAAGAACGCGGGCCCGGGGGAGCTGAGGCGAACGGCCACCCCCGCGAGCACGATCACCGGCGAGAAGAGGACCAGCAGCGCCAGCGCGAGGACGCGGTCGAGGGCGTGCTTGACCGCGAACTGCAGGCCGTAGGGATCGACGGCGGAGAAGGTCAGCAGCGGCAGCCCGCCGACGGTGTCGTAGCCGACGCGGTCGTTGATCGTGTCGAACATCCGCGGCACCACCGAGACCTCCACCCCGAGCTCCTGGCAGCGCTGGATCAGGCGGCTGACGCGCGCGTCGGCCGCCGACGAGAAGGCGACGATCAGGTGCCTGACGCCCGTGTGCTCGACGGTCTCGTCGAGATCGTCGATCGTGCCCAGCACGGGGACGTCGCGCCCGCCGACCTCGGCCACCGAACGCGGGTCCTCGTCGAGGAAGCCGATCGGCACGAGCCCGTACTCGGGATGGGACTCCAGGCGCCGCGCCACCTGCGCGCCGACGACCCCGGCTCCCATGATCAGGACCGACTTGCCCACCAGGTGGCGCTTGCGCGCCCAGCGCTGGGCGAACGACAGGACGACGCGCCCGACGCCCACGCCGAGCAGCGCCAGCAGCCAGCCGTGCAGCCAGTCGCTCTGGTTGGGCAGCTGCCCGTTGAAGAGCATCCCGAGCGTGGCCACGGCCATCGCCGCGACGGACACGCCGCTGAGGACGGGCACGATCCCGTCGAGCACGAGCGCGCGCAGGCGGGTGCGGTACACGCCGCGCAGGTAGAAGAGCAGCATGACCAGCGGCGGCAGCGCGAGCAGGGGAGCGCGAACCGATGAGACGTGCAGGGTCGCGTCGACCCCGCCGAGGGCGACGACGACGGCCACGCACAGCAGCACGAAGTCCGCCACCGGGCGCACGATCTGCCAGCCGGGACCCTCGAGCGCCCACTGCAGGGGCCCCTCGAAGGTTCCCCGCCACAGCACCCTGGGCGCGGGCGCGTCGTGCGTGAGCTCGCCGCGAAGCGGGATCGTGGTGGAGGTCTGTTGGGTGATCCGGCTGCTGTCCATGAGGGGGCGGGCTTCCTTGTCCCTTAGTTGATTACTCGGGTCCTGCGTCGCATCGCTTTAGTCGCCGTCCCGTCACTAGCCGGGCACGCGCGCCATTCTCCTGGTGAGAGCGCCCGTCAGGACGAGCGCTCCCAGGGCAAGGAGTATGTACAGAAGGTCAGCGCCAGAGAGCCCCAGCGCCTGCGAACCGCCGGCGCTCCCTGACGCAGCCGACAGACCAGGCCCGCGTACGGCCGGTCGCGAGGCGCCCCCGGACGCGCTCCCAGCCGTTGCGTTGGCCTGTTTCCCTCTCCCCGTGGACGCGGTCGCACCGGCACCCCGCCGGGCCCCTGCGCCCCCCGCGGGCGCTCCGCCCGCGCTGCTGCCCCCGGCCGCTTCGCCGCCCCCCGCCTGCGATCCGCTCCCGCTCGAGCCGCTCCTGCTCGAGCTGCCACCGCCCGAGCCGCCACCGCCCGAGCCGCTCCCGCCTGAGCTTTTCCCGCCTGAGCCGCCGGAGGACCCGCCCACGAGCGCCGAGCCGAGGATCGCCTGGCTGCCCTGGCCCGGGCCGCCGTAGCCGCTGAGAAGCGGCCCGGCGCCGGCGACCGTCGGCGCCAGAGCCGACACGGAAAGCGCCAGCGACGCTGCTGTGATGATCAGGCGATGCCTCTGCATGCGTCCGTGCCTTGAAATCCTTTCTGGCTCGAGCAAGCTGTGCTCCTATCCGTGCCAACGTTCATCGTCGCCTCGACCCCCCGATCGCCAGGTGCCTTGAGCGTACAGGCTTGTCATCGACGAATCGACGATTGTTCGCACACGCTACCGAAGGCAAGCCGCCGTGTCGAGCAATTTCTCCATCGTTCGCAAGAATAGATTCAACGAATCAGGCGAGTTGTTGAGCTTTGAGGAGGATCGAGCGGTTGAGTTCCTGGATGCTGAGGCGGCCTCCCGCGCGCACCAGGTCCAGGGCCTGCCGGGCGAGCGGTTCCCGCGGGCTCAACCGCACGGCCCGCTCGAGCAGCCCGAGCGCGGCCGCCCGGTCGCCCTGGGCGGAGGCGATCGCCCCCCGCTCGAGCGTCGCGTACGCGTCGCCGGGGACGCGCGCGAGCGCGAGTGAGAACTCGCGATCGGCGCGGGCCAGTTCGCCGTAGCGCAGGGCGATGCTGCCGGCGACGACGTCCGCCTCGTCGCTGAGCGGGTTCAGGCGCGCGGCGTCGCGCAGGCGCGCGTACGCGGTCTGCGGCGCTGTCGTCCAGATGTGCGCCGCGCTCTGCACCTCCAGCTGACTGAGCCACGGGGCGGCGAACGAGGCGGCGGCAGCGAGCGCCAGCACGGCACCCGCGGCGATCGCGAGACGCCGGCGCAGAGCCGAGCCACGCTCGAGAAGCCTCGCTGCAGCCGGCGGCGCGCCATCGGCGGCGACCGGCTGGACGCGCGCGGCCGATGGCCTGCGCGCTGGCGCGAGCGCGCAGGCGAGGCCGAGCAACGCGAACGCGGGCGCGCCCAGCCCGGCGAACTCCCAGAACCAGTCGAAAGAGCCGTGCACGGCCCAGTAGCCGAACCCGGCGAGCGCGGCCCCCGCGACGGTGCGCACGAGCGGATCGGGGCGACGCAGCGCAAGCGCGGCCGCCAGCAGCGCGGCGCCCAGGCCGACGAGCGCGAGCAGCGCGCCGACGAGGCCCGTCTGCACGAGCGTGCGCAGCTCGACGCTGTGCGGGTAGCGGGGCGTCTCGTCGCTGCGCCCGTGTGCGAGGTACTGCTCCTGGAAGTTGTCCGCGCCGATGCCGACGAGCGGGTGTTGGAGGAATTCGTCGAGCGCCACTCGGTAGAAGTCGTAGCGGTTGCTGCCGAGACCGCCGATCAGCCGGCTGGCGCCCGAGTTGTTGGAGGCGTAGCCGCCCTTGAAGCTGTGCCACGCGTTTTCGAGCCGGCTCACGGGGTTGCCAGCCGCCGCCAGCCCGCCGGCGAGGACGGCCACGAGCGCGACGAGCGCGACCGCGCGCGTGCCGGCACGCAGACGCGCGAGCGAGCGCTCGCTCAGCCGCTTCTCCACGACGGCGCCCAGCGCGACCGCGAGCCCGACGGCCGCCGCCGCGGCGAACATCGCGACCACGGCGCTGTGCAAGGTGGCGGGCACCACCGCTTCGTGCCGCAGATGGTCGCCCACCCGCAGCACCGCCGGCGCCGCCGCGGCGATGCCCGCCGCCACGGGGACGAGCACGGCGAACGTGCGGATGCGCCCGGGCAGCAGCGCGAACACGAGCACGAGCATCACCGGCGTGGCGTACAGCGAGCCGCGGCTCTGGCTGAGCAGCGCCACCTCCGCCAGCAGCACCGCCCCGCCTGCCAGCACGCCGCGCACGCCCCACGGCAGGCTCCTGCCGCGCGCGAGCAGCAGCGCGGGCCAGAAGGCCATCAGCCACTGCGCCGCGTTCGCGTTGGCGTAGCCGCTCGGGTACTGCAGGCGTCCGCCCGGGAGCATCGCCTGCAGGCTCGCGCTGCCGGCGGCGTTGACGTGCAGCGCGACGAACGCCGCGAGCGCGACCAGCGCGAGCGCCCACGCGCCGAGCGCGAGCGCCGCGCTGAGCCCGCGCTGGCGCCAGCAGGCGAACAGCGCGAACACCGCCAGGTACAGGAGGGTCCGGTTCGCGCCTTCCCACGCTTCTCCGGGCACCGCCGCCCACAGGATCGACAGGAAGCTGAGCGCGGTGTAAGCGGCCAGCGCCGCGAGCGCGATCCGCACGGGCACGGGAACGTCCGCGACGCGCAGCCGCACGAGGCCGAGCGCGATGCCGAGGAGCACCAGCACGATCAGCGCTCCCGGCGCCCAGTGGGTGACCGGATAGCCCGCCTGGCTGGTCGCCCACACGACGAACAGCGCGAGCGCCGCGAGCGCGGGCACCGTCGCCGGCGCGTCGCGCAGCGACGCGCTGAGCTTCGCGGTCATCGCGCCAACGATAATCCCCGGTGTGGAGGACTCCGCCGCCCTCGTCCGCTTCTACGACGACGCCTACACGCAGGAGCCGGCCGCCGCGGCCGTGTACGCGCGCTGGCGGGCGCTGGGGGCGCTCGGCAAGGCCGATCACGTGATCGCGCTGTGTGCGCGCGCGGGCATCGGGGCGGGTGGGCATGGGGCGGGCGGGCGTCTATTCAGAACGCTCGAGGTCGGCTGCGGCGACGGGGCGCTGCTGTGCGAGTTGCGCCGCCGCGGCTTCGGCGGGCGGCTGTCTGGCGTGGAGATCACGCAGGCGGCCGTCGAGATCGCGCGCTCACGCCCGCAGATCGACTCGGTCGAGCTCTACGACGGCGTGCACCTGCCCGCCCCCGACGGCGCGTACGAGCTCGGCGTGCTCTCGCATGTGCTCGAGCACGTCCCCGACCCCGCGGCGCTGCTCAGCGAGGTCGCCCGCGCGTGCCGCGCGGTGCTCGTGGAGGTGCCGCTCGAGGCCAACTGGTCGGCGCGGCGTGCGGGCAAGCGCGAGCACGCGGCCGAGGTCGGCCATCTGCAGCGGCTGGACCGGCGCGCGATCCGAGAGATCGTCGCGCGCGCGGGCCTGTCGATCGTCGCCGAGCTCGAGGACCCGCTGCCGCTGCGTGTGCACCGCTTCTTCGCCGTCACGCCGCGTCAGCGTGCGGCCGCGAGCGCCAAGTGGGCCGTGCGCGCGGGCGTGCATCGCCTCGCCCCGCCGCTCGCGCGGCGGACGTTCACCGTGCACTACGCGTGCCTGTGCGTGCCCGCGCGCGGGTAGTCGCAGCGCGGCCGCCAACCACGGCGCGGCTACCGACAACCGCCCGGCCGGCCGCAGCCGGCCTCGCGCGTCACGCCGCCGGGCGGGTGGCGGCGGTGAACAGCAGCGAGAGCACCCTGCCCATCAGCTCGTCCGGGACGGCGTCCGGGTCGGCCAGCTTCTGGCGGGCGATGCCGTCGGCGAGCGCGTCGATCGCCACCGCCAGCTGCTCGGCGGGGATGTCCAGCTCCAGGTCGAACTCGCGCACGCCGTCGGCGATCAGCCGCGTCAGCACCTGGCGCATCTGCGCGAAGCGCTCGGCCACCTTCGGGCGCACGTCCGGGTCGCGCACCCCGTACGCCCAGAACTCCATGAACAGCAGCAGCAGCTCGGGCTCGCGGTCGATCATCGTCATCCACTGGCGCGCGCCGCCCGTGGCCCGCTCGGCGATCGACGCGCGCTCGCGCACCGCGTCGGCGATCTCCCGCGCGTGCTCGTCGATCTCGCGCTCCATCAGCACCAGGAACAGGTCCTCCTTGCCGTCGAAGTTCGAGTACAGCGCGCCCGTCGAGAACCCCGCTTCGGAGGCGATCTCCTCGACGGAGGCGCCGTGGAAGCCGCTGCGCGCGAACACGCTGCGCGCCGCCGCCAGCAGGCGGTCGCGGGTGTTCGCGCGGCTCTGCTCGCGCGTCATGCGACCCCCGGCCGTCTCGCGCGCAGAGCGCTCCGCGCCGATCGCCGCCTGCCCGCCGCGCGCGCGCAACCCATCCCGTCCGGTCTCCATACACCCGGATCTTACACTTGACAGAGTACGTACTATTCCGATAGCGTCCATTATCCGATTCGGATCATTGGAGCGAGAGGAGCGACACGATGGCGACCGCGACGAGCTCGACCCCGGCTGACGCCACCAACGTCGCCAGCCTGCCCGCCGACGCGATCTCATACGAGGACCTGTACGCGCGCTGGGAGCGCGGCAACTGGTCCGCGACCGAGCTCGACTTCACCGAGGACACGCGCCAGTGGCGCGAGGACTTCACCGAGTTCGAGCGCACGGCCGCGCTGTGGAACTACTGCCTGTTCTTCTGGGGCGAGGACGCCGTCGCCGACAACCTCTCCCCGTACATCGACGCGGCCCCGCGCGAGGAGCAGAAGTACTTCCTCGCCACCCAGCAGGTCGACGAGGCCCGCCACGCCGTCTTCTTCAAGCGCTTCATGCAGGAGGTCTGCGGCATCGGCGACGGCTCGATGGCCAGCGGCCTGAACGCGATCAAGCCGCAGCTGACCTCCGGCTTCCGCAAGATCTTCGACCGCCTGGACACGATGGCCGACGAGCTGCGCGCCGACCGCTCGCCCGCCCAGCTCGCGGCCGCCGTCACCCTCTACCACATCGTCATCGAGGCGGCTCTCGCCCAGCCGGGCCAGCACTTCATCTGCAGCTACCTCGAGGAGCGCGACCAGCTTCCGGCCTTCCGCGCGGGCATGGCCAACATCGCCGCCGACGAGCAGCGCCACATCGGCTTCGGCGTCAAGCTCCTGTCCGACCTCAACCGCGAAGACCCGGTTCGCGTTCCAAAGGCCGTCGCGAAGATCCTGCGCGAAGTGACCCGCTACACCTCCCAGGTGCTCATGCCGCCCGGCTGGGACGAAAGCTATCTGACGGTCTTCAACTACACCTTCGACAAGGTCGGCGTCGAGGGCCTCACCTCGATGACCACCAAGCTGCGCTCCGCCGGCCTCGCCCTCGACACGCTGCCCGGCCCGCCGCTGCTGCCGCCGGGGCTCTCGCCGCTCGAGGTGTCCCAGCGCGGGCGCGCGCTCGCCAAAGCCGGAGTGATCGGCGTGCGCGAAGGACCCTCGATGCGCGACCGGGAGACCGTCGCGCTGCTGTTCGACACGATCCGCCGCCAGGTCAACCCCAACCACGGGCTCACGGGCGGACGGGCACTGGTCATCCAGTGGGAGTTCACCGACCCCGACGTCGCCACCTGGCACCTGACCGTCGACAACGGCTCCAGCACCGTCGCCCAGGGCGAGGCGCCGAGCCCCGACCTGCGCCTGCGCCTCTCCTACCAGGACTGGGTGGACCTCGTCGGCGAACGTCTCGACCCGCTGCGCGCGCTCGCCACCGGCAGGCTGCGCCCGCGCGGCAACCCGCTCGCGTTCAGGCGCCTGGGGAAGGTCTTCCCGAGGGGCTGATCGCCGCCGGGCACACCGCCCATCGCCGGGCACATATTGCGTTTGCGACGACGAGCGGTGTATAGCGATAGCGATACACCTGACGACGAGACACATATTTGCGTTCGCGAACCGTGTATAGCGATAGCGATACACCTGACGACGACGCTAACCGGGTGAGAACTCGCGCTCGGCCGCGGCCGAATCGCCGCTCGAGGATCGTGGGGCAGATTCGCCGCCGGGGGGAGCCGGCGCTTCGCTGTGACTGGACGCCGACCGCGCGACCGACGCGTTGGCGCCGGCGGAGGCGGGCGCGCCGCCCGCGCCTGGCGCGAGCGCCTGCTCGGGCCCGAACTCACGGCTTGCTCTCGCCGAGGGCGTGAGCGGCGTCGCGGAGCCGGCGTTCCCGCGGGCGGCCGCGGAGAGGGGCTGCCCGACGCCCGCCAGATCGCCCAGCTGATCGGCGGCCGCCGTGGTGGCGCTCGCGCCGTCCGCCGGTCCACGATGGTGGCGCCCGTGGCGAGGCTCGCGCGCGTGCTGGCCTTCCTCGAGCGCCACACAGCCGGCTCCGACGCCGAGCGCGAGCAGGCATCCGACGGCGAGCTTCGCGCCGAGCGGGCCCGCTCCGAGCAGCCACCCTCCGCCGGCCGCACCGCCCGCGCCCGCCGCGCCCGCCGCGCCGGACGTGGACAGGGCGCCTCCGAGCCCCCGCCCGGCCTGCACGCTCGCGCTCGCGCCACCGCCGCCGGCCGCCCCGCTGCCGGATGCCGCCCCACCGCCGGCGCCCCCGCCGGCAGCAGCGGCGTGCAGGCCCTCGCCGGCGCGCGCGAGGACCGCCGCGCCGAGGCCCCAGGGCAGGACCACCGGCGGCAGCGTCGCGGCGAGCCCGCGCAGCGAGGCGACGTAGGCGCGGCAGGCGGAGCACTGGCTGTGGTGCATGAGCGCCAGCCGGTGGCGCTCTCCGTCGGGGTCGAGGATGCCGTACGCGAGCGCGCGCATCAGCGAGCCCTGCTCCGCGCACCACGCGCCGTCGCGGATCGTCGCCACGAGCGCGCCGACCTTGCCGGCGACCCCGGGGCGCCCGGGGCCGCGGCCCTCCATCAGCTTGCGCATCCGAGCCTCGCTCACGCCCATCCGCTCGGCCGCCTCGGAGCGCGAGAGCCCCTGCAGGTAGCACAGCGTGGCCGCCTCCCGCTCGCGCCCGTCCAGGCGGCCGCGCAGCGCCTCGAACAGCTGGCGCAGGCGCATGCGGTCGTCGAGCTCGGCGGCGAAGTCGCGCTCGGGGGCGCCCGCCGCCTCCGTCTCGCCGCCATCGCCACCGGGGAGTCCCCGCGGAGCGCTCGTCCCGTCGAGCGAGAGCTCGCCGGCGCAGCCGGCGCGTGTGCGGGCGCGATGGTCGTCGATCGCGCGACGGAACGTCACGAGCACGAGCCAGCCCCCGGGGTTGGCGATCTCCTGCCCCTCCAGCACAGCCGCGTACAGGCCCTGCCACGCCTCGGCGTAGCACGCCTCCAGATCGCCCTGATCGAGGCTCACGCCGCTCGCTCGCAGCCGTCCGCGCACGCTCGCGAGCACCCGTCCTCGCAGTCCCTCGAACTCCTCGCGCAGCAGACGCTCGGCGCGGTGTCGGCGGAGGCTGAGCGGGCTCATCGCGGGGAAGATTATGTAAATCCTCCCGATCCGGCGAATCCAGCCAGGCAGGCGAATTCTAGATTCTGGCGATCTGCGACAGGCTCACGCTCCGCATGTCCTCCCCTCTGCGGTGGGCGCGGTGCCACTCGACGACCAGCTGGAGCGCGTCCTGCAGCGAGCACGTCGGGTGCCAGCCCAGCACGCGTTCGGCCGCGCCGGAGTCGAGCGCCAGGTGGCCGGCCTCGTGGGGATTCTCCGCGTCGTCGAGGCGCCAGCTGAGCTCCCCGCCCCACAGCTCGGCGAGCCGCCGCACGATCCAGCTGACCGGTCGCACGTCCGCCTCCGGAGGCCCGAAGTTCCACGCGCCGGCCGCCTCCCCGCCGTGGGAGAGCGCCTCGGCGAGGCGTAGATAGCCGGCGAGCGGGCTGAGCACGTGCTGCCACGGGCGCACCGCCGCCGGGTTGCGAACAGAGAGCGGCTCGCCGGTCTCGACGGCGCGGACGGCGTCGGGCACGAGCCTGTCCTCGCCCCAGTCGCCGCCTCCGATGACGTTGCCGGCACGCGCGGTGCCGAGCCGCGGCGAGCCCTCGCCGGAGAAGAACGACCGTTGGTAGGCGCGGGCGACCAGCTCTGCGCACGCCTTGGAGCTCGAGTACGGATCGGCGCCGCCGAGCGGATCGTCCTCGACGAACCGCCGTGAGCCGCCGCCGGAGTTCTCGTAGCACTTGTCCGACGTGACCAGCACGACCGCGAGCACCTCCTCGCCGGCGTCGCGGACGGCGTCCAGGACGTTGACCGTGCCCATCACGTTGACGTCGTAGGTCATCGCCGGATCGCGCAGCGAGCGCCGGACGAGCGGCTGGGCGGCCAGATGCATGACGACCTCCGGGCGCGCGTCGCGCAGCGCCTCGAGCACCGCGGCGCGGTCGCGCACGTCCGCCTCGAGCTCGCGCATGTGCGCACCGACGCCGGCCAGCTCGTACAGCGACGGGCGCGTCGGCACGTTGCGGGCCAGCCCGGCCACGTCGGCGCCGAGGGACTGCAGCCACAGCGACAGCCACGCGCCCTTGAAGCCGGTGTGACCGGTCACCAGCACGCGCCGGCCCATCCAGAAGTCGGGGTCGATCTCCACGAGGGCGGGTATCTTCACGCAATCGCCACGCCTCCCGCCCACACCCCGTCCGCCGCAGCGCCTCCGACGCCGCCCGCGCGCGCGGAGATACTCGGAATCCCGCTGGCGATCTCCGACTACGAGGAGGTGATCGACTGGATGGAGGCGATGATCGCGACGGGGGGCCGCGGCTACGTGACGGCCGCCGCGGTCAACCTGGTCATGGCCGCCCGCGAGGATCCGCGGGCGCGCGCGGCGGTGCTCGGCGCCACGCTCGCGGTGCCCGACGGTCAGCCGCTGGTGTGGGCGCTGCACGCGCTCGGCCACGCCCGCGCCACCCGCGTGTACGGCCCCGACCTGATGGCCCGCTTCTGCGCGCGCGCGGCGCGCACCGGCATCCCCATCTACCTCTATGGCGGGCGCACGCCCGCGGCGCTCGAGCTGCTCGAACGGCGGCTGCGCGAGCGCTTCCCCGGCCTGCTGATCGCCGGCGGCTTCTCGCCGCCGTTCCGCCCGCTGAGCGCCGACGAGGAGAAGAGCGTGGTCGCCGCGATCGACGCGTCGGGCGCACAGGTCGTGTGGGTGGGCACCGGGCAGCCCAAGCAGGAGAAGTGGATGCTCGAGATGCGACCCCGGCTCGCGGCGCCGCTGCTGGTCGGGGTCGGAGCCGCGTTCGACTTCCACGCGGGCCTCGTGTCGCAGGCGCCGGGCTGGATGCAGCGCGCGGGGCTCGAGTGGGCGTACCGGCTCTCGCGCGAGCCGCGGCGCCTGTGGCGGCGCTATGCCCGCTACAACCCGCTGTTCGTGGCCGGCTTCGCAGCGCAGTACGTGCGTGAGCGGCGCTCGGCGTCAAAGCCAAATTAGCCAACACAGCGTCATTCGGCGTTGTTCACTGCTGTTTAGCGATACGGGCTGTCGCTAACCTCACCGCCATGAGCGCCTCACACAGCACCGCCGACGTGGCCGTCGTCGGCCTCGGCCGCGTGGGCCTGCCGCTGGCGCTGTCGTTCGCGGACCGTGGCCTGACGGTCGTGGGGATCGACAACGACCCGGTCCGGCTGGGCGCCGTGCGCGACGGGACGATGCCCTTCCAGGAGACGGGTGGCCAGGCGCTGCTCGACCGTGTTCTATCGGGGGCGGGCGGGACCTCCAATCCCGGCCGGCTGTCGCTCTCCGAGCGCGTCGCCGACGCCGCCCGCGCGCGCCACATCGTGATCACGCTGGGGACGCCGTCGTTCTCGCACATCGAGATCGACATGCGCGACATCCGCTCCGCGCTGGACGACCTGCTGGGGGTGCTCGCGCCCGGGCACTCGCTGATCCTGCGCTCGACGGTGGCGCCGGGAACGACGGAGTTCGTGGCCGGCTACCTGGCCAAGCATCGGGGCTTCCAGATCGGCGAGGAGGTGTTCGTGGCGCACGCGCCCGAGCGGATCGCGGCGGGCCGGTTCCTGGAGGAGATCGACACGCTGCCGTGCATCGTCGGCGGCGTGGGCGCCCGCTCGGGGGAGGTCGTGGGCGAGCTGTTCGGCGCGTTCGAGGCGCCGATCGTGCAGACGACGCCGGTGCAGGCGGAGCTGGCGAAGATCTGGGCGAACATCCTGCGCTACGCGAACTTCGCGCTGCCGAACCTGCTGATGATGGACTGCGAGCGCTACTCGGCGAACGTGTTCGAGGTGATCGACCTGATCAACCGCGACTACCCGCGCGGCGGCATCGCCCAGCCGGGCTTCACCGCGGGCACGTGCCTGCGCAAGGACTTCGCGTTCTCGGAGGAGCGCTCGGCGGCCCCGGGCATGCTGCTGGCGGTCTCGCGCGTGAACGAGTCGGTGCCGCTGTTCCTGCTCGAGGGCGCCAAGCGGCGGCTGGGATCGCTGGCGAACCGCAAGGTCGCGGTGCTCGGGCTGGCGTTCAAGGCGGACACGGACGACGAGCGCGACTCGCTGTCGCACAAGCTGATCCGGCTGCTCGAGCGCGAGCTGGCCGACGTCGCCGTGCACGATCCGCACGTGCCGACGCCGACGGTGCCCTTCGCGGAGGCGATCGACGGCGCCGAGGTGGTGTTCGTGGCGAGCAATCACTCGGAGTTCCGCGAGGCGCGGACGCTCGCGGCGATCGCCGAGCATGCCGGCGGCGACTGCCTGGTGGTGGACCCGTGGAACTGCTGGGGCGCGGCGCAGGTGTTCGCGTACGCGTCCGAGCTGGCTGTCCTGAGACCCGCCCACCCCGCCACCAACCCCACGCGTGGATGAGCCTCCCTCGCTCCGGAGCCCCCGAATGAGCCGGGTCCTGGTCACCGGCGGCGCCGGCACGATCGGCGCGGCGGTCGTCAGAAGGCTGCTCACCGACCCCGCGTACGAGGTGCGCGTGTCCGACCAGCGCTCTGCGCCGCAGTGGATGCGCGAGGGCTGCGAGGTCCACACCGGCGATCTGCGCGTGCCGGGGCAGGCGCGCGCGGCGACCCGCGGCTGCAGCCACGTCATCCACCTCGCGGCGATCGTCGGCGGCATCGCCAACTTCCACCGCCTGCCGTACACGCTCACGGAGGTCAACAACGCGCTGTACAACTCGGTAGTGCGCGCGGCGCTCGACCTCGAGGTGGAGCGCTTCGTGTACGTGTCCTCGTCGATGGTGTTCGAGCAGGCGGAGATGTTTCCCACGCCCGAGGACTACCTGCCGCGCTGCCCCACCCCGATCTCCGCGTACGGCTTCTCGAAGCTGACCGGCGAGGTGTACTGCCGCGCGGCGCACGACGAGCACGGCCTGCCGTACACGATCTGCCGCCCGTTCAACGCGTACGGCCCGGGCGAGGTGCCCGACGCGGAGCCGGGGATCGCGCACGCGGTGCCCGACCTGATCGAGAAGGTGCTCTCGGGGCAGCGGCCGCTGCAGATCTTCGGCTCGGGCGAGCAGACGAGGACGCTGACGCACGTCGACGACATCGCCGACGGCATCGTCACCGCGATGAGCTCGCCGGCGGGGCTGAACGAGGACTTCAACATCTCCGCCGCGCGCGAGCTGACCGTCGCGGAGATCGCACGCATCGTGTGGGAGACATGCGGCGAGGACCCGGACGCGTTCGAGCTGGAGCATCTGCCGACGTTCACGGTCGACGTGCAGCGGCGCTGGCCGTCGGTCGAGAAGGCGCAGCGCCTGCTCGGCTGGCAGGCGCGGATCGAGGTCGAGGACGGGATCGCCGCGACGGTGCGCTGGCTGCGCGCGCGCCGCGCCGGTGCCGAACCGGCCATCGCATCCGGCCGATAGGCTCCCGCGTCATGCCCGACCGCCCCTCAGCGCTGATCACCGGCGTCACCGGCCAGGACGGCTCGTATCTCGCGGAGCTGCTGCTCGAGAAGGGCTACGAGGTCCACGGCATGGTGCGCCGCGCGTCGACCGAGAAGTTCGAGCGGATCGAGCACATCCGCGATCGCATCACACTGCACCAGGGCGACCTGCTCGACCAGCGCTCGCTCGTGGACGCGATGCGCGCGTCCAAACCGGCTGAGATCTACAACCTCGCGGCGATGTCGTTCGTCGCCGTCTCGTGGATCCAGCCGACGCTCACCGCGGAGTTCACCGGCGTGGGCGTCACGCGCATGCTCGAGGCGATGCGCGAAGTGTGCCCGCAGGCGCGCTTCTACCAGGCCTCCTCGAGCGAGATGTTCGGCAAGGTGCTCGAGGTCCCCCAGACGGAGACCACCCCCTTCTACCCGCGCTCTCCGTACGGCGTCGCCAAGGCGTACGGCCACTTCATCACGGTCAACTACCGCGAGTCCTATGACCTGCATGCGACGTCGGGGATACTTTTCAACCACGAGAGCCCTCGCCGAGGCCTCGAGTTCGTAACCCGCAAGATCACGTGGCATGCGGCGGCGATCAAGCACGGCTTGGCGAAGGAGCTGCGCCTGGGCAACCTGGACGCCGAGCGCGACTGGGGCTACGCGAAGGACTATGTGGAGGCGATGTGGCTGATGCTCCAGCGCGACGTCGCCGAGGACTACGTGATCGCGACGGGCGAGGCGCACTCGGTGCGCGAGTGCTGCGAGGTGGCGTTCGACGAGGCCGGCCTGGGCGATTTCGAGCGCTACGTGACGATCGACCCGGCGTTCGTGCGCCCGGCGGAGGTCGACCACCTGATCGGCGACGCGAGCAAGGCCGAGCGCGACCTGGGCTGGAAGCCGCAGACCAGCTTCGAGGAGCTGATCCGCCTGATGACGCGCGCGGACCTCGACCTGCTGGCGCCGCGCTGAGCACGATGGGGGTGCCGCTGTTCGACACCTCGACGCCCGTACGTGGCCTGCGGGCGCAACTGCGCGCGGCGGTCGATCGGGTGCTGGACTCCGAGCGCTACATCCTCGGCCCGGAGGTGAGCGCGTTCGAGGACGAGTTCGCGAAGTACTGCGGCGCCGGACACGCGGTCGGGGTGGCGAACGGCACGGAGGCGATCACGATCGCGCTGCGGGCGATGGGCGTGGGTCCGGGCGACGAGGTGGTGGTGCCGTCGTTCACGTTCTACGCCTCCGCCGAGGCGATCCCGCCGACGGGCGCCACCCCGGTGTTCTGCGACATCGACCCCGACACGTACTGCATTACTGCTGAGACGGTCCGCGCAGCCCTGACCCCGCGCACGAGGGCCGTCATCGCGGTGCACCTGTTCGGCAACGTAGCCCCGATCGCGGAGATCGAGGCACTCGGTGTGCCGGTGCTCGAGGACGCGGCGCAGGCGGCCGGCTCCACCGTGGGCGCCGAGCGCCCGGGTGCGCTCGGCACGGCGGCGACGTTCTCGTTCTTCCCCTCCAAGAACCTGGGGTGCTTCGGGGACGGCGGCATGATCACGACGGGCGACGCGCAGATCGCAGAGCGCGCGCGCACGCTGCGCTTCCACGGCTCCCACGACAAGGTCTCCTACGAGCAGGTCGGCTACAACTCGCGCTTGGACGAGCTGCAGGCGGCGATCCTGCGCGTGCAGCTGCCCCACCTCGACGAGTGGGCCGACGGTCGCCGACGCGCCGGGCGCCACTACGAGGAGGCAGGGCTCGGCGAGCTGATGGCGCTGCCCCGGCCGACGCCGGGAGCGTCACCAGCCTGGCATCTGTACGTCGTCGGAGACCCGCAGGTCGAGCGCCTGGAAGCCGCGCTCGCGGCCGCGGACGTCGGCCACAAGCCCTACTACCGCACGCCCGTTCACCGCCAGCCGCCGATGCGCGAGTGGGGCGCCGGCGTCGAGCTGCCGGCGACCGAGCACGCCGCCCGCACGCACCTGGCGATCCCGATGAGCCCCGTGCTCACACGCGAGCAGGCCGATGAGGTCGTCGCGGCAGTGCGGGCCGCACGCGCGTAGCAGTCGCAAGCCCGACATAACGAGCTCCTACAATCCCAGACATGGCAGCGAAACCGAAGGCAAGGCCACGGGGGCCGTGGACGGCGGAGGAGATCGCCCGGAACGAGCGGGCGGACCAAGCGCAGGTCGCGCGCGACCGCGCGCGCGGCGTAAGCGCGAACCTGGAAGAGGCCGTTGCGCTGAGCAGGTTCGCCAACCGCTTCTCCGAGGCGTTCCGCCATGCCCGACGCGCTTGACCCGCTCCCGCTGCTGCGAGCCCTCCACGAACGCG
Organism: Solirubrobacteraceae bacterium; assembly: GCA_052148875.1. GTDB lineage: Bacteria > Actinomycetota > Thermoleophilia > Solirubrobacterales > Solirubrobacteraceae > Palsa-744. The sequence goes on from JBKQHH010000250.1 coordinate 72,957, forward strand.
GCATCGAACACATCGTCGTGGGCGGCTTTGCCGTCAACGCACACGGCTTCATCCGCGTGACCAAGGATCTCGACATCGTCCCGAGTCCTGCCCGCGAGAACCTCGAGAAGCTCGCGGCGATGCTGCGCGATCTCGACGCGGAGATCTTGGACGCCGGTGACTTCGAGGACGAGGAGATGCCGGCTGATCCCACAAATGCGGACGGCCTGGAAATGGGCGGCAACTTCTGCCTTCTGACCGACATCGGCCGACTCGATGTCATGCAGTGGCTCAGTGGGGTCGAGACCGACGATCTCTACGGTGAGTTCGATCCAGACGCCATCGAGGGAAACCTCGACGGCATCCCAGTCCGGGTATGCAGCCTCGAACACCTGCGCGCGATGAAGCGCGCCGCCGGGCGACCACAGGATCTCGAAGACCTCAGGCGACTCGGCGAGAGCTGAGCGTCAGGCCCGCAGACCTGATGCGCCGTCGTCAGCGCCAGCGCTCCAGCAGATCCTCGTCGCCGACTTCGCGCACGACGCGCGCGGGCACGCCCATGACGACCGCCCGCGCGGGAACGTCGCGCGTGACGACCGCACCGGCCGCCACGAACGCCTCCTCGCCGATCTCGACTCCCGGCGTCAGCACCGCACCGCCGCCCACACGGCACGCACGCCGCAGCGTCGCTCCTCTAATTGAGGCCCGCCCACCCGTCTCAGATCCGTGACGCGCCATCGTGTCGTCGTTGGTGGTGATCGCGCCCGGCCCGACGAACACGTCGTCCTCGACGAGCGTGAACGCGGTCAGGTACACGTTCGTCTGCACGCGCACGCGCGCGCCGACGACGACGTCGTTGTCGACGACGCTGCCGCGCCCGATCACCGAGCCCTCGCCGATCCGCGCGCGCTCGCGCACGAACGTCTGGTCGCCGAGGATCGCGTCCGCGCCGATGCTCGCTCCCGCGAACACGACCGCCCCCGCGCCGACGCTGACCCGCGCGCCCAGCTCCAGCGCTCGCACCTCGCCCCGCGCGCCCGAGTGGCGCGCGAGCCGCGGGCGCTTGCCGAGCACCGCGTGGTCCTCGATCGAGCAGCCCTCGCCGATGACCGTGCCCTCGCGCACGACCACGTACGCGCCGAACGAGACGCCCTCGCCCACCACGACTCCGTCTCCCAGCAGCGGGCCGGAGGCCTGCGGACCGTCGGGCGCTCGCCCGGCGTTCACAGCCGCACGACGTTGGCGCTGCTGGACGTGCGTGTGACGCCGCGCAGGTCGAGCACCAGGCGGGCGCGGCGGGCGATCAGCTCGTGGTCGACGCCCGGATGGGCGGTGACGATCAGCGCGAGGTCGGCGTCCGCGACGGCGTCCTCGAGCGGTGTGCTCGTTAGCGCGAACTCCGTGAGCGCGGGCACGTGCGGGTCGTGGTAGAGCACCTCCGCGCCCAGCCCCCGCAGCAGCGAGATGATCTTCAGCGCCGGCGACTCGCGCACGTCGCCGACCCCCGGCTTGTAGCTGACGCCCACCACCGCGATCCGCGCGCCTTTGACGGACATGCCGGTGTCGTTGAGCGCGCGCTGCGCCTTGGCGACGCAGTGGTAGGGCATCTGCTGGTTGACCTTGCCGGCCAGCTCGATGAACTCGGTCGCCATATCGAACTCACGCGCACGCCAGCTCAGGTAGAAGGGGTCGACGGGCAGGCAGTGGCCACCCATCCCCGGTCCCGGCTCGAAGCGCATGAACCCGTACGGCTTGCTCGCCGCCGCATCGACAACCTCCCAGATGTCGATGCCCATGCGATCGGTGAGCATCGCAAGCTCGTTCACCAGCGCGATGTTCACCGAGCGGAAGATGTTCTCCAGCAGCTTCGTCAGCTCCGCCGCCTCCGGGCTCGACACGCGCACCACGCGGTCGCACACGATCTCGTACAGCTCCTGCGCCCGTTCCGCGCACGCGTCGGTCAAGCCGCCCAGCACCTTCGGCGTGGTGCGCAGCGTGTAGTCCGTGCGCCCGGGGTCCACCCGCTCGGGCGAAAACGCCAGATGGAAGTCTCGCCCCGCCGCCAGCCCGGACTCCTCGAGCAGCGGAGCGACCCGCTCACGCGTGGTGCCCGGGTAGGTCGTCGACTCGAGCACGACCAGCTGGTCTGCCTGCAGGACGTCCGCGAGCGCACGCGTGGCATCGACCAGCGGACCGAGATCGGGCTCGCGGTTGGGTGTCAGCGGGGTCGGCACGCACACGAGCACCGCATCCGCCTTCGCCAGATCCGCGTAGCGCGTCGTCGCGTGGATCCTCCCGGCCACAGCTCGCAACACCTCGGATGACACGTCCTCGATGTAGGACTCCCCCGCTCCCAGCGCGTCCACCTTGCGCGAGTCCACGTCGACCGCGATCACATCGCAGCCCTCCTGCGCGAACGCCACCGCGAGCGGCAAGCCGACGTAGCCCATGCCGATGACACCGACGGTGCTCAAGGGCCGCAGTGTAGGGGCTGACTTGGACGAGCCAGGGGCCCGCGAGCGTCGACGACCACGCTCATGGCTGCGCCGATGGGCCCCGCAGCGAGCGCAGATCGGCCTGCACCATCCGCTCCACCAGTTCCTCGAAGCTCACCAGCGCTCGCCAGCCGAGCCGCTCGCGCGCCTTGGCCGGATCGCCCACGCTCGCCGTCCCCTCCGCGGGACGCACCAGCGCTGGGTCGACGCGAACGTGACGCTCGGCGTCCAGGCCGACGCACGCGAACGCCGCCGCGGCGAACTCCGCCACGGTGCGCGGGACGCCGCTCGCCAGGACGTAGTCGTCGGGACGGTCCTGCTGGAGCATCAGCCACGCGCCGTGCACGATGTCCCCGGCGAACGACCAGTCGCGCACAGCCTCGAGCGAGCCGAGCGTCAGCTCCTGCTGCAGGCCCAGGCTGATCGCGGCGGCGCCGCGCGTGATCCTGCGGGTCACGAACCGCTCCGGCCGGCGCTCGGACTCGTGGTTGTAGACGATGCCCGAGCTGGCGTGCAGCCCATCGTTGGCGCGCAGCACGCCCACCAGCTGGTGGGCGGCGAGCTTGGCGATCGCATAGGGGTTGGTCGGCCGGCAGGGAGTGTCCTCCCGCTGCGGGCTCTCCGGCGCCTCGCCGAAGATCGCGCCGGACGCCGGCACGAACACCCGCGTGTCCCGGTCGATCGCGCGCACCGCCTCGAGGATCGCCGCGCACGAGCCAGCGATCGCGGACATCGTCTCGCCAGGGCGCTCCCACGAGTCCGGCACGAACGACGGCGCCGCCAGGTGGTAGACCTCGCGCGGGCGCACGCGCTCGATCGCCGCGCGCAGCGTGCCCGGCTCGAGCAGGTCGCCCCGCACCAGCCGCACTCGCCCGCGCAGGTGCTCGCTGCAGCCGAGCGGCGCCTCGGCGCCGCCCCTTACCAGGCCGGCGACGCTGTAGCCCTTCTCGAGCAGCAGCTCCGCCAGGAACGAGCCGTCCTGGCCGGTGATGCCCGTGATCAGGGCGCTGGGAGCGGTGGACACGGCCGCAGCTTACGTGCTGCCGTCGTACACCTCCGCGAGCGCCCGCGCGACCACCTCCGGGGCGCACAGCGCGCGCACCCGTTCGCGGCCCCGCTCGCCTGCCGCGCGATCACCGGCGAGGCGCGCGATCGCGCCCGCCAGCGCGCCCGCGTCGCCAGGCGCGACCAGCGCGTCGGGATCGACGAGCTCGGTGAGCGCCCCCACCCGGCTGGCCGCCACCGGCAGCCCGGCCGCCATCGCCTCGGCCACCGCCAGCCCGAACGTCTCGCCCGAGCGCGACGGCGCCAGCGCGATCGCCGCGCCGGCGCGCAGCTCGGCCAGCTCGAGATCGTCGACGTGGCCGGCGAAGCGCACCTCCGCGTCCCCCGCCCGCCGCATCAGCGCCGCGCGCTCGGGCCCGTCGCCGGCCACCACCAGCGGCATGCCGGCGGTCCGGCAGGCGTCTATCGCGACGTCGACGCCCTTCTCCGGCGCCAGGCGCGCGACCACCAGGGCGTAGGAACCGGCCTGCGCATCCGCTCCGGCCGCGGCGATCGGCGCGCGCAGCGGTGGCGCGAGCACGTGCACCCGCTCCCGCGGCAGCGGCGCGCCCAGCTGTCGCAGCCGCTCGCGCGCGAAGCGGCTGGGGACGATCACGGCGTCCGCCTGGTCCACCAGGCGGCGCTGCCACAGCGCCAGCGAGGCGCCGTAGGCGAGCGCCTCGGGCAGGCTGCCGCGGCAGTTCAGGCGCACCCCGGGAAGCGTGTCGCGCCCGTGGCAGCGCGTGCACTCGGCGCCACGTGTGAAGCACACGCCGATCGCGCACACGAGGCGATACTGGTGCAGGTGCAGCACGACCCGCGCGCCGGCGCCGCGCGCGGCCGCCAGCGCGCGCCAGCCCAGCGCCGGGTGCAGGTTGTGGGCGTGCACGACGCGCGCGCCGCTCAGCCGGACCGCCTGCGCCACTTCCCCGGGCTCGAGCCCCCCGCGCAGCAGCCCGACCGCGGCGTGCGCGCGGCCGAGGCTCGCCGAGTCCCGCGCGAGCAGCTCGGCGGGCTCGCGCAGGTGCTCGCGCACGAGCCACAGCAGGTCCTCGACCGCGCGTTCCTCCCCGCCGCTCGTGCGGTAGCGGTTGTGCAGGAAGAGGACCATCGCGGCGTCAAACCTAGACTCTCTGCCAGTCATGGCCCCGTCAGCCTCGATCGTCATACCCACGCGCGCGCGCCTCGCCTACCTCGAGGTGGCGCTGTCCTCGATCGCGCCCGACGCCCGACGGCTCGGCGCCGAGGTGCTCGTGGTCGACGACGCCGGCCCGTCGCCCGCGGCGCGCGAGCTGGCCGCGCGCTTCGGCGCCCGCTACGAGCCGCACCCGGGCCCGCTGGGCCTGAACGTGGCGCGCAACACCGGCGTGGAGCGCTCTCACGGGGAGCTCGTGGTGTTCGTCGACGACGACGTGCGCGTGAGTCCCGGCTGGCTTTCGGCGCTGCTCGGCGCCGCCCGGGAGAATCCGCGGGTGGACGTGTTCACGGGGCCGATCACGGCGCGGCTGGAGGGACGGGGTGGGTGGGGCTCTCATTCCTGCGGGCGCGAGCGCCCGCCGATCACCACGCTCGAGCTCGGCGCGCACGACACCGACGCGAGCTTCGCGTGGGGCGCCAACATGGCGATCCGCCGCAGCGCGCTGGAGCGAGTGGGGCCGTTCGACGTGTCGCTGGAGCACGGCGGCGACGAGCAGGAGTGGCAGGAACGGTTGCGCGCGGATACGCCTGGCGCGCGAGTTCTCTATGTGGGTCGCGCGGCTGTCGAGCACCGGCGCGTGGGCGCGGACGCCGGCCTGCGCTCGCTCTCGCGCGCCGGCTACACGCGCGGTCGCGCCGCCAGGCGCTTCGACGCGCGCCAGGGGCGGGCGCCGTCGCTCGCGAAGGAGCTGCTGACACTCGGCGGCTGCGTCGGGCACGTCGTGCGCAGGCGCTGCCCCGCCGGGCTGACGATGGTCGCGCACAGCTGGGGACGCCTGCGCGAGGGCGCGCGCGAACGTACACCGATGGACGGCCGGGCCGCCGGGACGCCGGCACCGGGCGCGCCCGGTGCGAACGGCCAGCCCTACGCCACCGACGACTTCCTCTCTGGCGCGAGCGGGACGGTCGGAGGGCTCGACGCGGTGCGCCGCGAGGCGGGCGATGTGGCGATCGACGCGTGGGAGCTGCTCAGCGGCAGGCGCCTGCGGCTCGAGCTCGCCGCACGTCACGCGCCTCCGCTGCGGCGGGTGCTCGCGCTGGGAGTCGAGCGTCCGCAGCGGCGCGAGCTGGCGGCGGCGGTCCGGGCCGAGCTGCTGCGCTCGCGCCACGACGTCGAGCTGTACACGTGCCCCGCGGACGCGCGCGGCAAGTTCGAGAACCTCAACCTGCTGCTCGCCGCCCATCCGGCGGACGGCCACGACTGGCTGCTCGTGTTCGACGACGACGTGGAGCTGCCGCGCGGCTTCCTCGACCGATTCGTGTTCCTGTGCGAGCGCTTCTCGCTGACGCTCGCGCAGCCCGCCCATCGCCTGAACTCGCACGCGGCCTGGCCGGTCACCCGGCGGCGGGCGCGGAGCGTCGTGCGCGAGACCGCGTTCGTCGAGATCGGCCCGGTCACGGCGTTCGCCGCTCCCGCGTTCGGAGTCCTGCTGCCCTTTCCCGAGCTGCGCATGGGCTGGGGCCTGGACGTCCACTGGGCGGCGCTCGCGCGTGAGCACGGATGGCGCTGCGGGATCGTCGACGCCGTCTCGATCCGCCACCGCGCCGCTCCCGCGGCGGCCGCGTACGCGCGCGGGGACGCGGTCGCGGAGGCCCGCTCGTTCCTGGCCGAGCGTCCGTATCTGAGCGCGCGCGAGGCCGACCGCACGCTCACGACCCACCGCAGCTGGTGAGCGGCTCCCCCCGCACGGGACCGCGCGTGGCGGTAGTCGCCGAGTTCTATCCGAGCCGCCGCGACCCGGTGCTGGGAATCTGGGCGCACCGTCAGGCGCTCGCCGCGCGCGACGCCGGCGCCGAGCTGCAGGTGCTGGTCCTGCATCGGCTCGTCCCGCCCCGATCCTCGCTCGCGGCCGGGCCGGGCGGCGCTCGCAGGGCGCTCGCCGAGCTGGTACGCGAGCCGCGCAAGCAGACGCGCGACGGGCTGGCGGTCACGTACGTCCCCTACGTATCGCCACCGCGCGAGCGCTCGTACGCGAGCTGGGGAGCGTGGGCGGCGCCACCGCTGGCGCTCGCCCTGCGCCGGCTCGCGCGCTCGTTCCCATTCGAGCTCGTCCATGCGCACAACGCGGTCCCGGCCGGGGACGCCGTGCGCCGTGCGCGCCTGCGCGCGCCGATGATCGTGTCGGTGCACGGCGGCGATGTGATGTACACCGCCAGGCGCAGCCAGGAGGGCGCGGACGCGGTGGCGCACGGCCTCGGCGCAGCCGCGCTGGTGCTCGCCAACAGCCATGGCATCGCCGAGCTCGCCCGCGCCCACGGCGCCGGCGAGACGCGCGTGGTGCACCTGGGCACCGAGCTCCCGTCCGCCCAGCGCCCCGCGCTGCGCGGAGGGCGCGAGGCGGCGCCGACGCTGGTCACGGTGGCGCACCTGGTCGCGCGCAAGCGCCACGCGGACGTCCTGCGCGCGCTGGCGGTGCTCTCTCCGCGCCACCCGACGCTGCGCTACGCGGTCATCGGCGACGGACCCGAGCGGATCGCGCTCGAAGGCCTGGCGGCCCGGCTGGGAGTCGCCGAGCGCGTCGACTTCCATGGGCAGCTGGCGCCGCAGGAGGCGATCGAACGGGCGCGCCGCTGCACGCTGTTCGTGATGCCCTCCACCGAGGAGGCCTTCGGCGTGGCCTACGTCGAGGCGATGGCCGCGGGGGTGCCCGCGATCGGGTGCCGGGGCGAGCCCGGTCCCGAGGAGATCGCGGCCGCCGGCGACGGCTTCCTGCTGGTCCCGCCGGGCGACATCGAGCGACTGACCCAGCGCATCGACGAGCTGCTCTCCGATCCCCGCCGGCTGCGCGAGGCCGGACAGCGCGCGCGCGCGACGGTGGCCGCGAACTTCACGTGGGAGCGCTGCGGCGAGCAGACGCTGGCCGCCTACGAGCACGTGCTGGCGGCGAACGTGCACCCATCGGCATGAGGCCCGTCCTGTTCGTCACCGGGCACGCGCCCGCCTACCGGGTGGGCGCACTCGCGCGCCTGCACGAGCGCGAGCGGATCGAGCTGGCGCTGTTCGGCGGGCGCGTGCAGCACGGCGGAGCCGAGTTCGCGGGGGAGCTGCCGTTCCCGCACCGTCGCGTGCGCCCGCGCGAGCTTTACTCGCTCGCCGCGAGCGGACGCTACCGCGCGGTCGTCTGCCCCACCGGCGGGCGCGTCGCGCCGCTGGCCACGTGGGCTGGAGCGCGTCGCGGCGGCGTCCCGCTGATCCTGTGGGCGTCGCTGTGGGCGCACCCGAAGAGCGCCGCGCACGCCCTCAGCTACCTGCCGCTGCGCCGCCTGTACCGCTCGGCCGACGCCGTCGTCACCTACGGTCCGCACGTGAGCGCGTACGTCGCCGCGCGCGGAGCGCACAACGTCCACGTGGCGCCGCAGTCCGTCGACAACGACTTCTGGCGCTCACCGGAGATCGCGGCGCCGGGCGATCCCCGGTGGCCGGAGGGCGCCGAGGTCAGGTTCCTGTTCGTGGGCCGCCCGGCCGCCGGCAAGGGCGTGCCGGTGCTGGTGGCGGCCTGGCGCGCCGCCAAGCTGAGCTCGCCGGCGGTCGCGCTCGTGCTCGCGGGCGTCGGCTCGGGCTCGGGCTTCGACACCGGCCCCGGCTCAATCGACGCCCACGACGAGGTCCCCGGCGCGCCGATCGTCTGCCTCGATCCGCTCGAGCCGGAGCAGCTGCGCGACGTGTACGCCGCGTGCGACGTGCTCGTCGTGCCGTCGGTCCCCACCCGCACCTTTCGCGAGCCGTGGGGGTTGGTTGTCAACGAGGCCATGAACCGCGGGCTTGCCGTAATCGCAACCGACGCTGTGGGGGCCGCCGCCGGCGGACTGGTCCGCGACGGGGAGAACGGCCTGGTCGTGGCGGCCGGCGACGCGCGCGCGCTCGCCGCGGCCATCGCGCGGCTGGCGGGCGACCCGCAGCTGCGCAGGCGGATGGGCAGCGCCGGGCGCGCCGATGTGCTCGCGTTCAGCCACGATGCCTGGGCGGAAGGCTTCTCGCGCGCGCTGTCCAGCCTCGATGCCTCCCGCGCGCATTGGTAGCGTTGCGCGGTCTGACTATGAGAATCGCCCCTCTCGAGAGCCGACCGATCGGGGTTCGCTCGGCCGTCCTGACCGCGCTGCTCGCGGCCACACTGCTCGCGTTCGCCCAGCCCGCGCGCGCGAACGTCGCCGAAAAGATCATCCTGCGCTGCACCCACAACGAATCGGTGAGCGGGTTCAGCCAGAGCGCGTACAACCAGGCGCTGAAAGAACTGAGCGCCGACACGGAAGAGTACAGCCCCTGCTCGTCCCTGATCCACCAGGCCCAGCTCGCGGCCGCGGCCGGCGCACAGGGAGGCGCAGGCGCAGGCGCCGCCCAGAGCGCCACCCCGATCGCCCCCACGCCGTCGGAGCGGCGGGCGATCACGCATGCCGCGCACGCCGGCTCCGAACCGGTCAAGCTGGACGGCCGGGCGATCCATCCGGGCGTCGTGCACGTCGAAGTCGCGTCCGCGCTCAGCTCCCTGCCGACCCCTCTGCTCGCGATCCTGACCTTCCTCGTCGTCTGCGTGCTGGCGCTCGCGGGCGCCGCACTGCGCAACCGTGTCCGTGCCGGGCGCTCCGACTGAGCTCGCGCCGGCGCCGGGCGTGGTCGCGGCGCCGGCGCCCGCGCCGCGA
>JBKQHH010000251.1:0-6732 GCA_052148875.1 Solirubrobacteraceae bacterium
TCCGCGCGTTGCGGGACGCTCGCCGGCGGCGTCGAGATGCTCGCGTTGACGATAGAGCGGGAGCGCCTCGAACCGCTAGGCGGGCGCCCCCGACGGCATCGCCGAACGCGTCGCGAAGGCCGGCCGATCTGCTTGAACTGGAACTGACCGGGCTCGTGTGCTCGCTTCGCGCTTCGCCCAAGCGCTACTTGGTGGTCGCGGTGAATGTCACGCTGGAGGAGCCGCAGGCTGTGGGTGTTACCGGGAACGCTGAACCAGTTGCTGATCTTGATCGAGCCGGTCGCGCCCTAAGTGGACGGTATTTGAACCAAGAGACGGTCGAGGCGATCGGCCGGCTCCACGGGACGCTCTAGCCCGACGACGTCGTCGTCGCTGCCGCCGGAAGTGGCTCTGGCAGCTCTCGCAAGGAACAGGATCTCGGCTGGTTCAACGACTCAGCCCAGCCAGGAGCGGCGCGGCCACCAAATTCCGAAACGGCGACTTGAGCCGGAAACGGAGCGCATGCGATCCGGCGGGTCGAACACAGCCCTGGCGCGAACCCCGATGACCGGAGCCGCACCCCACAGCAGGCCGAGGCACGTTCGCCACCGTGGTGTTCGGTACCGTGCCAACGGTGGCCCCAGAGCAAAGGCGGCGCGAGCCGTCCCGAGCGTCGCGGCAGGCGCCGCGGCACGACCGATCTGGGCACCGCGAGCGGCTGATCGCCGCCATGGCAGCCTCGATCGAGAAGAAGGGCTACCGCGAGACGACCGTGGCCGATGTCGTGCGCATCGCGCGGACGTCGCGGCGCAACTACTACGAGCACTTCGACGATCGCGGCGCTTGTTTTCTGGCGCTGTTCGATGCGACGAACGAGGACAAGCTGGAGCAGATCGCTACGGCCGTGCGGCCAGACCAGCCATGGGAGCAGCAGGTTGACGACGCCATTGGCGCCTACCTGGACACGGTGGCTGCCCGCCCGGCCCTGTCGCAGAGCTTCGTGCGCGAGCTGCCGGCGCTCGGCCACGCCGGTGCGGCGTGCCAGCGAGCGGCGATCGAGCGCATGGCGGAGCTGCTGGTCACCCTTGTCGAGTCGTGGCGTCGCGAGCAGCCCGAGATCGGAGCCCACCCGCTGACGACGGACATGGCGCTCATCATCGTCGGCGGGTTGTTTGAGCTGACGGTGATCGCCGTCGAACGGGGCCGCGATCTGCGCGAGCTTCGGTCGATCGCCGCCGACGCCGTCAAGGCGATTCTGGGCGCAACCGTTCTCCAGCCCTGACACGAGAGGCCGCGGCCTCCTTGGGCGGCGCGGCGTGTTAGTGTACCACGCGGTACATTCGCGTACCTGCTGCGGGACAGACGGTCACCAACGGCATACACCACATGCGCTACTACGACGTCATGAATCTGCTGCAGCAGCGGACGGCCCGCCGGCGGTGAGGATGGCGATGCGACGCGTTCCCGGTCGCGGCGGCAGAGCAAGAGCTCTGTGGTTGGTCCTGGGCGCGGTGGCGGCGATTGTGCTTGTGCTCGCCGTGGCGCAGATCGTGCTCCCTGCGATCGCAGCTCAACGGGCCGGCGATCGGGTGGCGCGCTATGGCAGCGTCCGCAGCGTCAGCGTGAGCGCAGTGCCGGCGATAACGCTTCTGTGGGGTGACATGGAGAGGGTGAGCGTCAGCGCCGGACACCTGCGCGGCTCACCGGCACAGATGGCAGACCTGCTGTGGAGTGTGCGCGGGGCCGATCGCGCGTACCTCACCGCGCCCAGCATGGATGTGGTCGTCTCCTCGCTCGGGCCTGGAGAACTTCCATTGCGCGCTGTGAAGTTTGCCAAGCACGGCGACGATCTGACCGTGCGGGCCGGTGTTCAGGGAACCGACCTACGCGTGGCGCTGCCGGCCGGCTTTGAAGTACACGGCCTGATGGTCAGCGATGGCGAGCCGGAGGTGCAGGTGCGCGGCAATGTGCTAGGGGTGGAGGTATCTGCGCGCGCAGTGCTCGCGGCCGTGGGAGGCAGGCTCGTGGCCGAGCTCCTGGGAGTTCCCTTTGCGGGCCTGGTCAATCTCACGTTGTTCGGTGATCCGCGCATCTCGGTTCAGGGCGTGACCGCAAGTCCAGAGCCCGGAGGCTACGTGCTCACGATCCAGGCCCGGATGGTGAGCACGTAGCCTCACCGTCGGGCTCTCGCCCGTCGCCCAGCACCGCGCAGGCGACGCATCCACCGCGGCGCCCACCAGTTCCAGTCACCCAGCAGCGCCATCAGCGAGGGCACGAGCAGTGCCCTCACGATGCTCGCGTCGATGGCGACCGCGAGCGCCGCGCCGAAGCCGAGCTCCTTGATAGAGAGGATCTGTGAGGTGACCAGCGCTCCGACCGCCACACAGAACAGGAGCGCGGCGGCCGTGACGAGGCGACCGGTGCGCTCGAGGCCGAGCGCGATTGCCTCGCGGTTGGGAAGCCCGGCGTCGCGCGCCTCCTTGATGCGCGCGAGCAGGAACACGCCGTAGTCGGTCGACAGCGCAAACGCGATCGTCAACAGAAGCACGAGGTTCGATGGCTCAAGGCCGCCGTTGCCGCGGAAGTCGAGCAAGCCACCCAGGCGACCGTCTTGAAATGCGAGCACCAGCGCGCCGGCGGCGGCCGACAGCGTGAGCATGTTCATCAGCAGGGCCTTCAGCGGCAGCACGATCGACCCGGTCATCGCGAACAGCGCTGAGAACATCGTTAGCGCCAGGATCACGAGCACCACCGGCAGGTGCGATCCGAGGCTCGACTGCTGGCCCATGAACCAGGCGGTGATGCCGCCGACCGCGACGGGGAACGGCGCGGCGAGCGCGCGCAGTCGCTTGACGAGCGATTCGTTGGCGGCGCTGTTGGGATTGCCCCGAGGAGGTATCGCGACTTCCCACGTGGAGCGCCCGAGGTAGCGCGGAGAGCCGGCCACAGGCTCTCCGCTGAGCCGCGCGGCTTGCCGCGCATACGCCTCCACGCCCTTGCCGGCGCTCGGCGGCGCCTGGATCACGGCCGCTATCCGCAGCGCGGCGTCAGTGGCGAAATCACGCATGAGCGTTTCGTTCACCTGGCGAGTCTGTGAGGAGGTCGGAAGTAGGCTCGCCCCAGCGGGCGTGAGGGCGATTTGCAGGACCGGTGAGCCGGCCGTCACGAGCAACGCCGCGCTGGCGAGCGCGATGGCGCCGGGACGACGCATGACTACGCGCGCGAGCCTGAACCAGAACCCGCCAGCCTGCGGGCGCGAGGCGCGCAGGCTCGACCGTCGCAACCACGCCGGCGCGAGCGCGTTGATCCGTGGCCCCAGCAGTACGAGGATCGCTGGCAGCACGATCAGCGAAACCGCACCGGCCGTCAGCGCGGTTAGCGTGCCGGCGATGCCCATCGAATATAGGAAGCGCAGCGGGAACACCGTCAGCGCCGCCAGCGCCGCAGCGACGGTGAGCGAGCTGTAGAGCACAGTACGCCCGGCGGTCTGGAGGGTTCGCCGGATCGCGGTGCCGGTGTCGGCGTTGGATGATCGCCGATCAGCTGATCTTCGATCGTTCGCCAGCTCCTCGCGGTAGCGGGAGAGGACGAAGAGGCTGTAGTCGATCGCCAGGCCGAGGCCGAGTGCGGTCACGAGGTTGAGCGCGAAGACCGATAGGCCGGTTAGCTGATCGACGATCCGCAGGAAGAGGAACGTGCCGAAGATCGTCAGGCCACCGATCAGCAACGGCAAAAGCGCAGCCACCAAACCACGGAACACCCACAGCGAGAGCACCAGCAGGAGCGGCAGGGCGAGCAGCTCGGCGCGCTCGAGGTCCACGCGGGAGTGACGGGTGAGTTCTTCATAGACGGGGTCCAGGCCGCCGAAGGCGACGCGCTCCGCGCGCAGCTGTGGGCGCAGCCGTTCGACCGCCTGGTTGCCGAGCTTCCCGCTGGTGAAGGTGGCCAGCACGACCGTCTCGTGTCCATTGCGCGATACCAGCTGTGGATCACGAGTACGCACATAGTCGACGACGCGCAGAAAGCCCTTCTGGCGGGCCAGCAATGCCGCCACGCGCGCCTCCTGCCGCTGCGCCGAGGGGCTGGTAGGCCCGTCTGCGCCGGTCGGCATCAGCGCCACGACGCCGAATTCATCTTCCGCCCCGGTGGCACGTTGGAGCAGCCGCGTGACCCGGGCGTTCTGAGAAGCGGGGTCTTCGAAGTCCGACGGCGATACTCGCAGCAGGCTTACGATCGGGGCTCCAAGCACGACGGCGGCGGCGAAGAAAGAGGCGGCCACGAGCAGCACGCGCACGGGGTGCCGGTACGCGAGCGCGCCGAGCCGTCTCATCCCGCGTCCTCCTGCAGCACGCGGCGCGCCAACGCGTTCTCGCCGACGATCTGCGGGGTGTTCATGGTCGTGACGGTGCCCTGGCTCGGTCCGACCTCCCGGCACTGGGCGCCGATCCCGCTTTGAGCGCCTCACCACCCATACGCCGATGACCCGGCGCCGACGATCGCGACCTCGATGTGGTGGCGCGTGCGGTCGTGCATGCCCTTGATCGCTTGCCCGTCTACGGCCTGGTACATGACTGTACCGGCGGTACGCTAATATACCAGCGGTTCTGGATGACGAGCTTCACTCCGATATCGGGCTGAACGACCAACTCGACCGCCGGCTCCCGTGGATCGGGTTGGACCGGCTGAAGGAGCTGTGCCGCCCGCTACGCGAATCTCCAACTCCGAGCAATGGAGGCGGGAGATCATGATCGGGCGCCGAGTGGATAGCCTCGCAGTGCAAGTCGAGCTAGAGACCGCGGAGCCCCCGGCCGTGGCGGCTGAGGATGTGCGCGTGCGGCGCGGCGGCGTCGAGGCCTTGCGGGGCGTGTCGTTCACGCTTGGGACGGGCCGTGTGGTCGGGTTGCTGGGTCCCAGCGGCTGTGGCAAGACGACGCTCATGCGCGCGCTTGTGGGCGTTCAGGCGCGGGTGTCCGGTCGGCTGGGTGTCTTGGGGAAGCCGCCGGGCGTCCCGGCGCTGCGCCGGCAGGTCGGCTACATGACTCAAGCACCGTCGGTATATGCCGACCTCACGGTGCGTCAGAATCTCACCTACTTTGCCGCCGTGCGTGGCGTGCCGCACGCAGAGCTGGACGGGCTGCTCGCGAAGGTGGACCTCGGCGCCGAGGCCCATCGTCGCGTCGACGCGCTGTCGGGTGGCCAACGCGCCCGCGTGTCACTGGCCTGCGCGCTGCTCGGAGAGCCGCGGCTGTTGGTCCTGGATGAGCCGACGGTAGGACTGGACCCGGTCCTGCGCAAGCGGCTCTGGAACCTGTTCGGAGAGCTGGCGGCCGGTGGCGTGACGCTGATCGTCTCCTCTCATGTGATGGACGAGGCTCGCCACTGCGATGAGCTGCTGCTCATGCGCGAGGGCCGCATCCTCGCTCACGATACGCCGAGTGCGCTGGCCGCGCGGGCCGGCAGCCACGATCTTGAAGACGCGTTCCTGGCGCTTATCGAGTCTTCCTCGATGCCGGACGTGAGCTCCGTCGAAGATGAGTCGCGCCGGGATGCGGACGCATGTTGACTATCCGCCAGACCCTGGCAACGACACGCCGGGTCTTGAGCCAACTGCGTCACGACCCTCGCACCATCGCCTTGGTGCTGGTGGTGCCGTGCGTGCTCATGACGACACTGCGCTTCGTCTACCAGCACAAGCTGAGGGCCTTCGACGCCGTGGGCGCGCCGCTGCTCACGGTCTTTCCCCTGGCCACGATGTTCGTGGTCAGCTCGGTGGCGCTGCTGCGTGAGCGCAGGACGGGCACCCTTGAGCGGCTGCTGACGACGCCTCTGAGCAGGCTGGCGTTGCTGGGCGGCTATGCCTTGGCGTTTGCCCTCTTGGCCACCCTTCAGGCCGTCTTGGTTTCCGCGCTGGCGCTAGCGGTGCTCGGGCTGAGCGTAGCTGGACCCACGGCGATGGTCGTCGTGGTGTGCGTGGCCGTTGCGATCCTCGGCATGGGCTTGGGCTTGCTGGCCAGCGCATTCGCCCAAACCGAGTTCCAGGTCGTGCAGTTCTTTCCAGCCGCCATCTACCCGCAGATGCTGCTTGCCGGCTTGCTCGTGCCCCGCCAGCACATGATGGGAGTGCTGCACGCAATCTCCGACACGATGCCTCTCTCCTATGCGGTGGACGCCATGCACCACCTCGGTCGCCAGACCGAGGTGGCGGGGGCACTGTGGGGGGATCTGGCCGTGGTCGTAGCCTTCGCCGTCGCCTCGGTGGCCCTCAGCGCGGTGACTCTGCGCCGCCGTACCGCCTGATCCCGCCGCGGCACCGCCTGATCCCCCATCAAAGGGAACGCTTTCGCCGCGCGCGCCTAGAACAGCGAGCCGATGCCGCCCCGCAACCACACGCGCGAACGCATGGCATCAGACTCCCAGCCCGATCGCGACACCGCATCAGCGAAAACCCCAGATGCAAACGCGGACAACTACCGGCTCAGAACGCCCCCCGTCAACGGCAGCGCCGCGCCAACACTGAGCTGAGTACCGCGTTCACGGGCGAGCAGGTCTCTGGCCGGCACTGGCCCCGGCACCTCGTATTCGCCAAAAGCAGATGCGTCGTCGGCCGGAGACGAGACGCATGCTATGGACGACGAGCACTCGTCCGTGTTCCGCCCCGCCAGACGCTCGCTTCGCCATGGCGAAGGAGGCGTCTCCGGAGCGTCGGGCGAGACGCCTGCGTGTTGTCCTAAGCAGCGACGCTATCAGCGCCGG
>JBKQHH010000252.1:0-4302 GCA_052148875.1 Solirubrobacteraceae bacterium
CCGCATGCGGCGACCGGAACGGCATGCCGGCGCTAGTCTCAACACATGGCGCCCGCTGAGTCGACCCTGCCCGCCGAGGGCTACCGCCTGACGGACATCTCGCCGCGCGCCTTCCAGCACCCGGCCGACCGCGCCGCCACCGCGGCGCTCGGGTCGATCCCGTACCTCGACACCGTCGTTCGCAAGCTGATCGAGCTCGGCTACGAGCGCGCGCTGCGCCAGAGCTACCTCGGGTCCTCCGTGCGCCTCTCCGAAGAGCAGCTCGGCGACGTCTGGCGCGAGCACGCGATCGCGTACGCGACGCTCGACATGGACGAGGTGCCCGACCTGTACCTCACCCAGTACCCCGCGCCGAACGCGCTCGCGATCGGCGCGCGCAGGCCGATCGTGGTCGTGCAGTCGGAGCTCGTGCAGCTGCTCGACGCGCCCCAGCGCCGCGCCGTGTTCGCGCACGAGGCCGCGCACATCCTCTCCGACCACCAGCTCTACCGCACCGCGCTCGCGATCCTCGTGCTGCTCACGCGCAGCTCGCGGCTGCCGCTGCCGCTCGCGCCGGTGCGCTCCGCGCTGATGGAGTGGGGCCGCGCGACCGAGCTGTCAGCCGATCGCGCCGCCGCGCTCGTCACGCGCGACCCGCTCGTCGTGTGCCGCACGCTGATGTCGCTCGCCGCCGGCGCGATGGTCGATCAGCTCGACCTCGACCTGTTCATGCGTCAGGGCATGGACTACAAGGAGAAGGGCGGCGGGCTCGAGCGCCTGACCAGGCTGATGCTCGACCTCGGCGTCACGCATCCGCTGCCCGTCAAGCGCACGCACGAGCTGATGGAGTGGGTGCGCTCGGGCGAGTTCGACCGCATCGCCGGGGGCGAGTACCCGCGCCGGGGCGAGCCCGTCGACGCTCGCGCCGACAGCAGCGAGGCCGTCTCCTTCTACGCCGAGCGCATCCGCGACGGCTTTCGCGACGCCGGCGAGTCGATCAACTCCGTCGGCAAGCAGCTCGCCGGGTGGCTGCGCGGGGACGGCGGCGATCAGGGCGACGAAGGCGGGGGCGAGGACGACGGGTAGCCGCCGGGCCGTCATACCATCCGGCTTCAGGACAATCGCAATCACGCCTGTGTCGTGGAACCAGCCGACGCTCGGCGCTGGCGGGAAAACCACCCAAATTGGGGACTTGGACACGCCGCTCGACGGCAAGCTTGACACCCCGGAGCACGCGTGGTTAGATACCGTCTGCGTTCATGGACCAGCGGCGTACGACGACTCTGCAGCGTGGTGGCCGTCACGACGGGCACCGGCGCGGTGAGACGATGGAGATCCAACGCCGACGGTTGCTGGCGGCGGCGGCCGACGTGCTGGTGGATGTGGGCTACGCGCGGCTGACGGTCGCGTTGGTCATCAACCGGGCGAGGGTCTCGCGCAGGACCTTCTACGAGCTGTTCGCCAACTGCGAGGACTGTTTCCTGGGGGTGCTGGAGCACACGCTCGCGGAGGCGACGCTCCTCGCGACAGAGGCCTACGAGCGCGGCGCGGATTGGCGTGAGGGGGTCCGCTTCGCGCTGGCGAGGCTGCTCGCGTTCATCGACGAAGAGCCCGAGCTCGCCAGGCTCTGGGTCATAGAGACGCTCGCCGCGGGCGGGCAGGCGCTGGAACGCCGTGCCCGGGTGCTCGAGGAGCTCGCGCGGGTCGTCGACCGTGGGCGCTCCGTCACGAACGCCACTCGCGAACCGCCGAAGCTGACGGCCGAAGGCGTGGTGGGCGGGATCGTGGCGGTGCTGCAGACGCGCCTGCTCGAGGAACGCGCAGAGCCGTTCACGGATCTGCACGGCTCGATGATGAGCATGATCGTGCTGCCGTACCTCGGAGCGAGCGCCGCGAATCGCGAACTCAGCAGACCGCCGCTGGAGATCCCGCGCGACAGGCCGGCGCGGACGCGGGCGGGGGGCAAGGACCCGATAGCGGGTCTGAACATGCGCCTGACCTACCGCACGGTGCAGGTTCTCGCGGTCATCGCCGAGCATCCGGGGGCGAGCAACCGGGAGATCGCCAAGAGCTCCGGGATCGCCGACGAGGGCCAGACCTCCAGGCTCCTGAAGCGCCTCGCACGGCTGAACCTCGTCGAGAACCTCGGCGAGGGCCAGGAGAAGGGCGCCGCCAACGCGTGGTACCTGACGGCCCGCGGCACGCAGCTGGAGCGAGCCAGCCGCTTTCCCGGACTCGGTCGTGTGGGGGAGGCGGCTACGAGCGCGCCGGGCCGCCGGTCGCAGCGGGGCGTCCCGCCAGCGGCACCGTCAGGCGCATGATCGTCCCGCGTTCGGGCGCGCGGGCCCATTCGAGCTCGCCCCCGACCAGCTCCGCGCGCTCGCGCATCCCCGACATCCCGAAGCCGCCCTCCAGGCCGTCGCCGCGCGGCCCCAGGCGCGCCGTCTCCGGCAGTCCGCGCCCGTCGTCGGTCACCGACGCGGTCACCACTCCGTCGCGCCCGATCACGCTGATCACCGCTTTCGTGGCCTCCGCGTGGCGGCTGACGTTCGTCAGCGCCTCCTGCACGACCCGGTAGATCGTGCTCTCGAGCTCCGGGTCAAGGCGCCCGCCGCCGTGCTCGCCCTCCGGGGACGATGCCGCGCTCGCATCCGCGCCGGCGCCGATGCCGAGATCGATCTCCGTCTTGACCTCCAGCCCGTCGATCGCCTGGGCGCGCCGGGCGAGCGCCTCCAGCGCGGCCGCCAGCCCGAGATCGTCGAGCGCCGCGGGGCGCAGCTCGGTGATCAGGTGGCGCAGGCCGTCGATCTCCGTGCCGAGGCCCTCGAGCGCGGCATCCACCGCGGCGCTCAGCGCCCGTGCGTCGTCCAGGTCGCGCGCGTTCGCCAGCTGCAGGCGCAGCGCGCCGATGCCCTGGATGCTCTCGTCGTGGATCTCGCGCGCCCAGCGCGTGCGCTCGCGCTCGCGCGCCTCCATGCCGTAGCGCAGGCGTTCGATCTCGACCGAGCGCTCCGCCGCGAGGCGCTGCGAGACGCTCGACGCGAACGCGCTCAGCGCCTGGCGGTCGGGCTCGCGGAAGCTGCCGTCCTCGCGCAGCGCGATCACCAGCCCGCCGCCGTGGCCCTCCAGGTTCAGCGGCTCGACCAGCACCGCGCGCGCCTCCAGGCCGAGTTCGTGCAGCCACGCCGCCTCCGGGCCGCGGGGACGGTCCAGCGACACCGGCCTGCCCTCCAGGTACAGCGCCCCGAGCGCGCTGCCCTGCACGCGCGTGATCCGCAGGCGCACCGACTGCGCGCCGCTGCTGGCCGCCACGCGCAGCTCGCCGCGCTCCTCGATCACCACCAGCAGCTGGCTCGCGTCGAGCAGCGCCAGCCCGCGATCGGCCATCAGGCGCAGCAGCCACAACTCTGATCCGGAGAGCACGGGATGGCATTATGGATGCCGGCCCGCGTACGCGCTGTCAGCGGCTCTCCGTCGGCTGGTGAACCGGCGCGGGCGCGTTCCCGGGCAGCGAGTTGCCTGGGTCGCCGTTCACGCTGCGCAGCGCCGCGCGCGCCCGCGCCAGCAGGGTCTCCGCGCTCGCGTCCCGCTGCCATGCGGCCAGCCCCACCGAGATGCGCAGCGGCTCGCGCGCGCCCGCCGCTTCGACCTTGATCGTGCGCAGCCGCTCGAGCGCGCGCCGGGCCACGATCTCCCCGCGCGGGCCGTCGGCGCCGGGCAGGATGATCAGCAGATCCTCAGCCGACTCCCGCCCGTCGTGTCCGCCGAGCCCGCCCAGGCCCACCCGGCCGACCCGGTCGAAGCGCCGCAGCTCGTGTCGCAGCGCCGCCGCCGCGTAGTCGATCGTCTGCTCGCGCAGCGCGCCTCCGTGCTCGCGCGCCATCTCCTCGAGGTTGTCGATCACCACCAGCAGGCAGCTCAGCCCGGTGCCGTGGCGTTCGGCGCGGCCGATCTCCTCCTCCAGGCGCTCGCCCAGCGCGGCCGTCGTCAGGCAGTCGCCTCCCCCCGGCGGGAGCCGATCGGAGCGCGGATTGGGTTCGCTGGCAGCCATGCCTGTAGCGGACGAGTGTACGCCCGAGCACGACCCGTCCTGGGCCGCTCGCCCAGATTATGTCCCCCCGCGATCGTCGGGGCAAGTCGCGCACGCCGGCGCCCGCCGCGCCCGGCGCCGGCGCGCGCGCCCGAGCGATCCGTCCCCATGCGCTGCTAGACCACGTGAGGTGCTGCAAGAGCTCCGCGTCGAGAATCTCCTGCTGATCGAGCAGGCCCAGCTGCGCCTGGCGCCCGGGCTGAACGTGCTCACCGGCGAGACCGGCGCCGGCA
>JBKQHH010000253.1:0-11405 GCA_052148875.1 Solirubrobacteraceae bacterium
TCGAGAGCCTCGGCCTCGAGGGCCAGCCCGGCGTCGACCGCGTGGTGCCGATCCTCAAGCCGTACAAGCTCGCCTCCGCGCAGATCACCCACGGCGAGCGCACCGTGCTCGACATCGACGGGCGCAAGGTCGGTGGCGAGCACTTCGCGCTGATCGCCGGGCCGTGCACCGTCGAGTCCCGCGAGCAGCTGCTCGAGACGGCGCGCGTCGTGCGCGACGCGGGCGCGACGCTGCTGCGCGGCGGCGCGTACAAGCCGCGCACCTCCCCGTACGCGTTCCAGGGTCTCGGCCAGGAGGGCCTGCGCCTGCTCGCCGAGGCGAAGGCCGAGACGGGCCTGCCGATCGTCACCGAGCTGATGGACATCGGCGACCTGGATGCCGTGCTCGAGGTCGCCGACGTGATTCAGATCGGCGCACGGAACATGCAGAACTACCCGCTGCTCGCCGAGATCGGGCGCTCCGGGCGCCCCGCGCTGCTCAAGCGCGGGCTCTCGGCGACGCTCGACGAGCTGCTGATGGCGGCCGAGTACATCCTCAAGGAAGGCAACCCGAACGTGATGCTCTGCGAGCGGGGCATCCGCACGTTCGAGACGGCCTACCGCTTCACGCTCGACCTGATGGCCGTACCGGTGCTCAAGGAGCTCTCGCACCTGCCCGTGATCGTCGACCCCAGCCACGCGGCCGGACGGCGCGACCTGGTGATGCCGCTGTCGCTCGCCGCCGCCGCGGTCGGCGCCGACGGCATAATCGTCGAGGTGCACCCGAACCCGGACGAGGCCATCTGCGATGGGCCGCAGGCGCTGAAAGCGGAGGACTTCGCCGCGTACGCGCTCGCCGTCGAGCAGGCCGCCGCGCTCGCGGGCAAGGCGCTCAGCGCCGTCTGATGGGCCGCGCTCCCGGAAGGCTCCAAGCGGGGCACGCTCCTTGAAGGTGGCGGTCCTCGGACTGGGGCTGATCGGGGGCTCGATCGGCCTGGCCGCGCGCGGGCGCGCAGACGCGGAGGTGTGCGGGTATGACCCCGACGAGCGAGTGCGCGCGAAGGCACTGGAGCTGGGGGCGATCGACACGCAGGCCGCCGACGTGGCCGGCGCGGTCGCCGGCGCCGACGTCGTGTTCGCGGCCGCTCCCGTCGGCGCGCTCGCCGAGACGGTGCGCCTCGCGCTCGCCGGCGCGGGCCCGGACTGCGTCGTCAGCGACGTCGGCTCGACCAAGCGCTTCCTCACGGATGTGTCCTGCGACGAGCGCTTCGTGGGCGGGCACCCGCTGGCGGGGGCTGAGACCGCGGGCGTGGAGCACGCGCGCGAGGACCTGTTCGACGGCGCCACGTGGTACCTGACGCCCGCCAAAGGCAGCACCGCCGGCGTCCTGTACGAGCGCCTGCACCGGCTGCTCAGCCGCTTCGGCGCGCGCCCCACCGCGATCGACGCCGACACCCACGACCGCCTGATGGCGTGCGTGTCGCACCTGCCGCACGTGCTCGCCAACCTGCTGGTCGCGCAGACCGCGAGCCTGCTCGGCGAGGAGTCCCAGCGCCTGCCGGCGGTCGGTCCGAGCTTCCGCGACGCGACACGCGTCGCGGGCGCCAACAGCGCGATCTGGACCGACATCTACATGTCCAACCGCGACGCCCTGATCGCGGGCATCGACGAGCTCGCCGGGCGCCTGCACGACGTGCGTGCGTGGCTGGCAGCGGAGGATGCGCCCGCGGTGCGCGCCTGGAACGAGCAGGCGCGCGCCGAGCGCGAGCTGCTGCTCGGCGCCGGGCTGGCGGGAGGTCCGGTGCACGAGCTGCGCGTGTCCGTGCCCAACCGCCCCGGGGTGATCGCCGAGATCGCACTCGCGCTCGGTGGCGCGGGCGTGAACATCGTCGACATGGTGCTCTCTCCGTCCCAGGACAACCGGCAGGGGGTGGTCGCGCTGTGGATCGCGGGCGACGAGCACGCCGGACGCGCCCGAGGACTGATCGCCGACCTCGGCTTCCCCGTCGTGCGAGCATGAGGGCGACGCGATGAACATGCGCTTCGAGCCCGCGAAGGGACTCTCCGGCGAGCTGCGCGCGCCGGCCGACAAGTCGATCTCGCACCGCGCCGCGCTGCTCGGCGCGATGGCCTCCGAGCCGGTGCGCATCGAGCGCTACCTGCACGCCGCCGACACGACATCGACGCTGAACGCCGTGCGTGCGCTCGGAGCGCTCGTGGAGGTCCACGGCGAGGACCTGGTCGTGCGCGGCACGGGCCTGCGCGACGCGCGCGAGCCGGAGGAGCCGATCGACGTCGGCAACGCCGGCACGCTGCTGCGGCTGCTGCCCGGCTGGCTGGCCGCGCAGGAGGGGCGCTCCTTCACGCTCGACGGGGACGAGTCGATCCGCCGCCGCCCGGTCGACCGGATCGCCGAGCCGCTGCGCCAGATGGGCGCGGAGCTGGATGCGCGCGACGGGCGCTTCCCGCCGCTGCACGTGCGCGGCGCGCGGCTGCGCTCGATCTCCTACGAGCTCGACGTCGCGAGCGCTCAGGTCAAGTCGTGCGTACTGCTCGCCGCGCTGACCGCCGACGGCGCGACGACCGTCGGCGAGCCGGCGCGCAGCCGCGATCACACCGAGCGGATGCTGCTGCGCGCGGGCGTCGCCATCCACCGCAACGGCCTGCACGTCACGGTCGTCAACGCCGACGAGCTGCTGCTCGAACACGTGCGCGTTCCCGGCGACCCGAGCTCCGCCGCCTTCTTCGTCACCGCCGGCGTGCTCGTTCCCGGCTCGCGCCTGCTGATCGGCGACGTCGGCGTCAACTGGACGCGCACCGGCTTCTTTCGCATCGTGCGGCGCATGCGCGGGATCGTGCTCGGCGACCTCGAGAGCGAGGCCGGCGAGCTGGAGGCGCAGGAGCCCGTGAGCGATCTGGACGTCGCGCACGGCGCGCTCGAGGGCACCGTCGTCGAGCCCGACGAGGTGCCGCTCGCGATCGACGAGCTGCCGCTCGTCGCGCTGCTCGGCTGCTTCGCCGAGGGAGAGACCGTCGTGCGCGGCGCGCAGGAGCTGCGCGTGAAGGAGTCCGACCGCATCGCCGGCGTCGTCGAGGGCCTGCGCGGCCTGGGCGCCGACATCGAGGCCACCGACGACGGCTTCGCCGTGCGCGGCACCGGTGGGCTGCTCGGCGGCACGATCGACGCCCGCGGCGACCATCGCATGGCGATGATGGGGGCGATCGCCGGGCTCGCCTCGCGCGAGGGCGTCGAGGTGATCGGGATGGACGCCGCCGCGGTGTCCTACCCCGGGTTCGTCGATGACCTGACGGCGCTCCAGCAAAAGAGCTGAGCAAGGTCGATTGACTGGAACTATTTCCTCGACTAGCATTCGCCGGCGCCGGAGCGCCAGCGAATCGAGGAGATGCCGTGATCGACCGCAGCAGCGTCGAAGACCAGCTTGACCCGAGGCTCGTGGAGGAGGACCTCGACCTCGACGTGGCCGTCGTCGGAGCCGGAATCGGCGGCCTGTATGCCGGCTATCGCCTGACGACCGGCGAGTACCGCGACGGTCCCTACGCGGGACGGCGCCCGCGCGTGCACGTGTTCGAGCTGGGCGACCGCGTGGGCGGGCGGCTGCACTCGGTGATCCTGCCGGGGATGGACATCGCCGGCGAGCTGGGCGGCATGCGCTACCTGGAATCGATGAAGATCGTCACCGGCCTGATCGAGAGCGTGTTCGCCGACGAGCTCGAACACGTCGATTTCTCGATGGGCAACCCCGCGACGCACTTCTTCTACCTGCGCAAGCAGCGCTTCAGGGCCAACGCGTGGAAACAAGCCCAGGAACAGGGCCAACGCTTCCACACCCGCTACCACCTGAACGACGCCGACGTCGGGCTCAGCGCCTACCAGCTGTTCGACAAGGTCGCCTACGACGTGCTGATGGCCGACCCCGAAATCCGCGGCCAGTATGGCGACAAGATGAGACCGGAAGGCCACGACTACGCCTTCAAACTCTCCGCCCGCGACTGGGATGCGATCAAGCCCGCCGTTCGCTACTGCTTCCCCGGACCGTTCAAGGGCATGCGCGTGAACGACCTCGGATTCTGGAACCTGCTCACGGACCGTGTCTCCGAGGAGGGCCTGCAGTTCCTGGCGGATGCCGGCGGCTACTACTCCAACACGATCAACTGGAACGCCGCCGAGGCGTTCCTGACGATGGTCGGAGACTTCACCGGCATGAGCGTGGAATACAAGACGATCAAGGGCGGCTACGACCTCGTCGCCTACGCCCTCGCCAAAGCGCTGCTGGCCCAGCGCGACGCGAAGATCTGGAAGGGCAACGGCGTCGTCGACGTGAGACCGGCGCCCACCGGCAGCGCGCGGCGTTACCAGCTGAAGATCGCAAACCAGGCAACGGGCAGGGAGTGGAAGGTCAACGCGGACGCGGTCGTGCTGGCGATCCCGCGCCGCTCGCTCGAGCTGCTCGATCGGGACCCCGCCTACCTGAGCCTCTACGACGGCGCCGCCGGGCGCGCCTTTCGCAAACACGTCGGGACGGTCATCATCCAGCAGTCGATGAAGATCCTGATGGGCTTCGAGCGGCCGTGGTGGAAGGAAGATTTCGAAGCGACCGCCGGCGAGTCCATCACCGACCTGCCGATGCGCCAGTGCTACTACTTCGGCACCGACAGCAAGAACAAGCATTCGCTGTTCCTATCCAGCTACAACGACATCGACACCGTCTCCTTCTGGCGGACGCTGGAGAGCGAGGAGCTGTTCGAGCCGCGGGCGACCGCGATCGTCTCCCAATCCGAAGTCGACGCGATCCGCGATCTGCAGGCGCCGAAGGTGATGGTCGCCGAGTCGCTGGAGCAGGTGCGCGAGCTGCACGGCGCCGCGAACCCGATCCCCGCTCCCTACGTCACCTACTACAAGGACTGGTCGCACGAGCCGTTCGGCGGCGGATACCACGCCTGGGACGCCGGCGTCGACGTCGCGGAGGTGATG
Organism: Solirubrobacteraceae bacterium; assembly: GCA_052148875.1. Classification (GTDB taxonomy): domain Bacteria; phylum Actinomycetota; class Thermoleophilia; order Solirubrobacterales; family Solirubrobacteraceae; genus Palsa-744. Next base: position 4,972 of record JBKQHH010000253.1, read on the forward strand.
AGGTACATGCGCCGGCCCAGTCCGCGGGAGGAGATCCACGTCTGCGGCGAGGCGTACTCCGACCAGCAGGGATGGGCCGAGGGTGCGCTGTGCGAGGCGGAGAAGATGCTGCAGGAACACTTCGGCATGCAGTGGCCGACGTGGCTGGACCGCGACTACTACCTCGGCTGGTAGGACGCCTCGGCGGCGCTCGGCGTGAAACGGCTCGGCCGCGACATCGTCTTCGACTACCTGCGCGACCTCGGCGTCGAGTACATCTTCGGGGTACCCGGAACCAACGAGATACCGCTGATCGACGCGACCAGCGAGCCCGACAGCGGCGTGGCGTACATCCCGTGCCTGCACGAGAACATCGCGATGGGCGCGGCGATGGGATACGCGTGGGCCTCCGGCAAGCCGGGGATCGTCGAGCTGCACGTGACACCGGGGGCGGGCCACGGCGTCGGCAACCTCTACAACGCCTACAAGTCGCACGTCCCGCTCGTGGTCATCTGCGCCCAGCAGCACAGCGACCTGCTGGTGCAGGAGCCGGTGCTCGCCTCCGATCTGGTGCGGACCGCCGGCCAGTACACGAAGTGGGCGTATGAGGTGCGCTGTGCCGAGGAGCTGCCGCTCGTGCTCCAGCGGGCGTTCAAGGAGGCGCTCACGCCGCCGATGCGCCCGGTGTTCCTGTCGATCCCATGGAACTTCACGCTCGCCGAGGTCGAGCAGGGCCCGCCCCACGTGACGCGCGTCGGGCGCCACTTCATCGGCGACGCGCAGGCCGTCGCCCATGCGGCGGAGCTGCTCGCGGCGGCGCGGACGCCGATCCTGATCGCGGGCGACGGCGTCGGCGCGGCCGATGCGTGGGCTGAGCTCGAGCGGCTCGCCGAGCTGCTGGGAGCGCCCGTTTACAACGAGCCGATGAGCAGCTACATGAACTACCCCAACCACCTCTACCACTGGCAGGGGGAACTACCGCAGAACCCGCAGGGAATCCAGGAAACGTTCAAGGGGCACGACGTGGCGCTGCTCTGCGGCTACAACGCCCAGGCGCACGTGTTCGTCTACCGGTATTCCCAGGGCCCGCTGATCCCGCTCGAGGTGACCCAGCTGTACCTGCACGACGACGCGTGGGAGATCGGCAAGAACGCCTACGGCGAGGCGGCGATCCTGGGCGACATCAAGGCCACGCTGCCGGTCCTGTGCGAGCGGATCGCCGGGGACGCCCGGCGTGACGCCGCCGCCGCGGGCGCGCGCGCCGTGGAGCTGCGTCGGCGGCACGAGCGCAGGCTGGACGCTCTCGACGAGCACGCGCAGACGCGCTCGGCACGACCGGGCGATGAGCTCCCGCGCGGCGAAGACGTCGCGATCGCGCTGGGCAGGCTGCAGGATGAGATGCCGGCGCCGTTGACGCTGGTCGACGAGGCGATCTCCGACCAGGAAGCGTTTCACCAGTACGTGCGCTTCGACACGCCCAGCAGCTATCTCAACGCCCAGGGCGGCTCGCTCGGGATGTCGATGCCGGCGAGCATCGGGCTCAAGCTGGCCGCCGCCGGCGCGCGGACAATCGTCAATACGGTCGGCGACGGGACGAGCCTGTTCTACCCCCACAGCTGGTGGACGATCAGGAAGTTCGACGTCGCGGTGCTGTACATCGTGACCAACAACCGCGAGTACAAGACGCTTCAGCTGGGGCGCGAGCTGATCGAGGGCACCTACCACTGGAAGCCGGCCGGAGACGCGTGGTACCTGCGCCTGCGGGAACCACCGGTGAGCTTCGTCGGCCTCGCCGCGTCCTTCGGCGTCGCAGGCTCGCTGGTCGCGCGCCTGGACGAGCTCGAGGACCGACTGCGCGAAGGTCTCGCCGCGGTCGCGGCGGGGAACCCGTTCGTGGTCGAGGTGCTCACGGACAGCTCCCTCGACCCTGGCGGCCTCGCCGTGCGCACCTCCGCTCCAGCCGCCGGCGCCGGGGCGAGCGAAGAGCATGCGCGCTTCCGTCGCCTCGGTCCGCCCTGATCCTCTCGCTGGTCGGAGCGGGAGCGACCATGCGGCGGCGGTGACTATCGTCCTGCCCGATGCTGATCGCCATCGACGGCCCAGCCGGGGCCGGTAAGTCAACGGTCGCGCGCGCTCTCGCCCGCGAGCTCGGCTTCACCTACCTCGACAGCGGCGCCATGTACCGCTGCGTCGCGCTCGCCGCGCTGGACCTGGGAGGGGGGGCGCTGCCGGAGCGCCCCGGAGTCCTCGGCGAGCTGGCGCGCGCCGCCACGATCGATTTCACCGATGCGCCCTCGGGGACGTCGGCGGGGGCGTCCGGCCGCGTGCTGCTCAACGGGCGCGAGGTGACCGAGGAGATTCGCGCGCCGGAGGTCTCAGAGGCGGCTTCTGTCGTCGCTGCCGATCCGGGCGTGCGCGAGGCGCTCGTCGCCAAGCAGCGCGAGCTGATCGTCCGCGGCGACTGGGTGGCCGAGGGGCGCGACATCGGCACCGTCGTCGCGCCGGACGCCGCCGTGAAGGTGTTCCTCACAGCCGACGCGCGCGAGCGCGCACGCAGGCGCGCGGCGGAGCTGGGCGCCGACGTCGAGACGGTGCTCGCCGAGCAGGCGATGCGCGACGAGCGCGACAGCAGCCGCGAGCACAGCCCGCTGCAAGCCGCCCCCGATGCGGTCACGCTCGATACGAGCGGCCTGGGAGTGGACGAGGTCGTGCGGCGCATCGCCGAGCTCGTAGCTGAGAGATAGCGCTAGTAAGAGGCGCTATACTGTGGCGACTATGGCGACGGAGACGGCGACGATCCGCGTGGCGCGCAGTACGCGCGACCGGCTAGCCGAGCAGGCGCATGTGCGCGGGGTCTCGCTCGCTTCGCTGCTCGCTGAGGTGGCTAGCAAGGCAGAGGCAGAGCTGATCTGGAGCGCCGAGCGCGAGGCCAGTCGCGTCGATGCCGAGAACCCGGACGTCGCAGCTGAGGACCGCGCCTGGGAGACGACTCTTGCCGATGGCATCGACTGAGCCTCGCCGCGGCGAGGTGTGGCTCGTCTCGCTCGGCGCCGGCAGGGACGGCGAGCCTGCCAAGAATCGACCCGCGGTGGTGGTGTCCGTCGATGAGCAGAACATCGGCGCGACGGCGGCTGACCTGATTGTGGTGGTGCCGCTATCGAGCTCGCGCGCTCCCTCGCCCCTTCGTCCCGAGGTCCCGGCGAGCGCGGGAGTGGACCAAGCCTCCCGTGCGATCTGCAGAGCCGTTCGTGGACTCGCCCGCGCCCGTCTGCTGCGCCGTCTGGGTGAGCTCGCCCCTGAGCCGCTGGCTGAGATCGAACGCGCGCTTTCGTTGATTTTGGGCGTGGGCGAGCACGCCTGATCATGCGCCCTCTCACGTTCGCGCCGACGATCGATCCGGAGCAGCGCATCCAGCCGGGCATACTGGCCAGATGAAGGTCGCCGTCGTCGGCTATCCAAATGTGGGGAAGTCCTCGCTGATCAACCGCCTCACGGGCACCCGCGAGGCGGTCGTGCACGAGCGCCCCGGGGTCACGCGCGACCGCAAGGAGCTCGACTGCGAGTGGAACGGGCGCCGCTTCACGCTGATCGACACCGGCGGCGTGGACTTCGCCGACCAGGACCCGCTCGCAGGCTCGATCCGCGAGCAGGCGCAAGCGGGGATCGCCGACGCGGAGGTGGCCGTGCTGGTCGTCGATGCGCGCGCCGGCGTGCGCGCGGGCGATGAGGAGATGGCCGATCTGCTGCGCCGCGCCTCGCTGCCGACGATCGTGGTGGCCAACAAGTGCGACGGCGTCGCCGACATGCCGCTCGCGGCCGAGTTCCATCGCCTCGGCCTGGGCGAGCCGATGCCGGTCTCGGCGGCTCAGGGCCTCGGTACGGGCGATCTGCTCGACCGCATCGTCGAGCTGCTTGATTTGAACCCACCCGCTCAGGACTCGGAGGTCGAGGACGGCACCGTCCGGCTCGCGGTGATCGGCAGGCCCAACGTCGGCAAGTCCTCGCTCGTAAACCGCTTCCTCGGCGAGGAGCGGGTGATCGTCTCGGACGTCGCCGGCACGACCCGCGATGCGATCGACACGCCGCTGCTGGTCGGCGATCGCAGGCTGATACTCGTCGACACGGCAGGCATCCGCCGGCAGGCGAAGGTCGCCGACTCGGTCGAGTACTACACCGCCCTGCGCTCGCGGCGCGCGGCCGAGCGGGCGGACGTCGCGCTGGTCGTCTGCGACGCCGGCGACGGCGTCACCGCGCAGGACCTGCGCATCGCCGAGCTGGCGATGAAGGCGGGGTGCGCGACGGCGATCGTGCTCAACAAGTGGGACATGCAGGAGCGCGGAGAGGACGCCGAGGGGGTCGGCATCGATCTCGACCACGAGCGCGCGCGGGTGGCCGAAAAGCTGCGCCTGCGCCCGCGCGTGCTCACGGTCAGCGCCAAGACCGGTCGCCACGTCGCGCGCCTGCTGACCGAGGCGATCACGCTCGGCGACCGCGTCAGCGGGCGCATTCCCACCCCGGAGCTCAACCGCTTCCTCGCCGAGGCCGTCCAGGCTCGCCAGCCGCCGGTCGGGACCCGCCGCGGCGCGGGCGGGCATCGTCTGAAGCTGATCTACATGGCGCAGATCGGGGAGCGACCGCCCCGCTTCGCGATCCAGATCAACTCCCGCGCGCGCGTCACGCGCGACTACGCCTACTTCCTGGAGAACCGCCTGCGCGCCCGCTACGGGATGGACGGCGTTCCGCTGATCATCGACTTCGTCGAGCGCGGGCAGCGCGGGCGCGCCCGCGCCGCATAGACTTCTGCGGCTTTCGTCAACCTGGCCGGCGCGTGACCCCTCGCGCCGCTCGCCCACGACCTCCCGGAGCTGATCCCGCAAGACATGACTGAGCTTTCCGACAACGAATTCCTGTTCACCTCCGAGTCGGTCACGGAGGGCCACCCCGACAAGATCGCCGACCAGATCTCAGACGGCGTGCTCGACGCCGTGCTGGCCGACGAACCCTACGGCCGCGTGGCCTGCGAGACGCTCGTCAACACCGGCCTCGTCGTCGTCTCCGGGGAGATATCGACCGAAACCTACGTCGACATCCAGGAGGTCGCACGCGAGACGATCCGCAAGATCGGCTACAACGACGCCGACCTCGGCTTCTCGGCGGACTCGTGCGCCGTGCTCAACGCGATCGACAAGCAGTCGCCGGACATCGCGCAGGGCGTCGACAAGGCATACGAGGCGCGCACGGACGCCAACGACGAGGACGAGCTCGACGTCGCCGGCGCCGGCGACCAGGGCATGATGTTCGGCTACGCCACGAACGAGACCGACACGCTGATGCCGCTGCCGATCTCGCTCGCGCACCGCCTCGCCGAGCGCCTGGCCGCGGTTCGCAAGGCCGGCACGCTGGACTACCTGCGCCCCGACGGCAAGACCCAGGTCAGCGTGCGCTACCAGGACGGCAAGCCGGTCGAGATCGAAAAGCTCCTGATCTCCACCCAGCACGGCGAGGGCGCCGAGGCGCTGATCCCCGACGACCTCTGGGAGCACGTCGTCGAGCCGATCCTGCCGAGCGAGCTCTACGACGCGCACAAGCTGCGCAGGAACTTCCTCGTCAACCCGACCGGTCGCTTCGTGATCGGCGGGCCGGTGGGCGACTGCGGCCTGACCGGGCGCAAGATCATCGTCGACACCTACGGCGGCATGGCCCGCCACGGCGGCGGCGCGTTCTCGGGCAAGGATCCCTCCAAGGTCGACCGCTCGGCGGCCTACGCCGCACGCTGGGTAGCCAAGAACATCGTCGCCGCGGGCCTGGCCGAGCGGGCCGAGCTGCAGGTCGCCTACGCGATCGGGGTGGCGCATCCGGTGTCGGTGATGGTCGAGACTTTCGGCACCGAGAGGGACGGCGTCACCCGCGGACAGATAGCGCGCGCGGTCGACCAGGTGTTCGACCTGCGCCCGGGGTCCTTCCGCGAGGAGCTCAAACTGCACCGCCCGATCTACCAGAAGACCGCCGCCTACGGGCACTTCGGCCGCGACGACCACGACTTCACCTGGGAGAAGACCGACAAGGCCGCCGCGCTGCGCACCGCCGCCGGCCTCTGACCGCCGCTGGCTCTAGGGTCAGGCGATGGGGAACATCGCCCAGATTGAGAGCCAGGCGGCTGAGGTCGGCGCGACGTCGACGATCGCCCGGGTCGAGCCGATGACGACGGCCCGCGCACTGCGCGGGCCGTTCGACTACCGGTTGCCGGAGACCCTCAGAGGCGATGTCGATATCGGATCGATGCTCGTCGTGCCGTTCGGGCGCCGGCAGGTGCTCGGTGTGGTCGTCGGCCTGGCCGACAGCAGCGAGATCGCCGAGGAGAAGCTCCTCGCTCCCCTGCGGGCACTGGAGCTCGGCGTGCCCGTCGACCTGGTGGCGCTGGCTGAATGGATCGCCGCCGAGTACTGCTCGACGAT
>JBKQHH010000254.1:0-44637 GCA_052148875.1 Solirubrobacteraceae bacterium
CCCAATCGACCTCCGCGCCGACGCCCGGCGCGTGGACCTGCGGGACGAACACCTCGCCGACCGGCCAGCCCATCGCACGCTTGCGCGCACGCACGTAATCACGGACCGTCGTCTCCGCCACATCAGCGCCGTGCTCATCGACCAGCCGCGCCCAGACCCGCTTCGCGGTGTGACGCTGCTTGCGCGGCGCCTGCCGATCAGCCTCCAGCCACGCGTCGATCAGCGCCCGGTAGACCCCCAGCTTCGGCGCCGGCCGACGCACCGGCGAACGCTTCGCCGGCGGCACCGGACAGGCCAACGCCTGACGCACCGCGCGACGATGCACACCATGACGCTCCGCCAGCGCCCGGATCGACAAGCCCTCCCGGTCGCGGTCCCTCCTGATCCGCTCGAACAGCTCCACCCTTGATCCCATTCCTTCCGCCGCCTCCCGCTCGAGCTCGATGAGCATCGAACCGTCGGCGCCCGATCGGACGAAGGTGGGGCCACTCCAAGCCGTCGCAGCGGGGCCAGATGAAACCGTCGCGCCCAGGCGCCGGGAAGGGATGGGTTCAAGGGTCTCTCGCCCGGCGACGGGAGTCGAGCGGCTGGACCAGAACGATCTGCCCGGGCGTCGCGGCAACAAGATAGGCGGAGAGCAGCCGATCGACAGACCGCACGGGCATCTCGGCTTCTGCGCTCCGATCTCGCCGTCAGCGTGTAGCGCGACGGCCTGACTCGGACGGCGGAACGTATTACTGCGCGGCGCTATGCAGCAAACGACATCGGCGGTAGGTCATCCTGCAAGCTGTTTCAGCGCCGAGCGCACATCGTCCGCAAACGTCTGGATCGTGGGAACAGCTTTCCCGGCACGGTAGAAGTCCATCACGTCGATGATCTCCTCAGCGAACTCTGCTCCTCCTTGCGTGACAATCTCGCCGGCCTCTTCAAGTGATTCGACTAGGCGGCGCTTCCAACCGTCCCGACCATGCGGGTTGCCGAGCACGGGTTGATAGCCGAAGTGCTGAGCAAAGGACACCGGATCGGCCAGCAGCCAGCGCTCCACGTACGGATCGGGCGCGCCGACGATGTACCGGGAAAATACTGCCGGATCGACCACCTCGGCGACTTCGCGTTTACGCTCGTTTGGACCACCAGTATTGCCGTCAGCAATCACAACGAGTAGATCAGGCGCTCCGGAGCCGCGCCTGATCAGAGACTGAAAGTCTTTCAGCTCACTCTTGAGCCGAGGGATACCGAACCTCGCTGACCCGACGTGCAGGGTTACGTCTACCCGCACTTCCCGAGCGATCCGGTTGATCACCGCTCGCGCACAACTTTCGTGTGCACTGTCCTCGCAGAAGAGCTCGACCTGGCAGGCCACGTTGCTAGAGGTCGAGCCAGCCGCGCCGCACGAGCGCTGCGATCTTGTCGTGCTCGTCCGGCTCGCTGAGCAGTTCGTTCAGTGCTGGCTCTGACCAGACACCAGGGTCACGGATGGGACGGATCACGGTCGTTCGGCCATCGCGCGCGACGCCAAAGAGCCCGATCTCACTTTGCTCTGGGCGCGCTCGCTCCAGCATCGCAGCAATAAAGCCTGGTGAATGAGTCGTGAGGATGATCTGTGCGTGACCCCGGCGCGCCGCGGAGGTCAGCAGCTCGGCGATCCGGTCAAGACGCTGCGGCTGGACACCATTCTCAGGCTCCTCAAAGGCAACAATACCGCCGGACGCGGTGACGGCGATCGCGCAAAGCGCGAGAACCCGCAGCGTGCCCTCCGACACGACCCTCGAAGAGAAGATCGTGCCATCCTGCGTGATCTGGATGTCGAGCGTTCCGCGCTTGGTGTCGAGGTCTACGTCAAGGCCACCGATCGCCGGTACCGCAGCTCGAAGTGAGCGGCGAACAGCCTCAAACGCCTTTCCGTTGCGTGTCTTCAGGCCGTAGAGGAACGGCGCGAGGTTCTCTCCGTGAACGTCGATGTCGGGGACCTCGCGGGGCGGCTGAGCCGCTCGCATCGCCGTAAGAGGGTCCAGATAGTACGCGCGCCACCGTCGCAACTCTCCGCGAACCAGGTCGAACAGTGGGTAAGAGGCGCCAGAATGCCTTGCGTCCGAGAGCAGCGTGTGTCCCTGGCGGAGGGGCTCATAACGAGGGTGACCAGATCCGCGTGCTTGTCGGAGGGTGAGGGTATCGCCCTCACGTTCGATCCGCGCCTTGTGCTTCGGGTTCCAATGCCTATCGAGGGCGGTTAGATACTCGTCTGAAACCCTCAGGGAGCCGGCGTCGGGGTCGATCTCGATCCCGACCTTGTAGCGCACGCGCTCGGGCGATCCGCCCGGTTTCGCGGCGGCGATTTCAAGGTCAGCCTCAAGTTCCAAGGTCGCCTGAGACTGCGCGAGCAACTCCGGCAAGCCGCCTGCGGGGAGCGTGAACGCCTCGGTCGGGAAGCCGCGAATGGGGTAGGAGAAGGCTTCCGCCAGCGTGCGCTGCGTGCCGATGCGGGCAAGCAACTGGATCGCGTCCAGCAGATTGCTCTTTCCAGCGGCATTTGGCCCTGCAAACACCGCAAGGCGTGGTAGTCGAAGCTCAACGTCCTCTAGGGACTTGAACCCGCGGATAGCGAACCGGTGCAGCACAGTCGCATCATCCTCGCTTAGTTGCCGGATCGATGCTGGCTGGTCGACAACGCGCACCGACCACCAGCGATGACTCTCGCTGCCGAAGGCTGGGCCGTGTCCGCGCCACAGGAGCTGTTGGCTGCGTCTGCCGCTCCATTCGTCCCGGGCGCCTCGCATGTCGGTGCTCTACAAGAGCCTTCAGACGCTCCGGCTCGCCATCTCGTCTATCCATCTGCCGAGCGTAGATCGCGAGCGTGAGGTTCGGCGTCGTGTGGCCCATCTGCGCCATGACGTACGGCGGCGTCTCGCCGATGGCGAACAGCAGCGAGGCGAACGTCCGGCGCAGCGAGTGCGGCGTCAGACCGTCGGGGAGAGGCTCCAAGCCATCCACGGCGAGCCGCGTGTTTGCGTGCTTGACCGCCTCGTCGAGCACGCGCCGTCGGATGTTGGTCGCGCCGAGCCGATGGCCGGTCGTCGTGCAGAACACGAGCGCGTCGGATGCGGGATCGATGCGCGCCCGGTAGTCACACAGCTCGTCGCTGAGCACCGGCAGGATGTTCACGACCCTGACGCCGGCGTCGGTCTTGGCGGCGCGCACGGTGATCGTGCCGCGCGCGAGGTCCACGTCACGCCAGCACAGCGCCTGCGCCTCGCCGAGCCGCAGACCGGCGAAGGTCAGCGTGGCAAGCAGCGCGCGTCGCTGACCCCGACAGACCCTGGCCTTGTCGTCGAGCTTGCCGGCGCCGTCGAGCAGAGCTGCGATGTGGTCGGCACGGTCAAGCCAAGAGCGTCGAGGGGCAACCGCTGGCAGCCGTCGGCGACGGCCACGCGCGGGGTTGCGGTCGATCAGCTCATACTCCACGGCCGTCTCAAGGATCGCGGCGAGCGTCGTGAGCGTCTTGTTGATTGACGTGGCACCGAGCTTGCCCTCGCGCACCTTCGCCAGCCGGTAGCGGTCCACGTCCTCGACGGTGATCTGATCCAGACGCTGCGAGGCGAACGCGGGCAGCAGATGGCTCGACAGCCGCCATTGCAAGTCGTCCCGTCCCGCGGCGCTGAGCCCACTCCCTCGCCGCCCACCCTCCAGCGTTTGACGCTCGAACCACTCCGAGGCGAACACGTGGAAAGTCGGCACCTCACGCGGTGCCTCGACGACCTCCACGACCGCCGGGCGCCAGATACCGCGTCGCACGTCGGCGAGGATGTTCTGTAGCTCCGTCTGCGCCTTGGCGCGCGTCCAGCCTTCTGCTGCTGTCCCGAGCGCCATGTACTCGCGTCGGCCGTAGGCGCGGAAGCGCAGGCCGTACGTCGGGCTGTGCCTGCGCTTGTCCACGACGACTTGACCTGTAGCTGGGCGTGCCATTACGCCCTACGTCCTTCGTCTCGGCGTCGGCCCCACACGTCGGGCGCATCGTCGTCCGGCCCGCGGCGCTGGTTGAGCTTCGCGCCGATCGCTTCGCCTGCGAACGTGAGCGCCTCCACGCGCCGCATCAACTCGCTGAGCGGGATGTCCAGCGCGTCGCAGAGCAGGTGCAGGCTGTCGTAGTTCGGGTTGGCCTGCCCGCACACGAGCGCGTTGACCTGCCTGACGTCCATCCCGGCCCGCTGCGCAAACATGGACTGGCTCATCCCGTGTTCGGCGATCACCTGCTCGACGACCTCGCCGAGCGTCGCGTGCGCCGGACCACGCGGCTTGCGTTGCCGCTTTGGCGGCATCAGTCTGCCGCCCATCGCGTCACGTTCGTCAGTCCGCGAACACCCGACCCATCGTCGCGCTTCGCGTCGTCCGGCTCGGGCCACTCGTAGACGCAGTAGGTCGCGGACGCGGCGAGGAACATCGCGCCGTGTAGACGCTCGCGCGAGGCGAGCAGAGCCTCCGAGGTGGGACGGTGCGGCGTGAGGCCCGCGAGGCCGTCGAGCAGGTCCACGGCCTCCTCGATTGCTTCCTGCGCCTGCTGCACGAAGCGCTCGACTTCGACCTCCGCACGGTCGTGCGCCTCGCGCCACTTCCGATGCTGCGGCGACTCGGGCAGCTCGGGGATCTTCCCTGCGCGCTGCGTCTGCGCCAGGCGTCGCCGGCCGGCCGCAGTCAGCACGACGACCGCGACGCCGTTCCGGCGCGCCCGTTCGACGGAGCCCGCTTCCACGAGCACGCCGACCTGTTCGCGGACGCGACGCGCAGCGGCCGACGCCTTGCGCACGCCGAGGTGGTCGTACAGAGTCGCCACCATGACGCCGCCCCGGTCGTGGTTGCTGTGCCGTTCGGCCCGATCGAGCGCGGCCAGCACGAGCGGGTCGGGGACTACTTCGGTGCTGCTCATCGTCGGTTCCTCCTGTCGTCGGAGGCGCCGGAGGTGCTTTGCAGCGTTCGCGCAGCGCTGAGGGTCCGGTAGCGTTGCCCGTGCGCCGTAGCTAATCCCTACGGGGCCACGCCCCCGGCCGCTACAACGGCGCGGGGGCACTTGTATGGTCTGTCGAGAGTACCGCACCTTAGCCTATCTGTAAAGATCGCAAAGATCGTCCAGCCCACCCACGACTCCGCCGGTGACTACGTGACCCTTGGTCGGGCTCTGCGTGCATTGCGTGATCGGGCAGGGCTTACGCAGGAGCAGCTCGCAAGCCGTGTCGAGGTCGGCGCCACGTATGTCTCGCAGGTCGAGAACGGCCATAGAGGCGTTCGCTGGCACACGCTCCTGCACTTCCTGAGCGCGCTCGGCGTCGACCTGCACCAGCTCGCCGACGCCATAGCCGAGGTCGAGACACTCGATCGCGCGCCGAAGCGATAGCGGGGTCATCGCGAGCGCTTCCGGCCGGCGTCTACGGGGGTTGCAGAGCCTCGAATGGGCAGCAGCTCGGGGCTGCTGCCCAAACGCTGACGACTGCGACGTGACGAACGTCCCGCAGCCGCGGGCGTTTGCGGCGTCTGTGACTGCTTGCTTGTAGAACGGGCCAGCAACTCCCGGGCGATGTCCACGTCGAAGCGCAGGCGCGGCTTTGATCCCGCCCCGAGCTGAATGCCGCCGAGTTCGGCTCGGTGGGTGTAGACCCACGAACGCTCGACGCCCAACTCGGCGGCGAGTGTCGCCGCATCCACAAGCCGACGCGTACGAGGGGCGGGGCTTTCGGTGCGAAGCAGCTCGACCACGCGCCGAGCGACGGCCTCCACCGATGCCACGTCAAGAGCGGGGCCGCTGGGCCTCGGCGAGCCGTATGGGGGTTGCGTTCGCCTGCGGTGAGTCATGGGTGTTAGTGACCCCCAAAGGCCCTGACCGGCCAACGAGTTACCCACGAACGCTCCGGCGGACTTCAATCCGCGGCGCCGCCCCTTGCGGCTCCCACATACCGACCGATACGAGCTATGAACCGCCCCGGGGATCTTGGAGGCCCTCTCCGCCACGCTCACGGCCAGTCGGACAGCGCTCATCGGCGCCATGCCACCGTGCCCAGTCCGAGCGCCATCGCTTCGCTCCACGACATAACAGACCAGATGCACGAGGGTCGAGCGGGACCCTCAAATGAGACCAATTCCGTGGCCGGTTCCGCGTGCTCGGGGTCAATAACCACATGACAACCACCAGAACCACCGACACAAACACCGTCAGCCAACACCCCTGGGCGTACAGCCGATGAGCCGTCGCCTGAAGATCACATTGCCCGACACGCTTGCCCTGCAACTGGACGAACTCGCTGCGAGCACCGGCGATCCAGTCGCACGGCTCGCTGGCGAGATGGTCCGCCACGGCATCGCCGAAGCGGCGGCCAACGGACCGGCTCACCCACCGCGCGCCAAGCCGACCATCGTCGCGCCCGGCGCATCCGAGGAGGAAGATTCCGACCGGCGGCCACCGTGGCTTGAGCCCTACGGCGGAGACGCGGAATGGCGCTCCTGGATGTGGGGCGGGATCGTCGCGCTACACGGCCGCTACCCCACAACGCTCGCCGAGCTGAAAGACGGCTGGTGGAAAAGCGAGGCGCACGTCGAGACGCTCTGCGCCCTGGTCGTGTGGCGCCAGTGGATCGACGACGCCGGACGGGACCCACGCGAAGAGCTCGCCTTCCAGGTCCAGCTCTCCGACTACGGCCTCGCTCTCCGCCAGGAAGGCGGCGGCGTCACCCGCGCATGGAAGCCAGGCGCGGCACCAGACGAGTGGCGCTTGTGATCCTGCCGTCTACGCGTGCGCCAGCTCGCGCATCTGGCGCACGGGATGGCGACCCAACCGGCCGGCAATCGCGTAGGGCGAGGCGTGTCCGTGGGTGCGGTGGGCGACGTTGACGACGACGTGTCCCCGTAGCCGGTCTATCAGGCTGCGGGGCCGCGGGAGCAGCAGCAGCTCGGCGTCCTCGCTGACGAGGACGGTCGGATGGCCTTCGGTGAGGTTGCGCCAGAGCACGTCGTCGGCCCACTCTTGGTCGCCGGGGATGAACTCGACCTCATCGGGGTAGCCGAGATCGTCGTCGCTCATCGACGCGGCCATAAAGAGATCCCAAGTCTTGTCGTAGACGGTGCTCATCGTGTGTTCTCCCAGCTACGCACGATATCGAACCAGCCTCCCCTGATCTTGACTTCGGCGGCGTGCATCGCGTCGTTCACAGACCCACGCGTGATGATCGGTTCCTGCTTCTCGGAGCCGATGAAGCGGTGCTCGTGGTGCTCGGCCGAATCATGGGCGTTGTCGAAGATGCGCACCGTATGCCACTCCCGATCGCGTTCGACAAGCAGCATGATCGCGTACTCGACCGGATGAGAGCTTGAGCGCTGGATCACGACGAGCACGTCTGGAGCAAGCCGGTAGCGTCGAATCCGGTCCTTGGGCATGAACCAGACGATGCTAAGGCGTAGGCCAGAAGGATCGAAATAGCGTCCTTCTCGCGCCCGACTCCATGGGTCTTGTCGCTAATCGCCGAATCAGGTCGATTCTCGGTTGGGAGTAGGGGCTGGCAGCGGGATGGCAGCGTGTCAACGAGACCCAAAAAAACCTGTCATCGGCCAGCCATCTGGGCGCTCCACGTCGAGCGAGTCACCCGCAAGTCCAAGGACCGCCGCGACGCGCTCACATTCCTGCTTCGCCTCGTCCTCTGTACCCGCGAGCACCTTGAAGCCGAGTCGCTCGCCAGATCGATCGGTGACCTCGAGCCACCGATGGGCCGGTGTCCCTCCGCCCATCGAAACGCCACTGCTCGCCGTGTCGACCGGTAGGCCCGCGGCCATCAGCGCTGTTTCTGCTCGCTTGGCGAGTTCACGCTGCCTGTCAGCTGTCGGCTCGCCAAAGTGGCCGAACGCATTTAGGACAACTTCCTCTGGCGAGCGGCTCAAGGCTGGATCTTGGCGGACACGTAGCCCGGCGGACCGGAGTGCTTTCGCAGCAGCCTTCGCATCGTCTGCGGGAAGGCGGAATGAGACGTGAATGGTGCCTTTGGGACTCCAGCTACTCAGCTCATCCAGCGTGACCACCTCGGCGTGTACGCCCCGCTCGTGTTGTAGCCGGCTCTTCGCGGCGGGGCTGTAACCGGACGAAGCAACAAGAAGACCCAAGTCAACCGCGATGTCGTCGAGAAAGCCTAGAAACGCATCGAGGTCGTCAGCCGTGATGCTTCGCTTTCGGAGCTTGCAGTCAACAGCCAGCGTCGTGTCATCGAGGCCAAACACGCGCCCTCGCACGAGAACATCTACTTGCCGCTTGCGGCCCCCGCGCTTACTCGCCACACGAACATTCCGTTCTACCGTGGCGCTATCCCCGACGAGGAAGCTCAGAATGTCGGCGACGCCGTTCTCGTATTCCTTGAAGTCAGGCATAGGTATGAGGCTAACGCGCTGGCCTCCAGCTAGAGGCAAAGCACGCGAGGCAGGTATCGGCTCGTTGGAACTTTGGGCAGCGGCCCCATTCCGCTGCCCAAACTACGTCAAATCGGGTCCAATCCGGTCGTATCCAGACGAAGGGCTACGCGCCGAAAACCCTGATGGGCGCTGAAAAACCGGGCTCCCACGCCCACCCGCCGCGCCGCGTGTGAAGCGAGCGCTCTCCCACTGAGCTACGCGCCCTGAATGCCCAAGTCTATTGGCATCCGCCGGTCGCCCGGCATCCGCGCGTCGCCCCTCTATCCGAACCCCAGCTGCACCACGAGCAGCCCAACGATGGCAACCGCGCAGAACACGTGCTCGCGCCAGATCGAGTGCGCGAGCGCGCTCTGGCGCGCGATCGGATCGCGACGGCTGCCGAGCCGCACGGCGCCGGGCACGGTGTGCGCGCCGGCGAGCAAGATCGGCGAGGCCGCGAGCGCGAGCGAGGCCCAGGGGACCCAGGGCTGCCCATCCCCGCGGACGATCTCGACGACGATGGCCGCGAGCGTGGCGAGCATGACGAGCGCGATCAGGCGGTTCATCGGTCGTGCGGCGGTGGTCACGCGCCGGTAGTAGCCGGCGATCGACGCGAGCGCCTCCTCTGGCAGCTCGCGCCCGCGGTGGGCGACCACCTGCACGTCGAACATCAGGTCGAACCACAGCACCGCCAGCAGGAACCCGGCGCCGGCGGTGACGAACGCGCTCACGACGCGAGCCCGCTCACGACCCCAGCCGAACCTTGCTGTGGGGGTACAGCTGGTCGCTCGATTCAGAGTACGTGTCCGCCAGCGCGGTCACTTCGGCCTGGGTCAGCGAGGCGCCGAACGCGGCCTGGCCGCCGAGCTTCTTGTAGCCGGCGAGCAGCTGCTTGCCGATCTGCCCGAGGACGAAATGGGCGTCGTACACGCTCTCGATGTACAGGGCGACGTTCGCGCGCGCGAAGCGGGCGGCGGCGGGGGAGCCGCGTTCGATCGCTTCGACGGCCGCGCCGATCATCCGCCATCCGCGCTCGGCGAGGATGCTGAATGTGCGGTACGTGCCGGTCAGGCCGGAGCCCGGCCCGGTGATCGCGGCCGCCTGCCGTTCTTCGAACAGCCCCGGCAGGGTGAGCGCGGCCGCGCGTTCGGTAGCGGTGCGAATCGCGGGCTGCGAGACCATGCTCACGTGGGCCGGCAGGCCCCTGGCGAGGAGCGGCCACGCCGCCTTGGTGGCCGCCACCTCGCTGCGCACGGACTGCTCCCTGCCGCTGAGCGCGCGCGACACGGCGACGAGGTCGGCGCGCCGCAGCTGCAGCGCCTGCGGAGTTGCGCTCCGGTGGCCGCCGCCGCAGCCGGCGACGGCGAGCGCGGCGCCGCCGAGCATCAGCAGCGCCGCGGCGCGTCCGATCGTGCGCGATCGGCCGGCGCCACCCAACGCGGTCTTGCCCGGGGCGACCGTCGGTTTGCCTAGACGCCCAGCAGGTCGACCACGAACACGAGCGGCGCGTTTGGCGGGATCTTCGGCGGTGAGCCCCTCTTACCATAGCCGAGCGACGCGGGGATGATCAGCTCGCGCCGTCCGCCCACTTTCATGCCGGGTATGCCTTTGCTGAAGCCGGGTATGAGTCCGCTAAGAGCGAACGTGGATGGTTCTTTGCGTGTAAAGGTGTTTTCGAATTGCTTGCCGGTGGCGTACAAGACGCCAACGTCGTTGACTGTGACGGTGTCGCCAGCCGTCGCTTCTGGGCCCGTGCCGCGAATCAGTTCCTTCGTTTCCAGTTTCGTCGGCGCCGGACCTGAGGGCGGCGTCACCTTCGGTTCTTTGGACAGCGGCCCGCTCGTCGGCGTCGTCGCCGCAAGCGCGCACGGCGTGGGACTGCCCGACGGGCACTTCGTGCTCGTCGGACTCGACTTTTCGCCGGCCCTGATCAACGCGTTGTCGGCGCTGTTCTCGTTGCCGACCGTGATCGTGCTCGAGCCGCCTGAGCCGCAGCCCGCGATCAGGACGGTCGCGCCGAGCGCAGCTGCGGCCAGGCCGGTGCGGCGAATGATGGAGGGGGAGGTCTTGAAGTAGGTCACGGCCGGGCAGCCTATCGGAACTCGGCCGCTCCGTGTGCGTTACGATCGGTAGTGGACCGTGCTAGGCGGGGAGGTAGCGGTGCCCTGAATCCGCAATCCGCTCTAGCGGGGCTGAACTCCCCTCCGAGGGTTTCCGGCCCCGGTCGCTCCGCCGTTCGGGGCGTCGATGGTTCGGGTCCCGCGCGGTGTCGGCTTGCGAACCAGGTCAGGTCCGGAAGGAAGCAGCCTTAAGCGATCACCGGCAGGCGCAGCGGGAGCTCCCGGACCGGAGTCGCGTGCGGCGATCGGCGCCGGGTGCCGCGAGTCTCGACGAGGGGTGCACGGTCCATCACATACACCGCTGGAAGATCAACCACGAGCGGTTGGTGGCGGACTCGCTGAAGCCGGGAGGCACGCTGACGCGCTCGACGGGGTCGTCGCGGCTGAGCACGTAGTCTTCTTCGACTTCCTTGCTCGCCGGGTCGACGTATACGCCGGAGGCGATGTGGCCGGCTTCGGGGCTGACGATGTTGCGGGGGCTGGTCTTCAGATACAGCGCGAGCAGCGGCACGGGCGCGTGGTTGGGCACGCCGATGGGGCCGCAACGCAAATTGATCGCGTGGCTGTCGACGAGTGCCACGAGGTCGTCTTCGATGCTGTGCTCGCGCGCCAGTTTGCCCAGTTCGGTGTGGGCCGCGTGGTACTGCGACGGGATGTAGGCGACGAGCGCGACGAGCACGAGCGCGCCGCCGGCCATCCACCAGCGCCGCCGCGGGTCGCCTCGCGGCAGGCACGTCCAGCCGAACGCGCCCGCGCCGCAGAAGATGCACAGGATGGCGGCGGCGAGGAACGCGTAGCGGGTGTTGATCGGCAGGCCGATCGAGGCGAACGCGGCGAACACGACCACCGCCACCACGCCGGCGAGCGCCCCGAGCAGCGCGCGGCGGCGCAGCCACAGCAGCGACAGCACGCCGCCGAGCGCCGCGCCGGCGAGCACGGGCGGGCGCAGGATTTCGCCGATCCGCCGCGGGATGTACTCCGGCACATTCGCGATCCCGGTGACGCGATCGAGCGTTTCGGCGGTGTGCCGGGTGTTGGTGAGCGACCACAGCGGGTCGCCGATGATGGCGAGGTCGCTGAGCACCCACACGAGCGGCGCGGCGGCGGCGAGCAGCGTCAGGCGCACGACCTCCGCGCGGGTGCGTCGCCGCCAGAGGATCCCGCCGCCGAGGCGTGCGCGCAGGAAGCCGGGCATCAGATCCATCAGGTACAGCCAGTAGAGCCCGGAGAACGCCCACGCCTCGGGTCGCAGCAGCCCGGCGAGCGCGAGCAGCACGAGCACGGGCGCGCCGGCCGGGCCGCCCGCCCCGCGCAGGCCGCGCACCCCGCCGGGGTCGCGCGCGCCCGCCGCGCGCGGATCCGCGCCGGCCCGCCGGTGGCGCGACTCGACGAGCAGCGCGCCGAGCACGAGCAGCAGGTAGGGGAGGTCGATGTAGGCGCGCACGCCGTAGGCGAGCACGCGGGCGCGCGTGAGGAAGATGAGCGCGGCGAGCGCGCCGGCGGCCCAGCCGAACCACTGGGCGCCGAGCTCGTAGATCACCCAGCCGCAGGCGGACAGCGCGAGGAAGCCGAGCGCGACGGTGACGTACTCGACCCCGCGCGGCCCGAGCGGCGCGAGCACCAAGCCGAGCGCCTCGACGAGCGGGTGCGGCGTGGGGGCGATCGGCACGTCGTAGGCGGGCGTGCTGCCGCGCGAGAGCTGCCCGCCCCAGGCGAGCGCGTAGAGCGTGTCGTAGTTGGCGAAGCCGACGCCGGCGATCACGCGCAGCAGGACGGCGCCGGCGGCGATCGCGGGCAGGGCCGCAAAGCGCCTGATCGAGGCGGTCATAGCGGCGGACGCTACCCGCTCATGCGGGTGATCGAGCGGGCGAACGCCCGTGGGTAGACTCAGGGCAACGGTGTCGCCAGAGCAGCAGCCACAGGACCAGCAGCGTTCGCTTT
Source organism: Solirubrobacteraceae bacterium (assembly GCA_052148875.1). Classification (GTDB taxonomy): domain Bacteria; phylum Actinomycetota; class Thermoleophilia; order Solirubrobacterales; family Solirubrobacteraceae; genus Palsa-744. The sequence continues at coordinate 12,477 of JBKQHH010000254.1, forward strand.
ACCGCAGGCACCGGCCGCGCACGTTCGCGGAGGTGGTCGGCCAGGAGCCGGTCGTGCGGACGCTGCGCAACGCGGTGCAGCGCGGCAAGGTGCACCACGCGTACCTGTTCGTGGGCTCGCGCGGCACGGGCAAGACGTCGATGGCGAAGATCCTGGCTGCGTGCCTGAACTGCGAGAACGGCCCGACGATCGAGCCGTGCGGCACGTGCGACTCGTGCGTGTCGATCGCGCGGGCGACGTCGCTGGACGTGATCGAGATGGACGCGGCGTCGAACAACTCGGTGGACGACATCCGCGAGCTGCGCGACAGCGTCGCGTACGCGCCGGTGAGCGGGCGGCGCAAGGTGTACATCCTGGATGAGGCGCACATGCTCTCGACGGCGGCGTGGAACGCGTTCCTGAAGACGCTCGAGGAGCCGCCGCCGAACACGGTGTTCGTGCTGGCGACGACGGAGGCGAACAAGGTCCCGGCGACGGTCGTCGACCGCTGCCACCGCTTCGACTTCCACCGCCCGACGGTGGAGCAGATCGCGAGCGTGGTGCGCAGGGCGGCGCAGGAGGAGTCGATCGCGATCCCGCCGGCGGCGGTGGCGGCGCTGGCGCGCTCGGCGACGGGCAGCTTCCGCGACGCGCTGGGCACGCTCGAGCAGCTGGTCACCTACAGCGGCTCGGAGATCGCCTTGGAGGACGTGCTGGCGGTGCTGGGCGTGGCGGACGCGCGGCTGCTGGAAGCGACCGTCGACGCGATCGCCGCGGGCGACGCCAGGCGCGCGCTGCAGGCGCTGGAGGAGTGCGTCGGGCAGGGACGCGACGCCGCGTCGTTCGCCTCCGACCTGGAGGCGCGCGCGCGCGAGCTGCTGGTGGTGCAGATCCTCGGCGAGCTCCCGGACGAGCTGTCGCTGACGCCGGAGGCCGACGCGGCGCTGTCCGGGCAGGCCGAGCGCGTGGACCACGCGACGGTGGTGCGCCTGCTGGAGCTGCTGGGCGACGCGATGGAGGGCGTGCGCGCGGGCGCCGACGCGCGCACCCGGCTGGAGCTGGCGCTGGTGAAGGCGGCAAGGCCCGAGACGGACGGCTCGATGCGGGCGCTGCTGGCGCGGATCGAGCGGCTGGAGCGCGAGCGGGGCGCCGTCCCGGCGGTCCCCGCGGCGGCGGCGCAGGTGGCGCCACCCCTTGACGACGCCCCCCCGGCGCCCGACGACGCCCCCCCGGCGCCCCGCGACGACGCCTCGTCGGCTTCGGCCCCGGAGCCGCCTGGGCGGGACCCGGAGCCGCCGGTGCGTGACCTGGAGCCGGCGCGGGACCTGGAGTCGGTGTGCTCGCTGTGGCCGGCGGTGGTGGAGCTCGTGCGCGGCGATCACGCGCTGCTCGGCGCGCTGATCGCGGAAGCGCGCCCGGTGGCGGTGGACGGCGAGGATGTGACGCTGGCGTTCGCGTCGACGGCGCAGTTCCTGAAGAAGAAGGCGGAGGACCCGGCCAACCGGGCGGCCGTGGGCGAGGCGCTGCGGGCGGTGGTGGGCGGGCGCTGGCGACTGTCGTATGAGCTGCGCGACGAGCTCGGCGCGGAGGGTCGCGCCGGGTCCTCGGAGCGCTCGGAGGAGGAGTGGGTGGCGCGCTTCATGAGGGAGTTCGACGCGGAGGAGATCGCCGGCGAGGAGTCGGCGGTCGACGGATCGGCGATCGTCGGGCAGCCTGCGCCGGACGGCGAGGAGTCGCCTGAGAACGAGCGCGGCGCAGAGGCCGTGACCAGCAACGAGAGAGGCGCGTGATGCCCAAGCAGCCGCGGATGCCGAACGTCCAGCAGATGATGGCGCAGGTCCAGAAGGTGCAGCAGGACATGGAGCTCGCCCAGGAGGAGCTGAAGAGCGAAGTCGTCGAGGCCTCGGCCGGCGGCGGCATGGTGACCGTGAAGGTGAGCGGCGACCTGCAGGTGCGGGAGGTGAGGATCGATCCCTCGGCGGTCGACCCCGAGGACGTGGAGATCCTGGCGGACATGGTGCTGGCGGCGGTCAACGAGGCGCTGCGCATGGCCCAGGAGCTGGCGGAGCGCAAGCTGGGGGGCGCGACGGCTGGCCTGGATCTGGGCGGCCTCGGCGGGCTGGGCCTGCCGGGCCTGTGAGCCGGTGAGCACCTCGTACGCGCCGCCCGTCCAGCGGCTCGTGACGGAGCTGTCGAAGCTGCCCGGCATCGGCAACCGCACGGCACAGCGCCTGGCCTTCCACATCCTGCGCTCCTCGGGCGAGGACGCGACGGCGCTGGCGGAGGCGATCGTCGAGGTCAAGGAGAAGATCCGGCTGTGCGAGGTGTGCTTCAACCTGACCGACGAGGCGCGCTGTCGCATCTGCGAGGACCCGCGGCGCGACCATGGGCTGATCTGCGTGGTGGAGGAGCCGAGCGACGTGATCCCGATGGAGCGCACGCACGAGTACCACGGCGTCTACCACGTGCTCGGCGGGGCGCTGTCGCCGATCGACGGCGTGGACCCGGAGGACCTGAAGATCGCGGAGCTGTTCGCGCGTGTGGTGTCGGGGGCGCGCGCGGGCGCCCATGCGGACCCGGAGACAGAGACGTTCGTTACGGTCAGGGAAGTGGTGCTGGCGACCAACCCGACGACCACGGGGGAAGCGACCGCGCTGCACGTGGCGGAGGAGCTGCGCGCGCGCGCGCCGGAGGTCAAGGTGACGCGCCTGGCGAGCGGCCTGCCGGTGGGCTCGGACCTGGAGTACGCCGACGAGGTGACGCTGAGCAAGGCGTTCGCCGGCCGCCGCGCAGTTTGAGCGCGCGTCCGTCCCGCCCGCCCAGCTCGCGGCTCCGGGCGAATATCCTGCGGGGCGATGCCCTCCCTGATCGTGATGAAGTTCGGCGGCACGTCGGTCGCGGACGCCGAGCGCGTGAAGCGCGCGGCGCGGCGGATCGTGGACAAGCGCGAACAGGGCCACCGCGTGGTGGCGGTGCTGTCGGCGCGTGGCAAGACGACGGACGAGCTGATCGCGATGGCGCAGGAGATCTCCGAGGCGCCGGACCCGCGCGAGATGGACATGCTGCTGTCGGCGGGGGAGCGGATCTCGTGCGCGCTGTGCGCGATGGCGATCAACGACCTCGGCCACCGGGCGATCTCGCTGACGGGCTCGCAGGCGGGGATCGTGACGGACGAGTCGCACACGAAGGCGCTGATCCTGGACGTGCGCGCGGATCGCATCCGCGCGGCGCTGGAGGAGGACAGCATCGTGCTGGTGGCGGGCTTCCAGGGCGTGTCGGAGAACGCGAGGAACGTGACGACGCTGGGCCGCGGCGGCTCGGACACGAGCGCGGTGGCGGTGGCGGCGGCGCTGAGCGCGGACGTGTGCGAGATCTACACGGACGTGGCGGGCGTGTACACGGCGGACCCGCGGATCGTGCCGGACGCGCGCAAGCTGGAGACGGTGTCGTTCGAGGAGATGCTGGAGATGGCGGCGTCGGGGGCGGGCGTGCTGCAGCTGCGCTCGGTGGAGTACGCGCGCAACCACGGGGTGCGCATCCACTGCCGCTCGTCGTTCAGCGAGGAGCCCGGTACCTTTGTGGTCGCAGAAGGAGAAACGATGGAGCAGCCGCTGATCACAGCCGTCACGCACTCGACCTCGGAAGCGCGGGTGACGCTCACGGGCGTCCCCGACGCGCCGGGCGCGGCGGCGCGCATCTTCGACGCGCTCGCGCAGGCGAACATCAACGTGGACATGATCGTCCAGAACGAGCCGGTCGCGGCGGGAGGGCAGGCGGAGATCTCGTTCACGGTCCCGCGCGAGGACCTGCGCGTGGCGCGCGCGTCGCTGGAGCCGTTGACGGGCGAGGCGTTCGCGGAGATGACCACGCACGAGGACATGGGCAAGGTGTCGATCGTGGGCGCGGGCATGCGCTCGCATCCGGGCGTGGCGGCGAAGGTGTTCGGCGTGCTCGCGAGCGAGGGCGTGAACATCGACATGATCTCCACGTCGCCGATCAAGATCTCGTGCGTGATCGACCGCGACCGCGTCGAGCTGGCGGTGCAGGCGCTGCACAGCGCGTTCGAGCTCTCCGGCGAGGACACCGTCACCGTCGAATAGCCCCGTGGGCCCGTCCGGCCCGTGGAGCGGAGCGCTCGCCGACCGTCGCCAGGCGGCGCGCCCGCCGGCGGCGGTCTGTCACAATCCCTACTCATAGCTTCGCTTCCCTCCGAGGCTGGAAGGCATTGAGGACAATGCGCGCCGTACGTACCGTAAAGAGACCACGTCGATATGTCGCCCGTCACTGGTTGCTGCTGATGCGCCCGTTCCTGCGCTACAGCGCCTCTCGCGACGCGTACGTGCTGCGCGTCGTCGGCCGCCGCGTCGGGCCGGTCCTGCGCGCCAACCGCAGGCTGACGCGCCGGGCACGGACGTTCGACGGGGTCGACCGCCGCGGCGCGCGCACGGCGTAGCAGCGCCCAGCCGCTGCCGGCGGCGCTCAGCTCCCCGCCCGTAGCTCAGCCGTCGAGCGAGCGCTGCAGCGCCTCGAGCACGCGCACGACGCGCAGCCCGCTGTGGCCGTCCGAGCGGGGGGTGGCGCCGGTGCGCACGCAGTGGACGAAGTGCTCGCACTCGATGCGCAGCGGCTCGAGGTTGGGAATGCGCGGGGAGAACGTGTCGCCGGAGCGGGCGATGTACTCGCCCCACGAGCGCGTGTCCTCGTCGAAGCCCTTGTCGTAGACGGTGAGCTTGCCCTCGATGAGCATGTCGTCGAAGGTGGCCATCTTGCTCGCGCCGACGACGGTGATGCGCCGCTCCTTGTGGGGATCGAGCCAGGAGAGGTGCAGGTGCGCGACGATCCCGGAGGGGAAGCGCAGGTAGCAGAAGACGACGTCCTGCACGCCCTGGCGCACGTAGGAGGCGCCGTGGGCGAGGCACTGGTCGGGCTCTTCGCCGATCAGGTGCAGGGCGACGGACACGTCGTGCGCGCCGAGGCTCCACAGCGCGTTCTCGTCCTCTCGCAGCACGCCGAGATTGAGGCGGTTGCCGTATATGTAGAACAGGCGGCCGAGCTCGTCGGAGTCGACCAGCTCCTTCAGCCGCGTGACCGCGGGGTGGTACTCCAGAAGATGGCCGACCATGAGGGTGCGCCCGGCGTCGGCGGCGGCCGCGACCGCGCGTTCGGCGTCGGCGGCGGTGGTGGCGAGCGGCTTCTCGACGAAGCAGTGCTTGCCGGCGTTGGCGACGGCGATCGCGAGCTCGGCGTGCGTGGGCACGGGCGTGGCGAGCACGACGGCGTCGAGCCGCTCGTCCGCGAGCAGGTCCCCGATCTCGGCGGTGGCGCGCGCGGCGGGGAACGCGCCGGCGGCCTTCGCGCGCGCATGCTCGTCGGCGTCGCACAGCCACGCGAGCTCGCAGCCGGGGATCGCGGCGAAGTTGCGCGCGAGGTTCGGCCCCCAGTAGCCGAGGCCGACCACGCCGACTCGCACAGGCGTATCTCCGGTCGCGCTCACAGCGCCTCGATCGCCCGCACGCAGCGCTCGCCCGCGTGGCCGTCGCCGTACAGCTCGGGCCGCTCGGCGGGCGGCTCCCGCTGCAGCGCCGCGAGCGCGGCATGTGCGTCGAGGTCGACGAGCGTGTTCCACCCGGCCTCGACGGTCTCGACCCACTCGGTGTTCGTTCGCAGCGTCACGCAGGGCACCCCGGCAAGGTACGCCTCCTTCTGGACGCCGCCGGAGTCGGTGAGCACGGCGCGGGCGTGGCAGACGAGCGCGCTGAACTCGACGTAGCCGAGCGGCTCGGTCAGCGTGAGCCCGTCGGTCGCCCGCAGCTCGGCGAGCAGGCCGGCATCGTGCAGGCGCAGGCGCGTGCGGGGGTGGACTGGGAACAGCACGGGCGCGGGCAGCGCCTGCACCAGCTCCACCAGCGCGCGCAGGCGCTCGGGGTCGTCGACGTTGCCGGCGCGGTGCGCGGTGAGCAGCAGGTAGGAGCCCGGCTGCAGTCCGTACGCGGCGGGGACCTCGGCGTTGGCGCGCGCGGCGGGCTGCCAGCGCAGCGCGACGTCGACCATCACGTCGCCTACGACCTCGACGGCGCCGGCGACGGACTCCGCGCGGAGGTTGGCGGCGGCGGTGTCCGACGAGCACAGCAGCAGCTGGCCGAGGTGGTCTGTGAGCACGCGGTTGAGCTCCTCGGGCATCGTGCGGTCGAACGAGCGCATGCCCGCCTCGACGTGCACGACCGCGATTCCCGCCTGCGCGGCGGCGAGCGCGCCGGCGAGCGTGGAGTTGGTGTCGCCGTACACGAGCGCCGCGTCCGGCCGCACCTGAGCGAGCAGCGGCTCGAGCGCGGCGAGCATGCGCGAGGTCTGCGACGTGTTGGAGCCGCCGGCGATCCCCAGCTCGTGCTCGGGCCGCGCGAGGCCGAGCTCGGCGAAGAACACGCGCGAGAGCGTGTCGTCGTGGTGCTGGCCGGTGTGCACGAGGATCTCCTCGTGGCGCTCGCGCAGCGGCCCGGATACGGCGGCGGCCTTGATGAACTGCGGCCGGTTGCCGACGACGGTGAGGATCTTCACGAACCGGAGCCTACGGCCAACCAGCTCCCCTGGTCGCTCAGGGCAGCAGCACGATCTTGCCGTGGCTGTGGCGCTGGGCCAGCTCGCTGTAGGCGTCGCGAACCCGATCCAGCGGGTAGGTGCGCGCGATCGGTACCTCGAGGCTTCCGTCGGCGACCAGTCCCGCGATCTCGGCGAGCAGCGGCGCAGTGGCGATCGAGTGGGTGCCCTCGGCGTGGACGCCGAGCCGCTGTACCGCGTCGTAGTCGATGATCGTGTTGATTCGCTGCGGAGCGACGCCCAGCTCGATCGCTAGGTCGACGTAGCCGCCGCCGAACGTGTCGATGAACGCGTCGATCGCGCCGCCGGCCGCCTCGCGGATGCGGTCGGCCTGTCCGTCGCCGTATGTCACCGGCACGATGTCGTGGCGGCGCAGCCAGTCGTGGTTGCGCTCGCTCGCGAGCCCGATCACGTTGGCCCCCGTGCGGCGCGCGAGCTGGACGGCGACCGATCCCACCCCGCCGGCCGCGGCCGAGACGACGACCGTCTCGCCCGCCTGCGGAGCGACCGCGTGGACGGACGCATAGGCGGCGAATCCGACGACGAACAGCGACCCCGCCACCTCCCACGAGATCGACGGCGGCTTGGCCGTCAGCTGCTCGACCGGAACCACGACGAGCTCGGCGTGGCTGGCGCGCTGCTCGGTCCAGCCGAGCACCTCGTCGCCGACGGCGAACGCGCTCACGCCCTCGCCGACCGCCTGCACCACGCCGGCAAGATCGGTTCCCTCGCCCGACGGAAACGTCGCCGGCCAGCGCTCATGCAGACGCCCCTCGCGGATCGCGATCTCGCCGGGGTTGATCCCCGCCGCCTTGACCGCCACCAGCACCTCGCCCGCTCCAGCGACGGGGTCATCGACCTCACGCACCTCCAGCACGTCGACCCCGCCGTACTCGTCGAAGCGCACCGCTCGCATGCGATCTACTCTAGTCGGCTCGCTCAGGCGGCCGCGGCGACCACCGACGTCGACCAGTCGATCACCGAGGTCGGACGCACCACGTGGCGGCTGAGCCCGAGCTCCTTGGGGTCGAGGCCGAGCGCGAGGCCGACGAGCTGCGGCAGGTGCAGCACGGGCATCTCGAGGCTGCGTCCGACGACCTTCTCGGCCAGCGGCTGCTGCAGGTCGAGGTTCAGGTGGCAGAGCGGGCAGGGCGTGACCAGGCAGTCGGCCTCCGCGTCCATCGCGTCGCCCAGATGGCGCCCGGCCTGCTTGAGCGAGGCCTCCTTGTTCATGGTGATGATCGGGAAGCCGCAGCACTTGCGCATGCCCGCGTACTCGATCACGGTCCCGCCGAGCGCGTCGATCACCTGCTCCATGTAGTGGTCGCGCGGGTGCTCCGCGTCGATGCCCAGGCGCTCGCGCGGACGCACGATGTAGCAGCCGTAGAAGGGCCCCACTTTGAGGTTCGTGAGCGGGCGCTTGACGCGCGCGCGCAGGCTGTCCAGGCCGATCTCCTCGACGAGCAGCCACAGGAAGTTCTTGTTGGTCAGGCCCTTCTCATAGCTGAGGCCCTCGCCGGCGAGCGTCGAGTTGACGTGCGCGCGGTACTCGGCGTTGGCGTCCAAGCGCTCCTGGCACTCGCTCTGGGCGCCCTGGCAGGTCGAGCAGATGTTCATCATCAGCTCCGCGCCGTCGACCTGCTGGGCGAGCGCGAACGTGCGCGCGTTGAGCGTGTCGGCGAGCTCCTGGTTGTGCTCGGCGATCACGCCGGCGCCGGTGCAGCAGGCGCGGTCGAGCTCGACCAGCTCGATGTCCAGCAGCGGCGCGACCTTGGCCATCGAGCCGTGCAGCTCGGGCGTGAAGCCGCGGCTGACGCAGCCGGGCCAGTAGGCGACCTTCATTGGTTGGCGCTCCCTTCGGTGCTCGCGGTCGCAGCCGTCGCTGCGTCTTCGTCCTCGCCGGCGATGTAGAGGTTCAGCTCGTAGCGCTCGGGGCGGCTCTCGATCTTGTCGTAGATCGCCTGCACGGCCTTGAGGTCCTGGCTGGGGATCTTGTGTCCGAACACGGCGATCTTCGGATTGACCTTGCCGCGCAGCAGCCCCTTGAGAATCACTGGAAAAGAGGCCAGAAGCTCCTTGCCCGCGGCGGGCGTGAACTTCGCGAACCACGAGTTGCCGCCGTAGGAGCGTGGGATCAGCTCGGCCTCGTGGAGCAGCCCGTAGTTGCGCACGAGACCGGTGACGGCGGCCTCGTGGCGCTCGCCGTTGTTCTGGTCGACGATGTGGTGGTCGCCGGTGGCGATCCGCCGCAGGCGCATGATCTGGCCCATCGGGTTGACGTCCTTGGGGCACGCCTGCACGCACTTGAAGCAGTGGGTGCAGTCGAAGATGCCCTGCGGGTCCTGCGCGAGGTCGTTCAGCCGCTCGAACTGCTCGTCGTCGCGCGGGTCGCCGACGAAGCGGTAGGCCTTGGCGAGCGCGGCCGGGCCGATGAAGCCGGGGTCGACCTCCATCGCCAGGCAGTCGGACACGCAGGCGCCGCACTGGATGCACGCCATCGTCTGGGTGACGTCGACCATCGCCTCTTTGGAGACCAGGTACTCGCGCTCGGGCACGGGCTGCTTGGCCAGCAGCCACGGCGTTACGCGCCGGATCTTCTTCCAGTGCACGGCGTCCATGTCGACGATCAGGTCCTTGATCACGGGCATGTTGCCCATCGGCTCGACGTCGATCACGCCGTTCGCGGCGCCGAGCTTGGCGGCGTCGAGGTGCGTGTGGCAGGCGAGCGCCGGCTCGCCGTTGACGCGCACGCCGCACGAGCCGCAGATCGCCTGGCGGCACGAGCAGCGGATGCCGATCGAGCCGTCGGACTTGTCGCGCGCCTGCAGGATCGCCTCGAGCACCGAGCGGTGCGGCTCGAGCTCGACGGTGTGCTCGTCCCAGTAGGGCGCCTCGCCGGACTCGGGGTCGTAGCGGCGCAGCCTGAGGGTGAACTGCTCCGGCGGGCGGTCGTGCGCTTCGGGCATCAGTATTTCCTCTCCTCGGGCTGCCACTGCGTGATCGTGACCGGCGAGTAGGAGATTTGAGGCCCACCCGCCCTACCGTCGTCGCCGAGCGTGATGTCGATGTGCTTGAGCCACTCCTCGTCGTTGCGCTCGGGGTGGTCTGTGCGGAACTGCGCGCCGCGGGACTCCTTGCGCTCGAGCGCGGCCACGACGGTGGCCTCGGCGCAGTCGACCATGTAGCCGAGCTCGATCGCGCCGAGCACGTCCTGGTTGAAGACCGTCCCGCGGTCGTCGATCCACGCGTTCTCGGCCTCCTCTTTGAGGCGCGCGATCGTCTCCAGGGCGCTCTGCAGCCCGGCCTCGTCGCGGAACACGGCGGCGTGCTCGTTCATCGTCTCGCCGAGCTCGGTCTTGATCTCGGACACGCGCCTGCCATCGCGCGAGCGCCCGACGATCGCGTCGATGCGCGCGGCGTCCTCGCGCAGCGCGGCGTTCGCGTCGACGGCGGGCATGCCGATGCTGGCGGCGCGCGCGGCGGCGTGTTCGCCCGAGCGCCGGCCGAAGATGAGCGTGTCGAGCAGCGAGTTCGCGCCCAGGCGGTTGCCGCCGTGCACGGACACGCACGCGACCTCGCCGGCCGCGTACAGGCCCTCGATCGGCGTGCGCCCGTCGACGTCGGTCTTGACGCCGCCCATGATGTAGTGCTGGCCGGGGCGGATCATGATCGGTTCGCGCGTGATGTCCACGCCGGCGAAGTCCTTGCCGAGGTTGACGATCTCGCGCAGCGCCTCCAGCGTGCGCTTGCGCGGCACGACGGTGATGTCGAGGAGGATGCCCGAGCCGTTCGGTCCGACCCCGCGGCCCTCGTTGATCTCGATCTGCTCCGCGCGCGAGACGACGTCGCGCGAGGCGAGCTCCATCTTGTTGGGGGCCGATTTCTCCATGAAGCGTTCGCCGTTGGCGTTGAGCAGATGCGCGCCCTCGCCGCGGGCGCCCTCGGTGATGAGGATGCCCGTCTCGACGAGGCACGTCGGGTGGTACTGGACCATCTCCATGTCCATCAGCGGCGCTCCCGCGCGGTAGGCCATGGCGATGCCGTCGCCGGTCACGATCAGGCCGTTGGTCGTCGGCTTGTACGCCTGCCCGGCGCCGCCGCACGCGAGGATCACGTTCTTGGCGGTGAACGCCTCCATGCGCCCGCTGCGCACGTCGCGCGCGATCGCCCCGGCGCAGCGGCCGGCGTCGTCGCGCAGCAGCGACGTGGTGAACCACTCCTCGTAGCGCGCGACCGTCTCGTGGTGCTTCATCAGCTGCTCGTACAGGACGTGCAGGAGCGCCTGGCCGGTGATGTCGGCGACGTACGCGGTCCGCTTCATCGACGCGCCGCCGAACGCGCGCAGGTCCATCTCGCCCTTGTCGTTGCGGTGGAAGGTCACGCCCATGTGCTCGAGGTCCATGACCTCGGCGGGGGCTTCCGAGCACATGATCTCGATCGCGTCCTGGTCGCCGAGGAAGTCCGAGCCCTTGACGGTGTCGTAGGCGTGCGAGTGCCAGTCGTCGTCGACGCTGATCGCCGCGTTGATGCCGCCGGCGGCGGCGACCGAGTGCGAGCGCACCGGGTGGACCTTGCTCATGATCGCCACGCTCGCCCCCGTCTGCGCGGCCGCGAGCGCCGCGCGCTGGCCCGCGAGGCCGGCCCCGATGATCAATACGTCGTGTTCTGGCATGGCTCGGAGAGTCGCTTTCGGAGGGGGAGGAAGAATCGTGTGCCGCGGGGACGGAGCGGCTGCGTCCGGGACTCTACAACGAGGCTCAGGTGGCGGGCCGCGCGGGCTGGGCCGGGCGCAGCGCGTTGCGGACCTGCGCGAGCGTGACCACCCCGCGCAGGACGCCGTCGCTGTCGACCGCCACCATCGCCCCCAGCCGGCCGAGGCCCTCGGAGCCGAGCAGCGACTCCAGCGGCGCCTCTTCGCCGATCCGCACGGGCATGTCCTCCTCCAGCACGTCGACCACGGTGAGCGCGGGTCGCCCGGCGGAGATCTCGCTGTCGACGCGCTGCTGGCGCACGACGCCGAGGAAGTGGCGCGCGGGGTCGACGACCGCGAACCACGGCCAGCGGTAGCGCAGGAAGAACTGCTCCTGGGCGTCCAGCAGCGTGGCGTCGGCGGGGATCGTGACGGGCTCGCGGTCCATGATGTCGGCGACGGTGATGTTCTTGATGCGCCGTCCGAGCGCGCCCTGCAGCACGGCGGCGCCGGCGGCCTGGTAGAGGAAGAACGCGAGCAGCATCGTGAGCAGCCCGAGCAGCGATTCGCTGCTGGCGAACACCCACAGCCCGAACAGCCCGACGAGCAGCGCGAACGCCTGCCCCGAGCGCCCGGTCGCCTGCGTCGCGCGGTTGCGATCGCCGGTGCGCCACCAGATCACCCCGCGGGCGATCCGCCCGCCGTCGAGCGGGAACGCGGGGATGACGTTGAACACGAACAGCGCCGCGTTGATGAAGCCGAGCCAGCCGAGCAGCGCGAGCGCGGGCGAGGTCTTGAAGCCGGCGCGGGTGAGCGCGACGTCGGAGACGGTGCCACCGCTGGCGAGCGCGGCGATCGCCCCCAGGCACAGCAGGAACAGCGCGAGCGTCACGGCCGGGCCGGCCGCCGCGATCTTGAGCTCCTCGCGCGCGCTCGCCGGCTCGCGGCGCATCTGCGACAGCCCGCCGAGGAACCACAGGTCGATGCCCACGATCGGGATGCCCTGGCGCCGCGCGACCAGCGCGTGCCCGAGCTCGTGCAGGATCAGCGAGGCGAAGTAGCCGAGCGCGCCGGCCACCGCCACGACGTACGCGGTCGTCTGCGAGCCGCGCATGACTTCGGGGAAGTAGCTGTGCGAGAGCCAGTAGATGAGCAGGAACAGGAACACGAACCAGCTGGCGCTCACGCCGATGCGGATGCCGAAGATGCGTACGAGCTGCATGTTCCTGCGTCCGGGCATGTCTCAATGGTAGGCCCACGGAGGGGCCGGCTCGTCAGGCCTGCGGTTGCGAGCGGGCGATGATGCCCTCGAAGTCGACGCCCGCCGGCAGCGTGCCGTACTCCAGGCCGCCGTCGCCGGACAGGCGCGCCGCGCAGAAGGCGTCGGCGACGGCGGGCGGGGCGCTGCGCACGAGCAGCGAGCCCTGCAGGCACAGCGCCATGCCTTCGACCACGCGCCGGGCGCGCTGCTCGAGCGTGGTCGGGTCGGTGAACTGCTCCCTGAGCTTCGCGACGCTCGCGTCCAGGCGCGCGTCGGCGCCGTGCGCCAGCTCGACCTCGTCGAAGAAGACCTCCAGCGAGCGCGGCGAGCGCGTCAGCGCGCGCAGCACGTCGAGGCTCATGACGTTGCCCGAGCCCTCCCAGATCGACGCGAGCGGCGCCTCGCGGTACAGGCGCGGCATCCCCGACTCCTCCACGTAGCCGGCGCCGCCGAGGCACTCGAGCGACTCGAACGCGTGGTTGGGCGCGCGCTTGCACGTCCAGAACTTGCCGACGGCGGTGGCCAGGCGCTTGAACAGCTGCGCGTCGCTTGAGTTCTCGGGTGGGTGGGCACCAAAATAAACGTCGGCGTGCGCCTCGTCGTACGCGCGCGCCAGGCGCATCGCCAGCGCGGTCGTCGCCTCGGACTCCAGGCACAGGTCGGCGAGCACGTTGCGCATCAGCGGCTGGTCGATCAGCGTCTTGCCGAACGCGCTGCGGTGGGCGGTGTGGTGCAGAGCGTTGACCACCCCCACGCGCATCCCGGCGGCGGAGCCGATCACGCAGTCAAGGCGCGTGTGGCCGACCATCTCGATGATCGTCGGCACGCCGCGCCCGGGCTCGCCGACCATGCGCGCCCACGCGCCGTGCAGCTCGATCTCAGAGGACGCGTTGGAGTGGTTGCCGAGCTTGTCCTTCAGGCGCTGGATGTGAAACGCGTTGCGGCTGCCGTCGGGCAGGATCCGCGGCAAGAGGAAGCACGACAGGCCGTCGTCGGTCTGGGCGAGCACGAGGAACATGTCGGACATCGGCGCCGAGCAGAACCACTTGTGCCCGACGATCGTGTACTCAGATCCGCCCCCGCCCCCCTCCCCGCCGCCGCCGTTGACGGGGGTGGCGACGGTGGTGTTGGCGCGCACGTCCGATCCGCCCTGCTTCTCGGTCATCGCCATGCCCGCGATCGCCGAGCCCTTCTCCGCGGCGGGGACGAGGCGCGGGTCATACGTGGTGGCGGTGACCAGCGGCTCCCACTCGGCGGCCAGCTCCGGCTGGGCGCGCAGCGCTGGCACGACCGCGAACGTCATCGTGATCGGGCACGCGAAGCCGGCCTCGGCCTGCATCGCGGTCATGTACAGGGCCGCGCGCGCGGTGTGCGCGGAGGGCTCCTCGCTCGTCCACGGCAGCGAGTGCAGCTCGTGCTCGACGCCCATCTTCATCAGCTGGTGCCACGCGGGGTGGAACTCGACCTCGTCGATGCGGTGCCCGTAGCGGTCGAACGTGCGCAGCGTGGGCTTGTTCTCGTTGGCCAGCCGGCCCCACTCCTGCTGCGGCCCGCCGGCGGCGCCGACGAAGCGCCCCAGCGCGGACGCGCGCTCGCTCACCCAATCGGCGCCCTCGCGCCGGGTCGCCTCGACCAGCGGCAGGTTGCTGGAGAAGACGTCCACGTCCTCCAGCGGCGGCACCTGGTTGAAGACCGTGTGCGTCTGCCACGGCGCGCCCTCACCCACCGATGCCGAGATAGTGCTGGCCATCACATGACAGTGAAGCAGAGAGTAGGCTGCGGCGCGATGCCCGGGCCCGCGAGCACCCCGCGCGCGCTGCTTGCGACGATCGGCGTGTTCCTGTCGACGATCGCCGTGTTCCTGTCGCTGGCCGCCGGCGCGGTTGCCGCCGAAAACCTGCCCAACGCGGGCGAACCGAAGCAGCCGCGGCTCGCGTACCTCACCGAGACGGCCACGTCCACGCCGAAGGTGTGGCTCGCGTCGGCCGGCGGCGGCGAAGCGAAACTGCTCGGGCCGGGGCAGCAGCCGCTGCTCGCGCCCGACGGGCAGCTGGTGGCGGTGTCGCTGTTCGGCGTGAGCCCCGGCGTCGAGGAACACGGCCCGGCGATCGGCCTGTACCCGGCGTCGGGCGCCCCGATCGTCGACTACCTGCATCTCGAAGACGGCATCGCCACGCCGCTGGCGTGGTCACAGGACTCGCGCTACCTGGTGGTCTACATGCAGTCGACCCAGACCGTTGAAATCGCGGCCGGCTCGAGCTTGGAGGTGATCGACACGCAGACGGGAACGGTCACGCCGATCGCGCACGGCGCGATCTACGGCGCGAGCTTCGCGCACGACGGCAGCGACAGGCTCGTGTTCGGGATGTCGCACTCGCTATCCCCGTCCGCGCCGACGAACCTGTACGTCAGCGAACCCGACGGCTCGGGCCTGCGCCGTCTGACCAGCGACGGGCGCAGCCTCGACCCCGTGTGGGGTCCGCGCTACATCGCATACGACCGCGAGCGCATGCGCCATCTCTCACCCGAATACCAGATCTGGCTCGCGTCCTCGAGCGGCGCGCGCGTGCGCAGACTCACGCACGTAGCCGTGGGATCGCTGGTGCAGGGACTCGTGCCGCTCGCGTTCTCGGCCAGCGGCAGCAGGCTGCTGGCGGAGTTCGAGGGCCAGGACACCAGCGGCGCGTACGCCGTGAACGTCGCCACCGGCCGCGCGCGCAGCGTGACGGTCCACGGCCAGATGGTCCAGGGCGCGGGAATCTCCAGCGACGGCAGCACGCTGCTGATCGACGTGGGCTCGTTCGAGCAGCCGCCCTCCCGCGGGCGGATCGAGACGATCCCGTTCGCCGGCGGGCACGCGAAGGTGCTCCTCGCGCGAGGCTCGCAGGCCAGCTGGAACGACTGACGCGCATGTCGTCAGCCGCTTGCGGTGGGTTAACTCGCCGCTGCTGCGCGGCGCGGAGCGAGCCAGCCTTGGCTTTCGAGGCGCTCCCATGCGATCGCGACCTCACGCGTTCCGAATACCTCGCGCTTGCGTGGCGTCCACTCGGCCACCACTTTGGTTGCCTCCTCTGGGGTCGTGGCTCCGTCGCACGTGGCGGCCCAATGGACCGTCGTGAGCAGCTCAAGCCCTAGTGGGTTTTCGAAGCCCTCGATCAAGCCGGAGAGCCGCTCAACGCGAGCAGTAGCATCAGCGTCGGCTGCGAGATACGCTTGGGCCCCGCTCGCAGCGCCTTCAAGGAGACTTAGATCGGCGACGGTCGTGCGGTCTCCATAGCCCACCGTGAAGTGCCCCTCCATGTTCTGGAGCGCGTGGTTAAGCACCTCGGCGTACGGACCGTACTCGGCCTTGACGAAATCGAGCTTGAGTGGTTCGCCGGCGACTTGGAGCAGATACGCCAGCTTCTGCGCGGCACGGAGCGTGAGAACTGCCGTAGGGTCGCGTCGGTAGGCCGCGAAGGCCGCGATCAACGCAGCGCGCCCGCGCGTCATCCGCGGACGCTTGGTCGCCGAGCGCTGCTTGCGCACGGATGGCGGTGCGCCCGGGTCGTACAGGGTCACGCGAACGCCCCTCAGCGGAGTCAGCGCAGCTTCGATCCTCGGCCGTACGTCGTCCCAACGTAGGCCGCCATTGCCGCATCCGAGTGGAGGGACAGCCACCGAGCGGATCTTATGCTGCCGTAGCACGCGCACGAGGTCGGCGAGACCCGCATCGATGTACTCCATCCGCGCTTTGCCGCGCCAATGTTCCTTGGTGGGGAAGTTGATCAGCAGACGTGGACCAACCATCTGCCCAGTCTCGAAGACGAACATGTTGCCCGGTCTGACTTCGTCGTGCCGGCAAGCGCGCTGGTAGGCGCGATAGTTGTCGGGGAATGCCTTCCGGAACTGCAATGCGACACCCTTGCCCATCACACCGACCGTGTTCACGGTGTTGACAAGCGCCTCGGAGTCGTCCGAGAGAAGGTCTCCGCTGCGGTGCTCGATGGTCGTCATCGTCTAGTAGTACCAGCCTCGTCGGATGATCACGGGAGGCGGATTCGGCAGCCCAGCAAGCAATCTAGCGGCTCGATCGGCGATCCTGCGAGTCATCGCGCTGACCAGTACGACCGCCTCGATGGGTACGCGTCGATGGACCAAGAACTCGGCCTGGCGGCGGTATTTGCGATCGCCGTCCTCGTCCGTGTCGCTCCAGTACTTCGCGTTCATGAGGGGCCAATCCAGATCATCGAGTGCTGCGAGATCGTCGAATTGCTCGGCGAGCGGGTTGATGGGGTGACGATTGACGACCACGAACCGCCCAGGCTCGGCCAGCTGGTCCACCGAGCAGACAAGATGGACTATCTCCTCCTGGGAGCCGTCGTACTCGGGCACGTTCCCGTACCAGATGGCCGCGAGCATCGGCGAGCGGGGCGCGTAGTAGAACGGCACGTAGTCGGCGAGCGTCCCGCCGGCTGCGAGGACCACGTCGGTTTTCGCTCGCTGCGCCTTCAAGCTGGAATGAGCGATCCCGACCGGGCTACGTCCCGCGTCCGCGCATCCCGTGTCGCAGTCCAGCTGACCGCAGGCGACGATCGAGGCGAGATTCTCGACGTGCGTGATGTGGTAGGCAGCGGTCTCGCCCTCGGTCCAAGGGTTCGGCCTGCCCGGGGGCTGTTTGGGGCGCATCGCGACTTTCGAGCGAGTCTAGCCTGGGCTCTGAGGCGAAGGCGATCGTCCTCGTCTGTGTCCGCAGGAATGCGGTCTCGGACCAATAGCCCGAAGCTTCGCCTTCCCGGATGCCGGGGCTCGCAGCCGCTCGGGCGATAGCATCGGCCGCCCCACCCCCACGGAGGATCGGCCGCCTCATCTCCCCAATGCAGGCGCGGCCCCTCCGGCCCAGACACAACGAGGACCCGCACATGGCCAAGATCAAGGTGAAGAACCCGGTAGTCGAGCTCGACGGCGACGAGATGACACGGATCATCTGGTCGTTCATCAAGGAGCAGCTGATCGTCCCCTACCTCGACGTGCAGCTCGAGTACTACGACCTCGGCATCGAGCACCGCGACGCCACCGGCGATCGGGTCACGGTGGAAGCGGCGGAGGCGATCAAGCGCCACGGGGTGGGCGTCAAGTGCGCGACCATCACCCCCGACGAGGCGCGCGTGCAGGAGTTCGGGCTGAAGGAGATGTACCGCTCGCCCAACGGCACCATCCGCAACATCCTCGGCGGCGTGATCTTCCGCGAGCCGATCGTGATCGCCAACATCCCGCGGCTGGTGCCCGGGTGGACCAAGCCGATCGTGATCGGACGTCACGCCTTCGGCGATCAGTACCGCGCGACCGACATGCTCGTCCCCGGCGCGGGCAAGCTGATGCTCACGTTCACGCCCGCCGACGGCGGCGAGCCGATCGAGCTGGACGTCTACGACTTCCCCGGCGCCGGCGTGGCGATGGCGATGTACAACCTCGACGCGTCCATCCGCGACTTCGCGCACGCGTCGCTGCGCTACGGCCTGGACCGCGGCTACCCGGTGTACATGTCGACCAAGAACACCATCCTCAAACGCTACGACGGGCGCTTCAAAGACATCTTCGCGGAGGTCTACGAGAGCGAGTTCAAGGCCGACTTCGAGGCCGCCGGCATCACCTACGAGCACCGGCTGATCGACGACATGGTCGCCGCCTGCATGAAGTGGGAAGGCGGCTACGTGTGGGCGTGCAAGAACTACGACGGCGACGTGCAGTCCGACACCGTCGCCCAGGGCTTCGGCTCGCTCGGGCTGATGACGAGCGTGCTGATGACCGCCGACGGCAAGACCGTCGAGGCGGAGGCCGCGCACGGCACGGTCACCCGCCACTACCGCCTGCACCAGCAGGGCAAGCCGACGTCCACCAACCCGATCGCCTCGATCTTCGCGTGGACGCGCGGCCTGTCCGCGCGCGGCCGCATGGACGACACGCCCGAGGTCACCCGCTTCGCCGAGACGCTCGAGCGTGTGTGCGTCGAGACGGTCGAAAGCGGCATGATGACCAAGGACCTCGCCGTCATCGTCGGGCCCGACCAGCCTTGGCAGACCACCCAGGAGTTCCTCGCGTCGATCGACGAGAACCTGAAAAAGGAGATGAGCTTGTGAGCAATCCCGTACGAGTGACCGTCACCGGCGCAGCCGGGCAGATCGGCTACAGCATCGTGTTTCGCATCGCCAGCGGGCAGCTGCTCGGGCCCGAGCAGCCCGTGGACCTGCGCCTGCTGGAGATCCCCCAGGCGATGGGCGCGCTGGAGGGCGTCGCCATGGAGCTCGTCGACTGCGCCTTCCCGCTGCTGCGCGGCGTCGACCTGCACGATCACCCGGCCGACGCCTTCGACGGCACGAACGTCGCGCTGCTCGTGGGATCGCGGCCGCGCGCCAAGGGCATGGAGCGCTCCGAGCTGCTCAGCGCGAACGGCGAGATATTCACGGTTCAGGGCAAGGCGCTGAACGCCGTCGCGGCCGCCGACGTGAAGGTGCTCGTCGTCGGCAACCCCGCCAACACCAACTGCCTGATCGCCATGAACAACGCGCCCGACATCCCCCGCGAGCGCTTCACCGCGATGCTGCGACTCGACCACAACCGCGCGATCGCGCAGCTCGCCAACAAGCTCGCCGTCCCCGTCGCCGACGTCTCCGACATGGGCGTATGGGGCAACCACTCGCCGACCATGTACCCCGACCTGTTCCACGCGAAGGTCGCCGGGCAGGTGGCCGCGGAGGCCGTCGACGACCAGGCGTGGATCGAGGACGAGTTCCTGCCCAACGTGGGCAAACGCGGTGCGGCCATCATCGAGGCGCGCGGCGCCTCCTCCGCCGCCTCCGCCGCCAACGCCGCGATCGACCACGTGCACGACTGGGTGGCCGGCACGAACGGTGGCTGGGTCTCCATGGGCATCCCCTCCGACGGCTCCTACGGCGTCCCCGAGGGCCTCATCAGCGGCTTCCCGTGCACGTGCGCGGGCGGCGAGTACAAGATCGTCGAGGGCCTCGACATCGACGCCTTCTCCCGCGAGAAGATCGACGCCTCCGTCGCCGAGCTCATCAGCGAGCGCGACACCGTCGCCGAGCTGGGCCTGATCTAGAAGCGCCGGGAGCGCCGCCGGGTGCGCCGGGAGCGCACTGACCTCAGGGCCGGCATCGCAGGTCTGGGGTCATGTCCCAAATATTCGAGGACGTGGGGCCCTCTTCACAAAAGCAAGGGGGGCGTGGTCATCCCGACCACGCCCCCCTTATGTCAACTCAACGCACCGCCGGAGACGAGAAGGAGTCCGGCGCAATCCCGATCCGGGAGGCCCTCGATCTGGGAGGTAAGGGCGACGGATCGGAGTTCCTGGCCAGGACGCACCCCTTCGGGGCACAGGCAGGAGCGTGGTGTGCTGTGCACACGAGCATCCGAGGACGCAGCCAGGGGCTCCGAGACTAGCCCTTGGGGTACCAGCCTCTTCCTTTCTTCTCTACCTTGCCTTCCTGCTCCAGCCCGGGCAGCACCCGGTACAGGTAGTTCTGCTTGATGCCCATCTTGGCGGCCAGCTCGGGGATGGTGATGCCCGGCTGTCCCTGCACGAACGACCGCGCCTCGGCCGCGCGGGTGCCGCTGCCTTTGCGCCGGCCCGCGCGCCGTTTGGCGGGGCGACCCGGTTTGGCGGCCGCTTTGGGAGCCGCGGCTTTCGGCGCTGCCGCCACGGCCGCTCTGACGGCTTTTTTGCGGCTGGCCGAGCCGCGCGGACGCCCCGGCCCACGGCGGCGGGTTACGACTGCGCTGGCGGCTGCGCCGGCGTCGGACGCAGCCGTTCCGATCACACCCGCCAGGGCTGACGCTGCGGCCTCGAGGCGGTTGAACTCGTCCACCAGGGGCTTCAGCTCCTTCAGCCGATTTGTGATCTCTTGGCGCTTCTCGTCAAGGAAGTCGGTCACGATTTAAATCCTCTTCACTAGTGTCGATGCGATTTCGACTCACATCACTTGTGGCTTCACCTTACACTAGTTCTGTTCTGTAACCGGCTCCAGGTACGCGCGGAGACGTTCGAGTGTGCGCATCGCCTCTCGCTCGGGCATGCCGCCGACGAGCGCGCGGCTGACGAGCGCCCCGACGGGTCCGAGGGGCGGACGGAATTCGTTGCGATAGTCAAAGCGGGTGCCGCCGTCGTCGGCGCTGAGGATGTATTCGCTGTGCGCGTGCGAGCGCGCCGGGCCGCGACCCTCCCACACCGCGCGCTCGCCCGGGCGGCAGTCGACGAGCGTCCAGTGAACGTCCAGGCTCACGCCGCGCATGTGGATCTGCTGGTCCATCGTGTACCCGACGCGCGGCGGGCCGTCGTCGGCGTGTACGAGCTTGCGGTGAATTGTGACCCACTCGCCCAGGCAGGAGGGGTCCATGACCAGCTTCCATACGTCCGCCGGTGGGGCGGCGATGCGGATCGAGGCCGTGACGAGGCTCATCGGGCGGCCAGGGGCTCGGACCGCATCCACTCGGCCAGAGCGTGTTCGACAGCCGCATCGAACGAGTGCAGCCGCACGCCGAGCAACTCCGCGGCGCGGTCGTCGGCGGGCAGCAGGTCGCCCTGCAGTCCTTCCATCAGCGGCACCACCAGCGCGGGGTCCTCGCCGGCGATCGCCGCAGCCACGCGCGCCGTGACGGCTGTCAGATTCACCCCCAGCGTGAGCGCCGGACGGTTGACGAGCATCAGCTCGGCGATCCTCGTCAGCATGTCGCCGTAGGTGAGCACGTCGGGGCCTCCGACGTCGAGGGAGTGGCGCGGTGGCTGCGCCGTGGCGCACGCGGCGAGCATCTCGATCACATCCCGTGCGTCGATCGGCTGGGTGCGCAACGTGTGCCACGCGGGGAGTGTGAGCACGGGCAGTCGCTCGACGAGGTGGACCAGCAGGCGGAACGAGCGCGAGCGCGCGCCGATGACTATCGACGCGCGCAGCGCCAGCGAATCGGGGACCGCTGCGAGCAGCACGCGCTCGACCTGCTCACGGCTTGCGAGGTGGCGCGAGATCCGCGCGTTCGTCTCAGCGTACGCGTCCGAGCCGGCGGACCGTGCATCCGCCGGGCGACGCGGCGTGAGGCCGCCCAGGTACACGATTCGGCGAACGCCCGCGCGTGTGGCCGCCGCGGCGAAGTTCTCGGCGGCGAGGCGCTCGCGCTCGGGGAACGGCGAGTCGCCTGCCGGCGAGCGCTCCATCGAATGGATCAGGTAATACGCGACCTCCACGCCGGCCAGCGCGCGCGCCAGCCCCTCTGCCCTGAGCACGTCCGCGCGCACGACCTCCACGTCGTCGGGCTGCGCCTCGCGCGTGCGCGCGAGCGCCGCGCGCACGCGCTGAGGGTCGCGGCCGAGCGCCCGAACCGCGTGTCCGTCGGCGCACAGCCGGGGGACGAGGAGCGAGCCGGCGAACCCGCTTGCGCCGGTGACGAGGATGCGCATCTGTGCAGATCATGACGCGGCCGCGCCGCCCGCGCGGGGAACTCTCGGAAAGTGCGGCCTGATCCGCACGATTGTCACAAGAACGTGACTGGCCGCGGGCTGTTTCCGGGTAATCGGATTTCTCTGCGATTTGCGGAGTGGGCCTTGGCTGTCCCTTGAGCGGCCAGCCGAATGGTGCTTTGATCGCGGCGGTCCCATTCAATCCGATTCGCAGGCGGGGGTAGGTGCCGGTGCAGGCAATGCAGACCAAGCGAGCGCCCAAGCGGGCGACGCACAAGGTGAGCTGTGACGAGTGCTACTTCCGGGTCAATCTCCTGTGTGCGCTCGAGCTGCCCGAGCCGTGCGCGACCTTCCGCCCCAACGACGCCCAGCTCAAACCGCCGCAGCAGCTGCGCTTCGTGTTCCGCCAGGAGCGCCGCACGCGTGCCGCGTGGGCGTTCCCCTCCGCTCAGGAGCAGGCCGCGCTGCACGCGTAGAGGGGTATATTGGGTCGCAGACCTGCAAGCTTTCGGCAGAGGCGGTGGCCACAATGGCAGCGAAGGACAGATTCGGCAAGGCCGGCGAGGCCGCGCGCGCGGCGCAGCGAAACCGGCACCTCCAGCGTCTGGTCGAGGACGAGGAGCTGCGCTCCAACCTGCTCGCGGCGTACGCCGCGGCGCGCAACGCGTACGGGCGCATGAGCAACGGCAAGCCCGCCACCCAGGCGCTGTTCGAGGATCGCAAGCTCCAGCAGGAGCTCACGAACGCGGCGAATGCGCTGCGTCAGGCCGCGGGCTCGCTGCGCGAGCCCCCCAAGCCCGCGCCGCGCCGTGGCGGTCTCGGACGTTCGCTGCTGCTGCTCGCCGTCGGCTCCGTACTCGCGCTCGCGCTCAGCGAGACCCTGCGCACGAAGGTGCTCGATCTCCTGTTCGGTGCGGAGGAGGAGTTCGACTACAGCCCGACCACCGCTCCGGAGACACCCGCGCCGGCGGCTGTCGCCGGCAGCTGAGCCAGGCGCTCCACCGCGGCGATGAATGCAATCGACGTAGCTGTCGTCGACGCCGAGGCGGTTGCCGATGAGGCGACCGCCCGAGCGCGTGCGGCCGACGGGCGCGCCCGCTCGCTGTCGGGCGAGAAGGCCCAGAGGATCATCGACGCGATGCGGCGCAGCGTCGCTCAGCGGGGGACCGCCGCGTCCACGTTCGACCACGTCTCGCGCGAGGCGGGCGTCTCCAGGGGCCTGTTGCACTACTACTTCGGCACCAAGGAGCAGCTGCTCGCCGAGGCCGTCAGACGTGACTGCGAGCTGCGCCTGGAGCGGCTCGAGCAGCAGCTGTCGACCGCCAGAACGGCCGACGACTTCATCGACCTGATGGCTCAGAGCCTGCACGAGACCGTGAGCGAAGATCCGGACTTCGTCACGCTGGTATTCGAGCTGTTCATCCTCTCCCGGCGCAACGCCGACATCGCCGTCGAGTACGCCGGGCTGATGCGCAGCACTCGCGAGCACGTCGCCGGCATGCTCGCCGCCGCCCAGCGTGAGGGCGTGCTGCGGCTGCATGCCGAGCCCGACGCCGTCGCCGAGGTTCTGTTCTCGATCGGAGACGGCTTCGCGCTGCGCATGCTGACCGAGCCGCAGAGGGACTTCAGCGCGACGATCTCCGCGGGCATCACCTGCGCGCGGGCGTTGCTGACTGATTAGCGCCTGTCACTGGCGGGCCTGTCGCACGCAGATCATCCAGGTCGATTGACGCTCCTATAATCGTCAACCCGATGCCGATCTACGAGTACAGGCGACCGGACGGCACCACGTTCGAGATCCAGCAGTCCTTCAGCGACGACCCGCTCGCCGTCGATCCCGACACGGGCGTGCCCGTCGAGCGCGTGCTGCATGCGCCCGCCGTTCACTTCAAGGGCAAAGGCTTCTACAACACCGACTACGGCACGCGCAACCGCCAGCGCGAGACGGCGGCTGCCGCCGCGGAGAAGTCCTCCTCGGAGAAGTCCTCCGCGGACAAGTCCTCAGCCGGCAAGTCCTCGTCCGACGGGTCGTCGTCCTCTTCCTCCTCGTCCTCGGACGGCAAGAGCGAGAAGGGCGCGGCCAAGTCGAGTGACTCCAAACCGGTCGCGGCCAAGGGCTGATCTCAGCCGCTCATGAACCGGGCGACGTCCGCCCGGCGCGCTTCTTCTGAGATCGTCAGGCCCTCTTCGCCACTGGGCAGGGTCGTCTGCCCGGTGGGCAGGAGCACGCGCGTCGGCGGCGTCCCCGTGGCGGCGAGCGCGGCGAACATGCCCAGCAGTTCCGCCCCGCTCATGTCCGAGATGATCGCCGGCGGGGCGTTCCAGGCGATCCACGGCAGCCGGAAGAAGCTCGACGGGGAGAGCAGCTGCCGCTTCATGTCGGTGAACAGCGCCTGCTGGTGTTCCTCGCGCTGGATGTCGGTCTCGTTGGGCGCGCACAGGTTCTCGCGCGTGCGTGCCAGGGCCAGCGCCTGCCTGCCGTCGAGGTGGTGCGTGCCCGCGCTCAGGCGCAGGGTGAAGCCGCCGTTCGCCGAGCCGCCGTCGAGGTTGGAGATGATGCACCCGCCGGTGTACGTGACGCCGCCCATCGCTTCGATCAGCTGGGGGAAGTTTTCGAAGTCGACTTCCACCACGTGGTTGATGGGTATGCCGAGCCAGTGCTCGATCACCGAGACCGACTCCGCCGGTCCGCCGAACTCGTGGGCGGCGTTGATCTTCTGCAGGCCGTGGCCGGGAATTTCGATGACGGTGTCGCGCGGGATCGACATGCGCGCCGCGTGCCCGCCACCGGTGCGTATCAGCATGATCGTGTCCGAGCGGCCGAAGCCGGTGGTTTCGGCGCCCGGTTCCTTGCTGTTCTTCTGGCGCCGGTCGGAGCCGAGCACGAGGATGTTGTTGACCGAGGTCAGCGGATAGCCGGCGGGATCGAGCACGCTCGCGACGTTCGTGGGCAGGGGCGTGCGCTCGAAGTGGGAGCTGATCAGGAACAGGATCAGCGACAGCGCGAGCCAGCCGACGATCAGCGAGAGCAGGGTGAGCAGGATGCGCTTGGGCCTGGTCCAGCGGCGCCAGCGCTCGCCGGCCTGACCGCCGGCGCGGGGAGCGCGAGGTCCGCTGCCGCGGCGCCCTCCCGGGCGTCCGCGCGTCGGCGCTCCCGTCAGGCCCCCGGGCCGTGCCTGGTCGTCCTCCCGACGGGGCGACCCTCCCTTCGGAAGGACAGGCAGGCGCGGGCGGGCGCGGTAGCGCGTGTACTGCGGAGGCTGCTCACGGTCGTCGGCCATCGGCAGGACCCTATATTTGCGAGATGACCTCCACGCAGGCGCCGGTCGGTCGGCTCGTCGTGTGCCCGACCCCGATCGGCAACCTGGAGGACGTGACGCTGCGGGTGCTCGCCGCGCTGAGGGAGGCGGAGGTGGTGGCCTGCGAGGACACCCGCCACACCAGGGTGCTGCTCGATCGCCACGGGATCAACGCTCGGCTGCTGAGCTTGCACGAGCACAACGAACGCGCTCGCGCCGCCGAGCTGGTCGAGCGCATCCGCGGGGGCGCCGTCGTCGCGCTGGTGTCCGACGCGGGCACGCCGCTGGTGTCAGACCCGGGCTTCGCGCTCGTGCGCGGCTGCCTGGAGGCGGGGCTCGCCGTCGAGGTGCTGCCTGGCCCCAGCGCCGTCGTCACAGCGCTCGTCGCCTCCGGGCTGCCGGCCGAGCGCTGGTGCTTCGTGGGCTTCCTGCCGCGCAAGCGCGCCGAGTGCCAGCGCCTGCTCGAGCGCTCCGAGGAGACGCTCGTCGCGTTTGAGTCGCCGCGGCGCCTGGCCGCGACGCTCGCGCTGCTCGCCGAGCGCGACCCGGAGCGGCCTCTGGCGGTTTGCCGGGAGCTGACCAAGCTGCACGAGGAAGTCCGGCGGGGGTCCGCAGCGCAGCTGGCGGAGCACTATCGCGAGACCCCCCCGCGGGGTGAGGTAGCGCTTGTGATCGGTGCTGCTGTCACGGAGCGAGCGTCGTTGCGAGACGCGCTGACGGCGCTGCGCGAGCTGATCGACGCGGGCGCCAGGGCGCGGCCGGCGGCTGCGGCGGTGGCCAAGCTGACCGGGCTGCGCGCGAACGAGCTGTACCGGGAGATCACGCACGGGGAGCGGAGCACTACACGATAAGTGCTGAATCGTGTAGTATGGTGTCGATGGATCAGACGACCATCCGGTTGAACGTCACCTTGGACTCCGAGCACGCCGCCAAGCTCTCCATGCTCGCTGAGCGCACACACGTCCAGGAGGGGACCCTGGCCCGATCGCTGCTGTCGAGCGCACTCGACGAGGCCGATCCCGACCCGCGTACGATCACCGCGCTACTCGACGGTATCCCGGGAGCCTACGAGCGCGCCCAGCTGGGGCTGAAGCAAGCCGCAGAGGGCAAGACCATCTCCCTCGACGCGCTCTAGCTCTCGAGGGCGTAGACGTGACGCGCGTCGAGCTGAGCCTCACTACCGTCGAGGATCTCGATCGCATGATCGTGACCCACAGTCTCCCCGCCAACACGCGGGCACGCGTCCAGAGATCGCTGCGCATCCTGGAGCAGTTCCCGTTGGTCGGGCGTCAGCTGGAGGGGCGATGGAAGCCGCTGCGATTCATCCTCGGTCCGTGGCGGTGGCTTCTGCTCGTCTACGTCCACGATGAACAGCAGGACGTCGTGTTCGTTCTCACGATCCAGGATGCCCGCTCATCCGTGTCGGTGACGAACCTGATCGACCCTCGGTAGCTTGGAGCGCGCATGTCCTTCTACGTGACCACCCCCATCTACTACGTCAACGCGGCCCCCCATCTCGGGCACGCGTACACGACGATCGCCGCCGACGTGATGGCCCGCCACCACCGCCAGCGCGGCGAGGACGTGTTCTTCCTGACGGGCACCGACGAGCACGGCGAGCCGGTGGCGGACGCGGCGCACGCGCTCGGGATCGAGCCGCAGGAGCTCGCCGACCGCAACGCGGAGCGCTTCAAGGCGCTCGCGCCGCAGCTGCACGCGAGCAACGACTTCTTCATCCGCACGACCGACCCGCAGCACGAAGCGGTGGTCAAGGAGGTGCTCTCGCGTGTGCGCGAGAACGGCTACGTGTACGAGGGGACCTACGAGGGCTGGTACTGCCCGCGCTGCGCGGACTTCAAGGCGGAGAACGAGATCGACGAGGGCAACCGCTGCCCGATCCACCACATCGAGCTCACGCGCGAGCAGGAGGACAACTACTTCTTCAAGCTGTCCGCGTTCCAGGAGCGCCTGGAGGCGCTGTACGGCGAGCGCCCGGACTTCGTCGGCCCGCGCACCCGCTACAACGAGGCGCTGTCGTTCATCCGCTCGGGGCTGCGCGACGTGCCGCTCACGCGCCACAAGCTGACGTGGGGGGTGCAGGTGCCGTGGGACGCCGAGCACGTCTTCTACGTGTGGTTCGACGCGCTGCTGAACTACTACACGGCGCTCTCCTACGCGCCGGCGCCGGCGGGCATGTCGGCGCCGGACGGGGACCTGACCGAGCGCTTCTGGCCGGCGAGCTACCACCTGATCGGCAAGGACATCCTGCGCTTCCACGCCGTCTACTGGCCCGCGCTGCTGATGGCCGCCGAGCTGGAGCTGCCCGAGCACGTGTTCGTGCACGGCTTCCTGCTGATGGACGGCGAGAAGATGAGCAAGTCGCTGGGCAACGTGCTCGACCCGTTCGCGGTGATCGAGCGCTACGGCCCGGATGCACTGCGCTTCTACCTGCTGCGCGACGTTCCCTTCGGCCAGGACGGGTCGGTGTCGACGGCCGCGTTCGAGCTGCGCTACGAGAGCGAGCTCGCCAACGAGCTCGGCAACCTCGCCAGCCGTACGATCGCGATGGTGCATCGCTACCGCGACGGCGTCCCGGCGGCGGTGGCGCTCGACCCGGAGCTCGACGGGGAGTTCGCCGGCCTCGCCGAGGAGGTCGAAGGCATGATCGACCGCGCGGAGCTGACCGGGGCGCTCGATGCGATCTGGCGGCGCGTGCGTCGCCTGAACCGCTACGTGGAGGAGCGCGCGCCGTGGCAGCTGGCCAAGGACGGCGCGCGTGCGCAGGAGCTCGACCGCGTGCTCTCCACGCTGGTGGCGGGCCTGCGCGTGCTCGCGGTGCTCCTGCACCCGTACCTGCCCGCCAGCACCGACAAGCTGCTGGGGGCGCTGGGCACCGAGGACCGCTCGCTGGCGTGCGCGCGCTGGGACTCGATGCAGGCGCTGGGCGAGCCGATCGGGCAGCTCGACTCGCTGTTCCCCAAGTCCTCATGAGTCGCCGGGGCCGCTGTGACCGCGAGGAGCGCTGGGGTCGAAGGTGATCGACTCGCACACCCACCTGCACCTGTGCGAGGCGCCGACCGCGGAGCTGGTCGCGGCCGCGGAGGCGGTCGGCGTGACGCGCATGCTGACGGTCGGGATCGACGGGTCCTCCTGCCGCGAGGCGCTGGCGGCGGCGGAGGACTTCCCCCAGGTGTACGCGGCGATCGGCCGTCACCCCAACGCGGCGAAGGGCTTCGACGACGCCGACCTCGCGGAGCTGCGCGCGCTGGCCGCGCACGAGCGCTGCGCGGCGATCGGCGAGAGCGGCCTGGACTTCTATCGCGAGACGGCGCCGCCACGCGCCGACCAGCAGCGCGCGTTCTCGGCGCAGATCGAGCTCGCGCGCGAGACGGGCAAGCCGCTGGTGATCCACACCAGGGCGGCCGAGCGGGAAACGCTCGACCAGCTCGCCGCGGAAGCCGACGGGGTGAGCGTGGTGATGCACTGCTTCTCGATGCCCGAGCGGTTGGATGAGTGCGTGCGGCGCGGCTACGCGATCTCGTTCGCGGGCAACGTCACGTACAGGAGCGCCGCCGATCTGGCCGACGCGGCGCGGCTGGTTCCCGAGGAGCTGCTGCTGGTGGAGACCGACGCCCCGTACCTCACCCCGCAGCCGGTCCGTACCCAAAAGGGCACAGGCAACTCGCGCAACCAGCCCGCGTTCGTCGTGCACACGGCGGCCTTCCTCGCCGGGCTGCGCGGCGTCGGCCTCGACGAGCTGGGCGCCGCGCTGACGCGCAACGCGGCGCGCGTGTTCGGCTGGGCATGAGCGCCGTGGCCGATGTCCCCGTGCAGCCGAGCCTGCGGCGGATGCGGCGCTTCGGCGTGCGCCCCGACCGCGACCTCGGCCAGAACTTCCTGATCGACTCGAACATCCTCGGGGTGATCGGCCGCGCGGCCGCGCTCGAGTCCGACGACGTCGTGCTCGAGGTCGGAGGCGGCCTGGGGGTGCTGTCGGAGTACCTCGCGCAACACGTCGCGCACGTGCACGTGGTGGAGATCGACGAGCGCCTGCGGGAGGCGCTGGGCGACGCGACCGACGCCCACGCCAACGTGACCGTGCACTGGGCCGACGCGATGACGCTCGACCTGGCCGCGCTGGAGCCCGCGCCGAACAAGGTGGTCGCGAACCTGCCCTACGGCGTGGCGGCCGGCGTGCTGCTGCGCACGATCGAGGAGCTGCCGGGCGTGTCCTCGTGGGTGGCGATGGTGCAGCGCGAGGTCGGCGAGCGTCTGGCGGCGCGGCGCGGCGGCGCGTACGGCGTGCCGTCGGTGCTCGCGCAGCTGGCGTGCGAGGTGGAGGTGCTGCGCGCGATCCCGCGCACGGTGTTCCACCCCGTGCCGAACGTCGATTCGGTGCTCGTGGGTATGCGCCGGCGCCAGGCCGGTGCGGGCGAGGAGCCCGCGGCCGTGTCCCCGGCGGTGCGCGCGCTCGTCGCCGGCGCGTTCGCGCACCGGCGCAAGACCCTCGCCGGCTCGCTGGGCCTGGCGGGCGGGTCCGCGTCGCTCCCGCCCCGCTCCCGCGAGCAGGTGCGAGACGCGCTGGTGGCGCTGGGCCACCCGGCGGACGCGCGCGCGGAGCGCCTCGCCCCGGAGGACTTCCTGGCGCTGGCGCGCCTGCTGGAGCTATGAGCGGGGACCGCGCCCTCTCCGATGCCGGCCACGGCACGCTCGCGCCGGGCGTGCACCGCGCGCTCGCGCCGGCGAAGATCAACCTGGGGCTGTTCGTCGGGCCCGCCCGCACCGGCGACGGCAGGCACGAGCTGGTGACGGTCATGCAGTCGATCTCGCTCGCGGACGAGGTGACGCTGGAAGCGGCCCCCGCGGGCAGCGAGCGCGACGAGGTGATCTGCCCGGGCGTGTCGGTCGCCGCCGGGGAGAACCTGGCGGGGGCGGCGCTGCGCGCGTTTCGCGCGAGCACCGGCTGGCGCGCGCCGCCGCTGCGGCTGAGCATCGTCAAGCGGATCCCCGTCGCGGCCGGCCTGGGGGGCGGCTCCGCGGACGCCGCCGCGACGCTGCGTCTGGCCAGGCACGCGTCCGGGCTGGGCGACGAGCAGCTGCTGCGCGCGCTCGGCGCGCAGCTGGGCGCCGACGTGCCCGCCCAGATATCGCCGGGGCGCTGGCTGGCGACCGGCGCCGGGGAGCAGCTGTACGAGCTGACGCCTGCGAGATCGCGCTTCGGCGTGCTCGTGCTGCCGCTGGCCGTTCAGCTGTCCACGGCGGCCGTGTACGCGGAGGCCGACCGGCTGGAGCTGGCGCGCACGCACAGGGAGCTGGAGGAGCGCCGCCTGGAGCTGCGCGCCGCGCTCGAGCACGGCGCGTCGCTGCCGGCGGCGACGGAGCTGCTGCACAACGACCTCCAGCGCGCCGCCGTGTCGCTGTGCCCGCAGATCGCCGACGCGCTCGCGCAGGCGCGCGACGCCGGCGCGGAGCTGGCGCTGGTGAGCGGCTCGGGCCCGACCGTCCTTGGTCTGTTCCCGCGCGCCGGCCGGTCTGCCGACAGCGGGCTCGCGCTGGCGCACGCCGCGGCGGCGGGTCTGGCGGGCCGGGCGCCGGCTCCGATCTGCGCGGCGCCGGTGGACGGCGCGTTCGCGCGGGCGGTCACGCTCGGCGCGCGCGAGCGACCGCTGGGCGCAAGCGGACGACGTCTGCGTGCGTCACAATCCCCGCAGGTTCCATGAGCAGGTCGCAAATCAACGAGCTGGTGGCGGCGGGCGCCGGGGTGGTCAGCCTGGTGCTGTTCGCCGGGCTGATCCTCGTCCCGGCGTGGTCGTCCTACTCGCGCATGTGGGAGCGGCTGGCCGCGACCGTGCTGTCGCTGTACGTGCTCGCGGTGCTCGTCGGAGTCGGGGTGGTCGCGGCGCTCGCCGCTGTCTACTTCTGGGGCTGACCGGCGTGTCAGACCTCGCGGCGCTCGACGCGATCACCGAGGCGGTCGAGTCGGGCGCGGGCCTGCCGGAGGTGGTGCGCGCGGCCTCGAGAGCGCTCGAAGCGAGCCTCGCGGTGACCGACGCGTGGGGCGCGACGCTGGCGGTCGCGGCCCGCTCGCCGGCGGAGGAGCGCGCGCTGCTCTCCCAGGGCGAGGGCGTGAGCAGCGCGCCGCTGCGCGTCGCCGACACGGTCGTCGGAACGCTGCACATGCGCGCGAAGACCGAGCCGAGCGACTCGATGCGCAGGCTGCTGCTGACGATCATCGCGTCGGAGGTCGAGCGCGTGAGGGCGCCCGAGCGCGTCTCGGAAACGGCCTCCGCGGACTTCC
Source organism: Solirubrobacteraceae bacterium (assembly GCA_052148875.1). GTDB lineage: Bacteria > Actinomycetota > Thermoleophilia > Solirubrobacterales > Solirubrobacteraceae > Palsa-744. Next base: position 44,046 of record JBKQHH010000254.1, read on the forward strand.
TGCGCGCGATCCTCAGCCGCGAGCTGACCGATCGGGAGGAGCTGCTCGAGCGCGCCAAGGAGCTGTCGCTGGCGATCGAGGACGGGGCGAGCATGCTGGTGGCGCGCGCGCATCCGCAGACGCCCACCGACGAGGGCTGGCGCGGACGCGTGCGCGCGGTCGCCGAGCGGGGCGCGCGCGCGGTGGCGAGCCGCTCGATCGCGGCGCTGTCCGACCGCGAGGGGATCCCGGGCGCCGAGGTGCTGGTGCTGGTGCCCGGTGGCGACGAGGCGACGGCGGCGCGCGCGGCGGAGGCGGTCCTGAACGAGATGGAAGCGAGCCTCGCGGGCTACACGTTCGCGCTCGGGCGCAGCCGCGTGACCGCCGAGCCCGCGGAGCTGCCGCGCGCGGCGAGCGAGGCGCTGCTCGCGGCGAACGTCGCGCAGGGCTCCGCCGACGGCGCGGCGCTCGCGTTCGACCAGACGGGCGCCTACCGGCTGCTGCTGTCGGCGATGAGCGAGAACCCCGCCGAGCTGCAGCGCTTCTATGCCGAGACGGTCGAGCCGATGCTCGCCTACGACGAGCAGTACGAGACCGAGCTCGTGCGCACCCT
>JBKQHH010000255.1:0-14774 GCA_052148875.1 Solirubrobacteraceae bacterium
CGATCTCCTCGAGCAGCTCGCCCAGCGCCTCCACCGGGTCGAGCTCCTCGCCCTCCATCTCCAGGTCGTCGCCGTCGCTCATCGCCGCCTGCCCGAACGCTTCTTCTTTTTGCGCGCCGCCGGAGGGGGCGAGCTGGGGCGCGGGCTCGCGGTGGTCTTCCCGCCGCCCGCGTCCGCCGCGCCCACGCCGGCGCCCGCGAGCGCCGGCTTGACCGGGCCGCTCGGCCTGCCGTTGGAGGAGTCCTTCGGCGAGGGCGCTCGCGGTGGAGCCGGTCCGATTCGTCGCCGGATCACCGACTGCTGGCCGACCGTCCACAGGTTCGTCGTGATCCAGTACACCAGCAGCCCCGCCGGGTAGCGATAGAGAATCACGACGAACACGACCGGCAGCAGCAGCATCAGCCGGCGCTGGTTGGGGTCGGCGGTGGCCGTCGCGATCAGCGTCGAGGCCAGCTGCGAGCCGACGTAGAGCACGATCAGCACCACGAGCACCACCCCGGTCGCCTTGGAGGTGATGTCGGGGATGAACAGGAACTTCGCCGCGTGCGAGTGTGGTTCCACCTGGCTGCACGTCGCTTTTTCGATCGCCTTCGACGTGATGATGTGGTGGGCGGTCAGAGCCGGCCCGCAGATGTGCTTCTTCAGGTCCGTCCGCAGCATGTAGAACAGCGAGACGAACACCGGAAGCTGCAGGAGCAGAGGCAGGCAAGATGCCAATGGGTTGATTCCTCTCTCCTGGTAGAATTTCATCATCTCCTGCTGCTGACGCTGTTTGTCGTCCTTGTACTTCTCTTTCAGCGCGCTCAGCTCGGGGGCGTGCCGCTGCATCTCCTGCATAGACTTCAGCTGCTTGTAGGTCAGCGGCACGAGGACCGCCCGGATCAACACGGTCAGGCCGACGATCGCAAGCCCCCAGCTCCCGCCCACGACGTGGGCGTGGATGAAGACCATGATTTCTTCGAAGACGCTGATCAGGGGCGAGAACGCGTCCTGGATCACGTTGGCGAGGATTGGCATGCGCTAGGAGATCTCGGCGGTCGGCGTGGTGGGCGCGTGGGTGGGGCCGATGCGATGCGGCCGTACGCCGGCTGCGGGTTGCGCCCCGTGGGCCCGCTCAGCCGGCATTATCGGGACTCCGGGCCGGACTCCCGATCCTGAACACTCGCTGAGCCTCCACCGGATCGTATCCGCCGTGGCTCCACGGGTTGCACCTCAGAAGGCGCCAGCCCGCGAGCACCAGGCCCCTAAGTATGCCGTACTCCCGGATCGCGTCGACGGCATAGCGCGAGCACGTCGGCTCGTACTTGCAGCGCCTTGGAATCGCCGGCGATATGAAGCGCTGGTACACGACGATCGGCGTGACGGCGACCATGCGCGCGAAGCGCACGACGCCGTGCAACGGCGGCGCGCCGTGCGATGCCGACGAGCTCACCGCCCAGCTCCCTCCGGCTGCTCCGCCGCGCCCGCGCGCAGGCCCGCCTTGGCGATCAACTCCGCCAGTGACGCGTCCATCCCCGCGAGGCCCTCGCGCTCGGCCAGCTCTCCCGCCGCCGGGCGGGCGACGACGACCACGTCCTGGCCGGGCAGCAGCTCGCCCTCCGCATGCGCAAACGCCTCTCGCAGCAGCCGCTTGACCCTGTTGCGCTGCACCGCGCCACCCACCTTGCGCGACACCGACAGCCCGAGCCGCGGTGTCGACGACGACGGGTTCGGGAACGTGTACAGCACCAGATGGCGGTTGGCGATCGAGCGGCCCTGACGGTACACGCGCTCGAACTCCGCGCTGCGCGACAGACGCCCGCGTGCCGCCGAGCGCGGTCTCATCGCACGTCCGCCGGCCTCGGGGTTCGTGCCACCACCGCGCTCAGGTGGAGAGGCGCTTGCGTCCCTTGCCGCGACGCCGCTTGAGCGTGAGCCGCCCGGCGCGCGAGGCCATGCGGGCACGGAACCCGTGCGCGCGGGCGCGCTTGCGCTTCTTGGGCTGGTAGGTGCGCTTCATGCCGGCCTGCAGTATAGGACCGGTGGGCCATCACAGGATTTTCCCGCCAAATGCGGGCACCCCTCGAGAGCGTCCGTGGGGGTTGGGTATAGTCGCCCGACCGGGCCCCAGGGCCCTCCTTCGAATAGTCATCAGCACTGTCTCTGGGAGAGGAGCGGACTAGCGCTGCCGTGAGCCAAGAGCTCGAGCAAATATGGTCGCGGGTGCAGGCACAGCTTGCCCTCGTCGTCGATGAGCCCACCTACCGCATCTGGCTCGAGCCGCTTCGCGCCGCCGAGCTCGTCGACGATCGTCTGCTCGTCGAAGCCCCGGCGCATGCATGCCGGTGGGTCCGAGAGCGCTTCGGCAAGGTGATCCAGGCCAGCGTCGAGCTCGTCCTCGGCGACGGCGCGCACGTCGAGATCGTCGCCGCCAACTCAAGCGCCGACGACCGCCTCGCCCGCGAGCCCGTCGAGCGCGGCAGCGGGCGAACGTCCGTATCCGCCGCTCGACGGCACACCCGGGGCGAGCGCACCCACAGCGCGACGACGGGGGCTCTCGGCAATCCCAAGCTCACCTTCGACCAGTTCGTCATCGGCGACTGCAACCAGCTCGCGCACGCCGCCGCGCTGACCGTCGCCGAGCTGCCCGCGCAGGCATACAACCCGCTGTTCATCTGCGGGCCTCCCGGCGTCGGCAAGACCCACCTGCTCAGCTCCATCGCCAACCTCCTGGTCGCCCACAACCACGGCCTGACGGTCCGCTGCACGACCGGCGAGGCCTTCACCAACGAGTTCCTCGCCGCCCTCGCCGGCGGCGGCATCGACACGTTCAAGCTCCGCTTTCGCGACATCGACGTCCTGCTCGTCGACGACGTCCAGTTCCTCGAGCGCAAGACGAAGACCGAGGAGGAGTTCTTCCACACGTTCAACGCCCTGCACGACGGCGGCCGGCAGATAGTGCTCACCTCCGACCGGCCGCCGCACGATCTGCAGGCGCTCGAGGATCGCCTGCGCGAGCGCTTCGCGGCCGGACTGGTCGCCGACATCAAGCCTCCGGACTACGCCACCCGACTCGCGATCCTGCGCAAGCGAGCGCAGCACGACCGCATCGCGCTCGCGGACGAGCGCACGCTGCCGGTGATCGCCGAACAGGTCACGTCCAACGTACGCGCCCTCGAGGGCGCTCTCATCCGCGTGGTCGCCTACAGCTCGCTCACCGGCAGGCCCCTCACCGCCGAGCTCGCACGCGAGGTTCTCGACAGCCTCTACCCGCGCAGCGCCTCCCCCTGGCAGCGCACGCGCACCGTCGCCGAGATACAGGCGGCCGCGTGCGAGCACTTCGGCGTCTCCCCCGACGAGCTCCTCTCACCCGCCCGAGCCGCGCGCATCGCCAGACCCCGACAACTCGCCATGTATCTCGCCCGCGAGCTCACGGGCGAGTCGCTGCCGGCCATCGGGCGCCAGTTCGGCGGGCGCGACCACACCACCGTTCTGCACGCGTGGCGGCGCACGTCGGCGCGCATCGCCGAGGACGACATCACCCGCGAGGCTGTGGAGAAGCTGCGCCAGGCGCTCGACTGCGCACAGCCATGACCCCCACGACACCGCCGACCGGTCATCCTGAGAGACTTCGCCCGATCCGTCCACAGCCCTCTGCACCGGGCACCACCCGCGTTCCCCTGCATCCACGCCAAATCCACATATCCACAACCCCTACTGATACTGACCCTCACCCGAAGACGTATTCATGAAGCTCTCTCTTTCCGCCGCCGATCTGCTCGCGCAGCTTCAGACCACAACCCGCGTCGCATCCTCCCGCAGCGCCGTCCAGGCGCTCTCCGGCGTGATGATCTCCGCGCCCGCCGACTCCAACCCCGAGCTGCTCGCGACCGACATGGAGATCGGCCTGCGCGTGCCGCTCAACGCCGACGTGGCCCGGCCCGGGTCCGTCGTACTGCCGGCCCGCCTGCTGCTCGATGTCGCGCGCTCGCTGCCGTCGGAGACGCTGACGATGGAGTTGCGCGGCGCCGAGCAGGACGTGGAGATCATCTGCGGGCCCACGACCTTCCACCTGCGCACGCTGCGCGCCGAGGACTTCCCGTCACTGCCCCCGCCGTCGCCCGACACGCGTGTCGTGCTGCCGGCGGAGGCGTTCGTGCAGACCGTCAACCGCGTTGCCCGCTCCGCCTCGCGCGACGAGACGCGCCCGGTGCTCACCGGCATCCTCATGTCAGCATCCAGGCAGGAGCTGCGCATGGTCGCGACCGACTCCTACAGGCTGAGCGTCAAGGAGACCGCGCTGGCATCGCCGCTGCAGGGGAGCCTCGAGGCGAACGTTCCGGCCAGGGCGCTGCAGGAGCTCGTCCGCATCGCGCAGTCGGCGCCGAGCGAGACGATCGCCGTGAGCGTCGGGCAGAACCAGGCCGTGTTCGAGCTCGGCGACGTGGTGCTCTCCTCGCGCCTGATCGACGGCCAGTTTCCCAACTACCGCCAGCTGCTGCCAGAGTCGGTCGAGCACGAGCTGCGGCTCTCCAGCGCCGAGGTGACCGACGTGGTGCGCCGCATCAGCCTGCTGGCGCAGAAGAACGCGCCGCTGCGCCTGAGCTTCAGCGAGGGCACGCTGACGGTCTCCGCGCAGACCCCCGACGTCGGCGAGGCCAGCGAGGCGATCCCCGTCCCCTTCCACGGCGAGCCGTTCGAGATCGGCTTCAACCCCGAGTTCCTGCGCGACGGGCTCGAGAGCATCGAGTCCGAGGAGCTCGTGCTGAAGCTGATCAGCCCACTGCGCCCGGGGCTGATCGAATCCCCCGACAGCGGCGACTTCGTATACCTCATCATGCCCATCCGCCTGAACGTCTGAGGTGGGACAGTGCGCGTGCTCAGCGTGCAGCTGCGCGACTTTCGCACGTACGCCCGCGCGGAGGCGGCGCTCGGCGAGGGCCTGACCGTCGTCCACGGGCCCAACGGGGCGGGCAAGTCGAACCTGCTGGAGGCGCTGTACTACGGCTGTACCGCGCGCTCGCCGCGCACGCGCAACGAGCGCGAGCTCGTGCGCTTCGGAGCGCAGGCGACCCGCGTGGCCGTGCGACTCGCCGACGGCGTCGACGCGCACGAGTTGACGGTCGGGTTCGGCACGCAGGGGGCGGGCGGGCATTCCGTCACGCAGCCGGTCAAGCGCATGACCGCCGACGGAGCGCCGGTGGAGCGGCTGCTCGACGTCGAGACGAGGCCGCTCGTGAGCGTCTTCCTGCCCGATCGGCTGGAGCTTCTCAAAGGCCCGCCGGCCCTCCGCCGAGCCCACCTCGACCAGGTCGTGGCGGCCATCTGGCCGGCCCGCGCGGACGCGCGGCGGCAGTACTCGCGGGTGCTCGCCCAACGCAACGCGCTGCTCGGGCGCATCCGCTCGGGCCGCGCGTCCGACGCGACGCTGTCGACGTGGGACCGCGAGCTGGCCGGCAGGGCGCTCGAGCTGCGCGCCCACCGCGCGGCGGCGATCGCCCTGCTCGCCGGGCCGTTCGCCGAGCGCGCGGCGCAGCTGGGGTGCAGCGGCGAGGCCGTGCTCGAGTACCGGCCCCGCTCGCGCGCCGCCGACGAGGAGGAGTACATGGCGGAGCTGCGCGAGCGCCTGCCGGGCGACCTCGAGCGGGGCTTCTCCGGTCACGGCCCGCACCGCGACGAGCTCGCGATCCTGCGCGACGGTCGCGAGCTGCGCGTGTATGGCTCCCAGGGCGAGCAGCGCCTGGCGCTGCTGGCGCTGCTGCTCGCCGAGCGCGCGGTGCTCGCAGAGGAACGGCGCCGGATGCCGCTGATGCTGCTCGACGACGTCATGAGCGAGCTCGACGCCGAGCGCCGCGAGCTGCTCGCGTGCGAGCTGCGCACGGGTGGCCAGAGCGTCATCGCCACGACCGACCTCGCCCATGTCCCCGGCGCAATGGACGCCGCCGTGACGCGCCTGCGCATATCGCCCGGCGCGATCCTGCAGGAGGCGATCGCCGCGTGAGCAGAGCCGCCCCGCGGCCACTGGCGAGCGCCCTGCGGGAGCTCACGGGAGCGCTCGCGCCGGCGAGCACGCTCGCGCGCGTGCAGGAGGTCTGGGAGGCGACCGTCGGGCCCGCGATCGCCGCCTCCGCGCGCCCCACCGCTGAGCGCGACGGCGTGCTCACGGTCACATGCGCCGCCGCCGTGTGGGCGCAGGAGCTCGACCTCATGGCCGGCGCGCTGATCCCCCGCCTGAACGCTGCGCTCGGCAGCGACAGCGTGCGCGAGCTGCGCTGCCGGACCGGTTGACGGGAGCCGATCCGTCCCCTCGCGGTGCGGAGCTTGGTCGGTCAGCTGGAGATACCTACGCCAAGCTCGTGGGCGTCAGCCGGCAGACGCTCTACCCCTATGGTGTGCCATCGCACCGCGCGCAGGCTACTAGCTACTGCTGTCTTCCCCTTCTTGGCGCTCCATTTCCCTGGCCAAGTCAATCCCGTCCGACGCGCTTGCGCCGTGATGAGCCGCGTGTATGAGCCCGGCGGCGCGTAGTAGCGTGCGTGTCTCGGTCGGCCGAGGAACGCTGTATGGCGCCCATGTATTTCCAGCGCGCTCGACGAGTCCCTCAAACGATAGATCGCGGAGATACTTGCTGAGATTCGGTTGGCTTATTTGGAGTCGCTCCCGTAGAAGCTGGTGATCTGCCTGGCCCTCTCGGAGGATGATGCGCAGGACCGCCAAGCGCTCTGGCGAGCCCAAGGTCTTGAAGAGAAGATGCGTCCGGCTCGCCACCTAACCTACAATTATGCCGAGATTGGCATATTTGCAAGCATCGCCAGAACGCCCGGGTGAGCGTCCGTGCTAGCAATCTGGACAAGAATCCGCAAGACTGTCAGTCGAACCGGACGGGACTCCTCAGTCTCAAGCGCGAGCCGACGCCCCGCTCTACCGCCCGACTACCAGAGCCAAGCCCTCCAGGGAGCCACCCAGATGCCGACCGAGACACCCACGCGACCGGCTGACGCCTCGTCGTGGACCACCCAAGACCTTACATCCGAGTGCGACGCGGACCTCGACACGATCACCGCTGACAAGCAAGTCGAGATCCGCCGCATCGCCATCGCACTAGTCGACGATCAAGCATCGACCGCTCCGTCAAGCTAGGCGCCATCGCCACGCCGCCGCCGCTCGGCAGCGGGCGCTGAGAGCACAAGCTCGCTGATCCATTTGGTGCCGTCCGATGTCACGGCGAGGCATTGCGTCGGTCCGCCGCAACCCGGAATCTCGGTTGGTGACGCATAGGTGCCATCGCTGAAACGCTGCATCTGGATCGTCGTCTCGACCAAGAAATGAGCTAGGTCTACGGCATCTTGGACCGTCGTCGGCTGAATGATGTCGTATGCCATCGTCCTCATTGGCTCCTTCATCTCCTCCGTGATGGCTATTCCGACCTTCTTCATCTCCGCATCGTCGATCCCGAGGATGAGGCGCCGAATGGCGGTCGTCTGGCCCCGCCACAGCGAGGACGGTTTCGTGGTGGTCGCCTCCAAGTCGACGACCGTCTGCTTCAACGGCCAGATCCTGGCTTCCAAGACTCGCCCGGCGCCGGACTCGTCGTAGCCAGCGATAAGCACGCCTAGCGGCCACGCGGGGTCATAGAGTTCCCGTCCTCTCGTCGCAGGCGTCGCGTCGCTCAAGCGCCCTTGTAGGTACTTCGCGAGACCCGCTGCGGTATCGGCAAGGCTCGCGCCCGCGTCGGCTTCGCCCAGCCACGCATTGACCACGCCACGGATCGGATCAGGCCCGATCATGGCCGTCCCATAGGTCGCCAAGCCAATGCGTCCCCAAGCGTCGTAGACCTTCTGAGCGGCATTGGTAGCTACCCGATGATGCAGCCCCCGTCTCTGGGTTGTCCTGCTATCCGACGCTAGAACGATCCCGTCGGGCGCCACCGAGGCGACGACCACCGTCATGTTCCCGCCTCGATGTCGTGTGGAAGTGTCATCCCTTGACGATAGTTTGACTGCAGCGAGGGACGGCGCGCTCGCGCTGGCCGCCTCTCTGTGTCGCCCCGGCACATGGTCTACGGTGGCCGGTTTCCAACCCAAAGCGTCCCGCGCTGTTGACGCAGCCGCGGGCATGGCAGCAGAAGATCCGTGCTGATGCATGACGAGAGTTACCCCCGCGCCCGCCGGGGGCGACGGGCAGCCAGACACCGCCATCCCCGGGGTGCTGATCTGGCGCGAAGCCGAGCGGTCCTGGTCGGTCGATGAGGTCCCCCCGAGGAATCGTCTAACCCTTGGCTTCGAGCGCACACATCGCCCTGTTTCCGGCTATTTTGCAGGCATTTACGACCATCCGGAGGCCCGGTCGGGAGGTCCGCCGTGCTATCATTTCGGCCATAGGCAACCCGCCCCGGCCGTGGACCCAGCGCCCCGGAATCCGGGGCGTTCTCACGTCATCGGAGGGCCATTGGCAACAGGCAGCAGCAGCTCTGGAGAGAGCACAGGCAAGGGCGGGGTCAACGACCCGTCCGTGAGCGGCGACGCCGGCAGCTACGACGCCCAGGACATCACCGTCCTGGAGGGGTTGGAAGCGGTTCGCAAGCGCCCGGGCATGTACATCGGCTCGACCGGAGTGATGGGCCTGCACCATCTCGTCTACGAGGTCGTCGACAACTCCGTCGACGAGGCCCTCGCCGGCTTCTGCACGGAGGTGTCCGTCACGATCCACCCCGACAACTCGGTCACCGTGGTGGACAACGGGCGCGGCATCCCCGTGGCGATCATGGAGAAGGAGGGTCGCCCGGCCGTCGAGGTCGTGCTCACCGTGCTGCACTCCGGCGGCAAGTTCGGGGTCGGCGGGGGCTACAAGGTCTCGGGCGGGCTGCACGGGGTCGGCGTGTCGGTCGTCAACGCGCTGTCCGAACGCCTGTCCGTGGAGATCCGCCGCGACGGCCACGTCTTCTCCCAGGAGTACGCGCGCGGCGCGCCCCAGAGCGAGCTCGTCACCGGCGAGAAGCTTGCCAAGGGGTCGCCCACCGGCACGTCCGTCACGTTCCTCCCCGACGCCGACATCTTCGAGTCGCTCGACTTCGATTACTACACGCTCGAGGAGCGCCTGCGCGAGACCGCCTTCCTCACGCGCGGCCTGAAGATCTCGATCGTCGACGAGCGCGGCGAGGGCCACTCCGCCGCGTTCCAGTACGAGGGCGGGATCGAGGACTTCGTCTCCTATCTGAACGAGAACAAGGACACGGTCCACCGCAAGGTCGTGTTCTTCGCCGGCGAGTCCGAGGAGGGCGCCGCGGAGATCGCCATGCAGTGGAACTCCTCCTACCAGGAGTCGATCCACTCGTTCGCCAACAACATCAACACCAGCGAGGGCGGCTCGCACCTGAGCGGCTTCCGCTCGGCGCTCACCCGCACGCTGAACAAGTACGCGCGCGACCACAGCCTGCTGAAGGAGAAAGAGGACAACCTCTCCGGCGAGGACGTGCGAGAGGGCCTGACGGCGGTGATCTCGGTCAAGCTGCGCGACCCGCAGTTCGAGGGGCAGACGAAGACCAAGCTGGGCAACCCCGGCATGGCCGGCTTCGTCGAGTCGATCGTCAACGCCGGCCTGGGAGAGTTCCTCGAGGAGAATCCCAGCGAGGCGCGCGCCGTGATCATGAAGTCCGTGCAGGCGCAGCGCGCCCGCGAGGCGGCGCGCAAGGCGCGCGACCTGACGCGCCGCAAGTCGGCGCTCGAGAACTCCACGCTGCCGGGCAAGCTCGCCGACTGCTCGATCAAGGACCCGTCGCTGGCAGAGCTGTTCGTCGTCGAGGGCGACTCCGCCGGCGGCTCGGCCAAGCAGGGTCGCGACCGCGAAACCCAGGCGGTGCTGCCGCTGCGCGGCAAGATCCTCAACGTCGAGAAGTCGCGCATCGACAAGGTCCTGCAGAACACCGAGATCCAGGCGCTGATCACCGCCATCGGCACCGGCGTGCGCGACGAGTTCAACATCGAGAACGCGCGCTACCACAAGATCATCGTCATGACAGACGCAGACGTCGACGGCGCGCATATCAGGACCCTCGTGCTCACGCTGCTGTTCCGCGAGATGGAGGAGCTGATCAAGGCCGGCTATGTCTACATCGCCAAGCCGCCGCTGTACAAGCTCAAGCAGGGCTCGCGCGAGCGCTACATCGAGAAGGACTTCGAACTCGAGGAGATCCTGCTGGCGGACAAGTGGGACAAGCTCGAGGTCTTCGACCGCCACGGCACCCAGTTCAAGCTCACCGAGGCCCGCTGGCAGCGCTTCTCCCGGCTGCTCAAGCAGTACGCGGGCTGGTCGCTGTCGCTGCGCGGGCACTACGGGCACGACGTCGTGCAATTCCTCGAGGAGTCGTCGCTGCTCGGCGAGCAGGCGCTCGACGCCGACGCCGCGATCGAGCAGCTGTCTCGCGCAGGCGTGCTCGGCGACACGCACGCGACCGAGCTGCTCGAGTCAGACCCGCTGGAGCTGCGCGTGCGGGCGGTCGAAGAGAAGACGGGCTTCGCCCGCGTGCACCGCATCAAGCGCAGCCTGTTCGACTCGCAGGAGTACCGCCAGCTCGCCCGCGTGCACGCCGAGCTGATCGCGCTCGCCGGAGTGCCCGCCTTCGAGGTGCGCCTCGGCGACGCTCACGAGAGCGCGCCGTCCTTCGAGGCGCTGCACCCCGCCGTGATGGCGGTCGCGCAGAAGGGCATCAAGCTACAGCGCTTCAAGGGGCTCGGCGAGATGAACGCCGACCAGCTGGGCGAAACGACGATGGCCCCGGCCACGCGCACGCTCGCCCAGGTGACGCTCGACGACGCCTTCGCCGCCGACCGCATCTTCTCGATGCTCATGGGCGACCAGGTCGAGCCGCGGCGGGCATTCATCGAGGACAACGCAAGGGCGGTCGTGAACCTAGATGTGTAGTCGGGAGGTGAGTTATGGCATCAGCTGACGTGATCGGCGGAGGCAACATCGAACCGCGCGCGCTCGAGGAGGAGATGCGCACCGCCTACCTCGACTACGCCATGTCCGTGATCGTCGGGCGGGCGCTCCCCGACGTCCGCGACGGGCTGAAGCCCGTCCATCGCCGCGTCCTGTACGCGATGAACGAGCTCGGCCTCGGGCCGACCCGCTCCTACGCCAAGTGCGCCAAGATCGTCGGCGAGGTGATGGGCAACTATCACCCCCACGGCGACTCCGCCATCTACGACACGCTCGTGCGCATGGCCCAGGAGTTCTCGATGCGCAACGAGCTCGTCGACGGCCAGGGCAACTTCGGCTCGATCGACGACGACCCGGCCGCCGCCATGCGGTATTGCGTCGCGGGGGACACGCGTGTCCGTACGGGCGCCGGCACCGTGCGGATCGACTCACTCGTGCCGGATGCCCCGGCGAACTCCGATAGTCCCGTCGACATCGAGGTGCTCGACCGCCTCGGCCGGCCCGTTCATGCGTCGGTTCTGTTCCACTCCGGCGAGCACCAAACGCTGAGGCTGCGAACTGGCGAGGGCTATGAGCTGACCGGCACCGCCAACCACCCGGTGCTGTGCATCGTCGACATGGCGGGCGTGCCGCTGTTGATGTGGAAGCTGCTGGAGGAGATCGGCCCGGGCGAGCGGGTCCTGATCCACCGGGCGGCCAGCACGAGCACGGTGGATCAAGCGCTGGACGAGCGCTCTCGCATGCTCGCGCTGCTGGCGGGTGCTTTCGTGGCCGAGGGCTGGTTCGGCGACCGGCGTGCAGGCTTCAACAACGTCGACCGGGATTTCTTCGACGCGGTGCTCGAGGCTTACGACGTTGTCGTAGGCGGCGCGCGCTACACGACCTCGCGCACGATCAGGTCCGGCAGCCTCTGCCACGAGCTGGACGTCCAGAACCTCACGGCCCTGCGCGAGAGCCCGTTGGCGGAGCTCGAAGGACTGACGAGCGAGCACAAGCGCGTACCCGAGTTCGTGTGGTCCGCGTCCTCTGCGTTCAAGCGCGTCTTCCTGCAGGCGCTCTTCGAGGGCGATGGCTCCTGCTCGCTCCTCCCCCGCAGCACGATCCAGGTCTCCTATTCGACCCGCAGCCGCGATCTGGCACGTGGCGTGCAGCAACTTCTGCTCGAGTTCGGAGTGATCTCGCGGCTCAGCCGCTCGCGTCGCGGTGAGATCAAGGTCGTGATCACCAACCGCCGCGACGGGCGCCTGTTCGCCGAGCGGGTCGGGTTCCTTGGCGCGAAGCAGCCCAAGCTCGAGCAGGCTCTCGCGCGCATACCGGCGACGAGCCGGGCGCTCAGCCACGACCACGTCCCGCACGTCGCCGGCTATATCCGCTCCGAAGGGGGATCCACCTTCGCCGAGCGCGACTGGCTGAGGCGTCACAACGTCGACCGGATCGAGCGCTGGGAGCGTGGCTCCACAGCGATCCTCGAGCGCATCTCATCGCAGGAGGTGCGCGACGTCGTCGCTCCGCTCGTGAGCGGCGACTACTACTACGCCAAGGTTGCATCGGTGGAGCCCGCCGGCGTGCAGCCCGTGTACTCGCTGCGCGTCGACACCGACGACCACTCGTTCCTCACCAACGGCTTCGTCAGTCACAACACCGAGGCCCGCCTGGCTCGCATCGCCACGGAGATGCTGCGCGACCTGGACATGGACACGGTGGACTTCGTGGCCAACTACGACGGCTCGCGCCGCGAACCGCTGGTGCTGCCCTCGCGCTTTCCGAACCTGCTGGTCAATGGCTCGTCGGGCATCGCGGTGGGGATGGCGACGAACATCCCGCCGCACAACCTGCGCGAGGTGATCGACGCGACGATCGCGTACATCGACGACCCGGAGATCGACACGGAGGGCCTGATGCGCCACATCAAAGGGCCCGACTTCCCCACCGGCGGGATCATCCTCGGCCACGGCGGGATCAAAGACGCGTACGAGACCGGGCGCGGGCGCGTGCGCGTGCAGGCGCGCGCGCACATCGAGCCGCTGAGCCACGGCAAGGAGGCGATCGTGGTGACCGAGCTGCCGTTCATGGTCAAGAAGGGCGGCGAAGGCAACCTGATGACGAAGATCGCCGAACTGGTAAACGACAAGCGCATCCCCGAGATCTCCGACCTGATCGACCAGTCGGACAAGCGCGGCATGCGCCTGGTGATCGAGCTCAAGCGCGACGCGATCCCGAAGGTCGTGCTCAACAAGCTGTACAAGCACACGCCGATGCAGACGACGTTCGGCGTGAACATGGTCGCGCTCGTCGACAACGTCCCGCGCACGCTGAACCTGCGGGCGGTCATCCACAATTACGTCGCCCACCAGCGCGAGGTGATCGTGCGGCGCACCAAGCACGAGCTCTCCGAGAAGGAGGCGCGCGCGCACATCCTCGAGGGGCTGCTGACGGCGCTCGAACACCTCGACGAGATCATCGAACTGATCCGCGGCTCGCGCGACCGCGACGCCGCGCGCGAGCAGCTGGTCGCCCGCTTCGAGCTCAGCCCGATCCAGGCGACTGCGATCCTCGACCTGCGCCTCTCCCAGCTCACCGCGCTGGAGGCCGACTCGATCAAACAGGAGCACGCCGACGTCACCGAGCGCATCGCCGAGCTGCGCGCGATCCTCGGCGACGAGAACCGGGTGATGGCGGTGATCAAGGAGGAGCTGACGGAGATCTCCGAGCGCTTCGGCGACGAGCGCCGCACCGAGATCAGCCACTCCGAGGACGAGATCGACATCGAGGACCTGATCGCCGACCAGCAGATGGTGATCACGATCACCCAGAGCGGCTACGTCAAGTCGCTGCCGCTGGCCACCTACCGCCAGCAGCAGCGCGGCGGCCGCGGCGTGACCGGGATGGACATGAAGGACGGCGACTTCATCGAGCACCTGTTCGTGTGCTCGTCGCACGACTACCTGCTGTTCTTCTCCAACCGCGGCAAGGTCTACCGCTCGAAGGTCTACGAGCTGCCGGAGGCCCAGCGCACCGCCAAGGGCCGCGCGCTGGTGAACATCCTGCCGCTGCGCGAAGGCGAGCGGATCCAGGCGGTCGTCTCCACGCGCGACTTCACCGAGACCCAGTTCCTCGTGTTCGCCACGCAGGGCGGCACCGTCAAGAAGACCGAGCTTCAGGCCTACAACACGCCGATCAAAGCCGACGGCATCATCGCCATCAACATCCGCGACGACGACGAGCTGCTGGCCGTGCGCGCGGTCGACCCGGGCGATGAGATCATCATGGTCTCCCGCGCCGGCCTGACCGTGCGCTTCGCCGAGTCCGACGTGCGCTCGATGGGGCGCGACACCACCGGCGTGCGCGGCATGGACGTCGGCAAGGGCGGGCGCGTGATCGCCATGGACGTCGCGCGCGACGACATGGACCTGCTGGTGGTCACCGAGAACGGCTACGGCAAGCGCACGCAGATCGCGCAGTACCGCAAGACCAACCGCGGCGCCAAAGGCGTCAAGACGATCAAGCTGACCGAGCAGAAGGGCGCGCTCGGCGGCGCGCTCGTCGTGCGCGAGCACCAGGAGCTCGTGTTCATCAGCGTCGGCGGCATGGTGCAACGGACATCGGCCGGGGGCATCTCCCAGCAGGGCCGCTCGGCGACCGGCGTGCGCGTGATGAACCTGAAGGACGACGACGTCGTCAGCGCAGTCGCGCTAGTCGTCGACGCGGGCGAGGACGGCGGCCAGGACGCACCGGAGCCGGCAAGCGCCAACGCCGGCGGCGGCGGGGCCGAGGAGGCCGAGGCCGAGCAGCAGTAGGCCGCCGCGCCGGCGTGCAGGGAAGCCCAGCGCGTTTTGTGGCGGGCGCGCACGGTTTCG
>JBKQHH010000256.1:0-4874 GCA_052148875.1 Solirubrobacteraceae bacterium
GATGCTCGCCGTCGGGAGCGCAAGCGCCTCGGCGGTGATCGTGCGTCTGCCCGGCAAGACGCTCAGCTACCAGCAGGTCCCTGGAGCGCCCGCGCAGAGGCAGATACACGCGCAGGTCAAGCCGTCCGGGTCAGGCAACTCGCCGGTCGAATACCACGGCGGGCCGGTCATGCCGTCGAACACCAACTACCCGCTCTACTGGGATCCTGCGGGAGGACCCGAATACCCGGCCGGGTACGAGTCTGGGCTCGACAGGTATTTCGAAGACCTTGCCCACGACAGCGGCGGCGTTCAGAACACCGACTCGGTGCTGATCCAGTACAGCGACAAAGCGGGCGAATTCGCCAACTACGACTCGCATTTTGGCGGGGCGCAGATCGACACGGAACCCTATCCGGCGAACGGCTGCTCGGCAGCGCCGATCTGCCTCACAGACGAACAGCTTCGCGCGGAGATCGTCAAATATGTGGAAGCGCACAAACTGCCCATGGACCTGGAGCACGAGTACTTCCTGCTTACGCCACCCGGCGTCGAAAGCTGCTTTGAAGCCTCAGGCCACGAATGCTCCGATGGAGCCAAGCACGCCGCCTACTGCGCCTACCACGGCTACATAGAAGTGGCAAAAGCGGTCATCGTGTACGCGAACGATCCTTACGTGGACGGCCTGAACTGCGACTACGGCGAAGAACATCCCAACGACAACCCCTCGGATGCGACGATCGGCGGCGGACTCGCCCACGAGCACAGCGAGTCGGTCACGGATCCCGAGCTGAACGCCTGGTATGACAGCAAGGGCGAAGAGGTCGCCGACAAGTGTCGCACCTTCAAGGTAGCGACCGAATACGGCGAACCGCTCGGCAAGTCCCCTGACGGCTCCAACTACAACCAGGTGATCGACGGCGATCTCTATTACTACCAGCAGATGTGGAGCAACGAAGCTGGGGGATGCGAGCAGCGGTCGGCACAGCTGCCGACGGTGAAGAGAGTGACGCCAAAGAGCGGACCGGCGACCGGAGAAACGTTGGTGACGATAACCGGAACCAATTTCGCAGCCCCTGCGACGGTCGAGTTCGGAGCGACGCCAGCGACGGAAGTCAACGTCGATTCCTCAACGTCGATCACAGCGGTGTCCCCCGCCGGTACAGCCGGCACCATCGACGTCACCGTCGCAACTTCGGCCGGCACGAGCGCGGTCAACAAGAAGGATCACTTTAAGTACAAGGCCTCCAAGAAAAAGAGATAGAGGAAAGAGATAGCTCTGCTTATCCCGATTCGCCCGATTCGGCTTCCCTTTGTTCGCGTTCTTCGCGCGCCCCGCGTCGCTGTTCGCGCTTTTCGCGCTTGATCTGCCGTTCTTCTTCGCTTTCGGGCGGAGGAGACGACCCGCCCACAGGTTTGTGTTCTTCGCGCGCCTTACGTCGCTGTTCGCGCTTTTCGCGCTTGATCTGCCGTTCTTCTTCGCTTTCGGGCGGAGAAGACCCGCCCACAGGTTTGTGTTCAGCAGGTTTATGTTCTTCGGGCGCCTCGCGTCGTTGTTCTCGCTTCTTCTGGCGTTCTTTGCTTTCCCGCCGGTCTTCTTCGCTCTCGCGTTGGCGTTCTGCTTTACCCTGCTGCTGGTCTTCGCTCTGCTGCCGGTGTTCTTGATTTGAGCCGCGTTCGTTGCCGGTGTCGCCGGGACCGCTGCCACTCTGACCGCCGGATCCCCCACCGTCACCGGCCGCCGGCGAACCCTGCCGGGTGGGCGACACGGACGGCTGGCCCGCGGAGCCGGTGTGCAAGGGTCCGCCGCCCACTTGTGGGCGTCCGGCGGGTGCCGAGCCGGACCGGCCCAAACGGGCTGTGCCCGCCGGCTCAGCCGAGGAGGCCAGCAGCGAGGAACGTGCGGTCCGTGCGGATCGAGCCGCGGTCGCGACGTGCGGCGCCTGTTCCAGCGGAGCGATGGGGACACCGATCACCGAAGCTCCCACGCCCGCGCCGGCGCCCACAAAGGCCACGCCGGCCGCCACCTTGACCGCGAGCGCTTTGACCCCGCCGCCGGCCAGCTCCACTGCGGCGCCCGCCGCCGACCCCCCTACGGCGGCGCTCCCCGCATACGTGGCCGGATCCACGGCGCCAATGCCGAGTGCGTCCTCGAGCGCGTGGTACCTGAGCAGTAACGGCGGCACCAGGGGAAGCAGGGCTCCGAGCTGACGGCGCTGGCGCGCGACTCCGTCCGCGTACACCCGGCAGTCCGCACAAGAGCGCACGTGGCGGCGAAGACGTCCCTTCAGCAGCGCCGCCCCGCGAGCGCTTGCGAGCTCTTCACGGATCTCCCGGCAGTCGGTCTCGCGCGCGCGCCTCTCGGAGATGAGGTTCGATCGCGCCTGGTAGACGTACGCCTTGACCTGCTCGGCCCGGACACCCAGCACGGCGGCGATCTCGACCTGGCTGAGACCATGCAGCTCCGCGAGGACCAGCGCGGCCCTCTGGCTCTCCGGCAGCCCGCGCAGACCCTCGATGATGTGGCCGACCTCCTCGTGGAGCTCGAGTTCTCTCGACGGGTCCCCTCCGAGCGCCGGCTCGCCGTTGAGCTCGACCGTCGGGCGGCGCTTGCGCAGAATGCTCAGGCATTCGTTGCGGGCGATCGCGAACAGCCACGGTCGCAACGCAATCGGTCGCTCGTCCACGCGCAGCGCGCGGTAGGCCGACATGAGCGTCGCCTGAACGGCGTCCTCCGCATCCTGCCGGGAGCTGAGCATGTAGACGCAGAAGGACAGCAGCTCGCCGGCATGGCGCTCGTAGAGAACCTCGAACGCGGTGCGATCGCCGCGGCGAACGAACGCCACGAGCCGGTCATCGCCAGCCAGCCGCAGCCGTACGCGCGAACCCGCCGTGATAAGTCGATTACGCTCGATCAGCACATCGTCCCCGTCTCTCAACCGTTGAGTCTACGTCACTTCGTTAACCCGGATCGTGCAGTAGGGGCGTGAATGTGACGGCGGACTCGCGTCCGGTGGTGGGCGCGAGCGTCGTGATGGGTGTTGGTGTGCGGGCGGCCGTCCCGGGGGTGGTTCTGGGTGATCGGGGCGCCTGTTTTGCCGGTGTGCGGGCAGCCGTGATCGCGGGGCGGGCTGGGCGTAGTTTTTGTCGAGGGCTGGGGGCGGTCAGCCGGTGGCAGCTGGGAGCGTTTTGAGCTTCACGAACGCGGCGAGGAGATCCTCGGCCCATGGCCATGTGTTCTGGAGGTGCAGCTTGGCGCGTCGTCCGGAGAACGCGAGCCGGCCGGCGACGTGCAGCAGGCGGTAGCGCAGCCGCTTGGGCTCGGCCTTGGCGAGCTCTCCGGTAAGGACGAGTGCTTGGGTCCAGACGATCAAATCGTGCGCGAGCATCACGATCTCCAACCACACCTCGTTGAGCGCGAACTCTTTGAACGGGAACTTGGATAGGCCGGTGTCCTTGTCGTCACGGATGCGGTCCTCGACGTGCGCGTGCTGGCGGTGGCGGCACTCCAAGACGGCGATGTCAGGGTCGGGTTGGTCGGTGAGGATCGCTTGGAAGCGGTAACCGTCGTGGTCGGTGAAGGAGAGTTGCGCTCCGGGGTGCGGGCGCTCACGTCGCACGATCAACCGGGATCCCTCGGGCCACGCGGACAGGTCGATCATGCCGGTGATCTCACAGACCTCGCCGTTCTTGCGGGCCGATCCGTCCTTCTCGAGCGCTCCTATCCACGCGTCCTCGGGGATCTGAAGGATCGCGGCGCGGACCTTCTCGGTCAGCTCGTAACCGACCGAGAACCGTATCCGAGCCTCCCGGCAGTAATCGACGAGGCCGTGTGTCGCGCCTGCCGTGTCCGCCCGTACCAGAATCTCCAGATTCTCGATGTGCGCGGCCGGGATTTGCGCGAGCGCCAGGTCTAACACCGTCTCGTGGTCGGCGGCCGTATTGGAGCCAGCGTTTCCGGGGCGCAGCAGGCCGCTCAGCGCCTCACGAGTCCCATCCGCATAGCTCATCAGCGGGTGAAACCCGTAGCCGCCCTTGTAGTTGCCGGCCGCACGCTCCTTCTCCGAGTGCGCCGTGATCAGCGTCGCGTCAACGTCGATCCTCAAAGACTCCGGCGCGCCATGCAGCTTCCAGAACTTCTCGCGTGCCCGCGCGTGAGCACAGCGCAACGCCTCCAACAGTCCGGGCTCGGCGGCGATCCGATCGATCACCCGAAACGCTGTGGAATCAGACGCCACCGCTCCGAACAGCCCCTCCTGGTCACGCACCGTCCCGAGATCGGACACGCACTCCCCGCCGTCAGCGAGCATCACCGCCAGATCACGGATCACCGTGCCCGGGTCATGACCACGACGACGCTGCTTCAGACCGGCCAGGCGCAGCGACAGCGCCCCAGTCAAACCCAGCTTGTCAGCTGCTTGGGCTAGCAGCGCGGTGCCGGCGTGCGATACCAGCCCCGCTCCGTCCGACGTGACTTCTACGGTTACCGGGCGTCCATCACGCATCACCTTCAAGGTGAACCTCCAAAGCTCGATCTTCGACCGTTGACAAGCCGAAGAATCGCTGCTCAGCCGGACGTTTCCGCGCCCCCGCTCACCCCGGGGGCGCGGTCGTTACTGCACGCTCCGCGCTCAGCTCAGGCTATGTTGGTCAGTAGAGTTCACTCATCTTGTCGGCGAGTGTGAACTGGAACTGAGCGGTGAGGCGCGGCGGTGTCAAGCGCGACCGTGAGGACAGTCTCATGCGGGCTTTACCTCCCCGTCAAGGAGCAGTGGAAACGTTCTCGTGGAGGATCGACATAACCACCAGATCCACAAGGGGTAGATCCAGCGAGCCTTGTGACTACAACCAGCCAGGGCGACCTGCGCCGACGCGTGGGTCGCCGAGCTGGTCAC
>JBKQHH010000257.1:0-12981 GCA_052148875.1 Solirubrobacteraceae bacterium
GTGCGCCCGGGCAGGGCCGCGTACGCGGGCGCGGGGAACGCGCCGCCGAAGCGCGTGTTCACGTCGGTGATGCCGAGCCCGACCTCAGGGTCGCGGAACACCTGGATGGTCGCCGGCCCGCACACGCTCAGCGCCTCCATCACACGCTGGCCGAGCTCGATCAGCTCCCCGTCGTGGATCACCTGGCCCTTGATCGACTCGCCACCGCGCGACTCGAGCATCGTGCGCGGGATCGCGTTCACGCAGCGCCCATCGCGGTCGCCGAGGCAGTCGATCGACAGCTCGTCGCCGCCCATCGCGCGCTGGACCATCACCGGCTCGGGGCCCGGCAGGCCCTTCGGCCGTTCGGCGATCGACGCCCGCTGCACGTAGTCGATGAAGAAGCGCGCCTGCGCGGCGTCGTGCGCGAGATGGATCGAGCGCGCGCCCGAGCCGCGGCGCGGCTTGACCATCACCGGGTAGGCGCGCGCGTCGAGGTCGTCCACGGGCAGGCCGGTCGGGGGCGTGGGCAGCCCGCGCCGCTGCAGGAGCAGGTGCGCCTCGTACTTGTCGTACGTGGCGTGGGCGACCGCGGCCGACGGTACGAGCGCGGGAAGCCCGCGTTCCTCCAACGCGCGCGCCAAGATCTCTATATCCAAGTCCGTCAGCGGCAGCACGGCGCCAACGCCGTGCTCCTCGCACAGCGCCGCCAGCGCGGGGACGTAGTCGGGATCGTCCATGCGCGGCACCGCCACGCGCACGTGCGCCGCGTACTGCGCGGGTGCCAGCGGCGAGGGGTCGGCGACGATCGTCTTCGTGAGCGCGGCGAAGCACGAGACGATGTCGTAGCGCTTGCCCGCGCCCGTCAGCAGGATCGCCGGCCAGCTCACGATTCGCCCTCCCAGCAGCCGCCGGGCGCGCTCACAGCTCGCCCTCCCAGCCGCCGGCCTCTCCCTTGTACAGGCCCGAGCCGCCGAGCACCATCGCGACGGTGCGCCACAGGATCTGCGCGTCGAGCGCGAGCGAGCGGTGCTCGATGTAGTACAGGTCGAGCTCGATCCGCTGCGCCCACGGCAGCGACGCGCGGCCGTTGACCTGCGCCCAGCCGGTGATGCCCGGCCTGATCGCCAGGCGTCCGCGCTGGCGCTCGGTGTACTGCTCGACCTGCACCGGCAGCGTCGGGCGCGGGCCGATCAGCGACATGTCCCCGCGCAGCACGTTCGCCAGGTTGGGCAGCTCGTCCAGCGAGGTGCGGCGCAGGAACGCGCCCACGCGCGTGATGCGCGCGTCGTTCTCGTTGACCGCCAGCCCCGCGCCGACGTGCTCCGCGCCCTCGACCATCGTGCGCAGTTTCAGCACGTCGAACTCGCGCCCGTGCAGGCCGCTGCGGCGCTGGCGGTAGATCACCGGGCCGGGGCTCTCCAGGCGGATCGCCAGCGCGGCGAGCGCGACGACGGGCGAGCTCACGAGCAGGGCCGCGGCGGAGATCACGATGTCGACGGCGCGGCGGATCACGGCGGGGATTCTCGCAGCGGGCGCGCGCGGCGCCTCAGCGCGTGCCCTCGGCTGCGCTCCATGTCGCGTCGGTCCCATGCCGCAGCCAGTCCCACAGCCCGGCGGCGAGCGAGGTGGTGGTGAGCACGTAGTAGCGGGCGATCAGCAGCGGCCGCATGGGCAGCAGCCCCGCGAGCGCCGCCGCGAGTAGCAGCGCCAGCTGGAGGGCGAGCGTGACGACATACAGCGGGCGGGCGGGTCCCCAATCATTCGCCACGAGCGCGACGTTGGCCGCCAGCGCGAGCACGTGCAGAGCGGGCGTGGCGTAGCGCAGCAGGCGGTGCGAGAGGATCATCAGCGCGTAGCCCGGCGGGTAGCCGCGGGGGGAGAGCATGCCGCCGCGCAGCAGGATCGGCCACGTGTGGCTCATCATGCGCCGCTTGCGCGCGAACTCGCCGGCGAGCGACGGGACCATCTTCTCGGCCGCGCGCGCGTCCGGCACGTACACCGCGCGCAGCCCGCGCTTGACCGTGTTGAACGGGAGCGACAGGTCGTGGCCCATGATCGGGTCGACGACGATGTAGGACTCGCGGCGGGTGGCGTAGATCGCGCCGTTGCCGGCGGTGATCGAGGACAGGCGCGACTCGCACGCGCGCACGGCGAGCTCGTAGCGCCAGTAGACGCCCTCCTGGTTGGGAGCGCCCGCGCCGCCGTCGTCGTCGGCGCGCACGAAGCGGACCTGGCCGCAGGCGTAGCCGACGCGCGGGTCCTCGAAGGCGTCGACGAGCGCGCGCGCGGCGTCGGGCTCCCACTGGGCGTTGGCGTCGGAGAAAGCGACGATCTCGCCGCGCGCCTGCTCCACGGCGGCGTCCTGCGCCCGGATCTTGCCGCCGCGCGGCAGCTCCAGCACGAGGTCCGCGCCGGCGTCCCTGGCGCGCGCGGCGGTCGCGTCGGTGCAGCCGTCGCACGCGACGATCACCTGCAGCCGCTCGCGCGGGTAGTCGAGGGCGAGCGCGTTGGCGACCTTCTCGGCGATCACCGCCTGCTCGTCGTGCGCGGCGACGATCAGCGACAGGTCGGGCCACTGCGTGCGCTCGCGTGCCGCCGCCGCCGGCCGCGGGAGCACGCGCGCGAGGACGGCTAGGACCGCGGCGTAGCCGACCTGCGTCCACACGATCAGGCCGCAGGACAGCCAGAAGACGATCTCCAGGGCGGTCCTCATCGACCGGGAGCCTCTCCGAGCAGTGACTCGTACAGGTCGAGCGTGCGGCGCGCGACCGCCCGCCAGGAGTACGCGCCGGCCGCGAGCTCCCGCGCGTGCGCGGCCAGCGCGGAGCGCGCGGTCTCCTCCCCGAGCAGCTCGCGCAGCGCGACGCGCAGCGCGGCGGCGTCGCCGGCGGGGAACGTGCGCGCGGCGCCGGTGGCGGCGATCTCGGGGAAGCCGCCGACGTCGCTCAGCAGCAGCGGCTTGCCGAACGCGAGCGCCGTGAACAGCACGCCCGACTGGTCGATCTCGCGATAGGGGAGCACGACGAGGTCGGCGCGCCGGAAGTACGCGGGCAGCTCGTCGTCGCCGATGAAGCGCGGCACGAAGCGCACGCCGGGTGGAGCGCTCGCTCGCAGCGCCGAGATGTCCATGCGCGGCGCGCCCGCGATCCACAGCTCGGCGCCCTCGATCCCCCGCCACGCCTCGAGCAGCAGGTCGATGCCCTTGTACGGGCGCATCAGCCCGAAGCACAGGACCACCGGCTGCTCGGTCGCGAACGGCGGGGACACGTCCGCGCCGTCGCCGCCGGCGGCGAGGTGCTCGAGCACGCCGTGCGGGATCACGTGCACGCGCTCGGGGTCGACACCGAGCTCGCCGGTCAGGCGCCGGCGGCCGTGCTCGGAGTGCACGACGATCGCGTCGAAGCGGTCGTACAGGCGCCGCTGCGCCGCGCGCTGCCCCGGCCGCGCCTCGCGCGGGAGGATGTCGTGGGCGGTGAGCACGAGCGGGCGCCCGGCGGGCAGCAGACGGCCGTCGAGGTGCTGGACGGCCAGCCACTGGAAGTGCACGACGTCCGCGCCGAGCGCGGCGCGGCGGTAGCGCAGCATGTCGGGGACGTGCTCGGCGAGCTTGACGACACGGCGTGCGCGGGCGTCGGGCACGCGGGCGGCCAGGCGGTAGAACAGCTCGCGGCGCTCGTAGTGCTCCGGCGGCGCGACCGGTCCGTGGGCGAAGTGGCTCGTGTACAGCTCGACGTCGGCCCCGGCTGCGCCCAGGGCGCGGCACAGCGCGTGATCGTAGGGCGGCGTGTAGGCCGAGGGGTCGACGACGTGGACGCGCACGGTGCTCAGCGTTCGGCCAGCGGCGTGACGTAGCGCAGGAACGGCTCGATCTCGAGCGCGCGTCCGGTGGCGCGCTCGACCAGTGGCATCGTGTCCAGGCGTCGTCCGTACCGGTGCACGTGCTCGCCAAGCCACCGCTGGATGGGAGCGACCTCTCCCCGGCGCAGGTCGTCCTCGCGCGGGCCGAGCTCGGCCTCCATCGCCTCCCACAGCTGCGCGGCGATCAGGCAGCCGAGCGCGTAGCTGGGGAAGTAGCCGAAGCTGCCGGCGCCCCAGTGCACGTCCTGCAGGCATCCGAGCGCGTCGGAGGCGACCTCCACGCCGAGCAGCCGGCGCATCTGCTCGCGCCACGCGGCGGGCAGATCGGCGACGGCGAGATCGCCGTCGATCAGCGCGAGCTCGAGCTCGAAGCGCACGACGATGTGCAGCGGGTAGGTGAGCGGATCGGCGGACACGCGTATCGCCGACGGCTCGACGCCGACGAGCGCGGCGTGCAGCTCGGCGGGCGCCACCGCGAACCCGCCCGCGCCCAGCTCCGCGGCGAGCACCTCGGCGAACGCGGGGCTGCGCGCGACGTGGTTCTCCCACAGCTTGCTCTGGGACTCGTGGATCGACATCGACGTGCCGGCGCCGAGGTTGGTGCGGTCCAGCGCGGGGTCGATCTGGCGCTCGTACAGCGCGTGGCCGTACTCGTGCAGCGAGCTGAGCAGCGACTCGACCTCGCCGTCGCTGTAGCGCGTGGTCACGCGCGAGTCGCCGCGGCCGACCCACGCGGTGAACGGGTGCGCGGAGATGTCCACGCGCCAGCTCGCCTCGTCGACCCCGAGGCGGCGCAGCGTGCCCGCGACCGCCGCGCGCTGCGCGCCGACGGGCACCTCCAGCGTGCGGCGCGGCGAGCGCACCCGCGCCTGCGCGGCGAGCGGCGGCAGCGCCCTGGCGAGCTCCCCGAAGACGCGGCGCAGCTCGCCGGTGCGCAGCCCGAAGTCGTAGTCGCCGAGCAGCGCCTCGTAGCGGCTCTCGCCCTCCCGCGCCACGCACTCGGCGTAGGCGCGGGCAAGCTCGACGTTTCGCTGCAGCGCGGGCGCGAACGCGGCGAAGTCGTCGTCGACCCGCGCCTGTTGCCAGATCTCCTGGCCGTCGGCGGCCGCGCGGGCGAGCTCCACGGCGAGCTCGTCCGGCACCCGGCGCGCGCGCTCCCAGTCGCGACGCGCCACGCGCACGATGTCGCGATCGAGCTCGTCGAGCGCCGCCGCGTCCGGCGCGCCGTCGATCTCCTCCAGCCAGCCGCCGATCTCCTCGCCCGTCGCCCGCTCGTGGGTGAGGCGCGCGAGCGTTCCGAGCTGCTGCGCCCTCGCCGCCGCGCCATCGCCGGGCATCATCACCAGCTGGTCCCACCCGGCGAGCATCTCGATCGCGGCGAGATCCGACAGCTCGGCCATGCGACCGCGCAGCTTCTCCAGGGCTTGCATTGGCTAGAGGGTATGCGTGGCGGGCGCTGGAGAGTCGCGCGAGCGCGGATGCTCCCGAGAGATTGCCTTCGCAGCTGGGCGTCCCGGTACGCTGTGCGTGTGGAGTCGACAAGCATCGGCGGGCTCGTCAAGGTCGCCAGCGGCGGCGGCTCGGAGCTCGACGGAATCGTGTTCGACATTCCGAGCAGATCCAAGGTCGTGGTGGCCTTGGTGGATTCCGGAAGAGGTCCCGTGCTTCGAACGGTTCATCCGAAGACGCTGACCGAGCGGACAGAGGAAGGTCCCGACGACCGAGCACTGCGTCTTCTCATCCGTCGGACGCCGACGCCCGTTCACGGCAGAGCCAGCGGCGGGACATCCGCCGGACGGGGGAGCCGCGGTCACACGCGGGGGACGATGCACCGCACGACCGGCAAGTAGCGGGCGGCGGCCAAAACCGGGCGAGGAGTTGAAAGTAGGGTCCCGCGGGTGCCAGAGATCGAGCTGAGCTACTGCGTGGTCAACACCTCCCAGCGGGAGCTGCTGCTGCGCGGGCTCGACGCGATCGCGCGCGAGCGCGAGAGCGTGCCGTTCGCGACCGAGGTGCTGGTGCTCGACAACGGCTCGCACGACGGCTCCGCGCAGGCCGCGCGCGAGCACCCGGCGGTGGACGAGACGATCGCGCTGCCGGAGCGCCGCGGCAAGGCGGCCAACGACTCCGAGCTGCTGCGCCGCGCGCGCGGGCCCTACGCGCTGCTGCTCAACGAGGACTCCGAGCTGCGCCCCGGGGCGACGCTCGCGCTGTGGCAGGCGCTGCGGGAGCGCCCGCGCGCGGCGTGCGCGGGCGCGAGGCTGCTGCGCCCGGACGGGCGCGCGCAGGCGTGCGCGTGGCGCTTTCCGACGCTCGCCACCGCCCTCGCCGGCGCGCTGATGCTGCACCGCTCCTACACCGTGCAGAGTCGCGGGGAGCGCGTGCGCGAGGTCGACTGGTGCCAGTCCTCGGCGCTGCTCGTGCGGCGCGAGGCGGCCGCAGAGGTGGGCTACCTGGACCCGGACTTCTTCGTGTACTCCGACGAGGTCGACTTCGCGCGGCGCCTGCGCGACGCCGGCTGGCGCAGCGTGTACGTGCCGCAGGCGGTGGCCGTCCACCACGAGCAGCTGTCGACCGGCGCGCTGCCCGAGCGGCGGATCGTCGAACTGGCGCGCGGGCGCGACCTGTACATGCGCAAGCACCACTCCGCCGCCGAGGCGCGAATCGTGCGCTGGCTGACCGCCTGGAGCTACGCGCTGCGCGCGCTCGCCGCGCTCGCGCTGCCCCGACACGACCCGCGGCGCTACTGGCGCCACGTCACGGCCACGCTCCAGCCCGACCGCGGCGAGGGCCTGCGCGAGGCGGCCGCGGAGTACAACCGCGGCGCCGGCCGCTAGGCGCCGGCGAGCTCCGCGACGACGGTGGCGACGACGCGCGCGTCGAGCTGCGTGCCGGCGACCCGGCGCAGCTCCTCGCACGCCTCGCGCGGCGAGCGCGCGGCGCGGTAGGGCCGGTCGGTGACGATCGCGTCGTAGGTGTCGCACGCGGCGATGATGCGTGCGGCGAGCGGGATCTCCTCGCCGGCGAGGCCGTCGGGGTAGCCGCCGCCGTCCCAGCGCTCGTGGCTCGCCCGCACGGCTGGCGCGAGGTGGGCGAAGGCGCCGATACGCCCGACGAGCTCGCCGCCGACCGCGGCGTGGCGGCGCATCGTCAACCACTCCTCGTCCGTCAGCGGGCCTGGCTTCAGCAGGATCTCGCTGGGGACGGCCACCTTGCCGATGTCGTGCAGCATCGCCGCGTAGCGCACGTCGCGCGCCTGCGCGCTCGACAGCGACATGCGCAGCGCGATGCGCTCGGCGAGCACGGCCACGTCTTCGCCGTGGCACGCCGTGTAGTCGTCCTTGGCCTCGACGGTGCTCGTCAACGCGGCCAGCGCGGTGGTGAACGCGCCCTCCAGGTCGGCCACCAGGCGGGCGCGGTGCACGGCGACGCCGAAGCTCGCGGCGATCGCCTCGACGAGCGCGGCGTCCGCGTCGGCGAGCGCGCCGGGGTCGGTCGCCTCGATGTTCAAGACGCCCCACACGGTCCCGTCCACGAGCACGGGGACGGCGAGCTCCGCGCGGGGGTCGGTCTTGGGATCGCGGACGATGTAGTCGGGGTCCGCGCGCGTGTCCGGCACGAGCGCCGTGTGGCCGGAGCGGGCGACCTTCCCGTTGACGCCTTCCGACACCGGCTGCTCGGTGAGCAGGAACTCGGCCATGACCTCCGCGAGCGGACCGCGTCCGGCGACCAGGCGCAGGATGCCATCCTCGTCCAGACGCTGGATGGCGGCGAGATAGAAGGCGAAGGTCTCGTGCAGCTCGTCGACGACCAGCTGGGCCAGCTCCTCGATGTCGCTCTTGCTGGCAAGCCTCGCCGTGAGCCGCGCGGCGAGGCGCAGCTGCTCGCGCAGGTAGGCCACCTCGCCGGCCACCGCCATGCTCTTCACGCGCGCGTCGGCGCGATGGCGGCGCAGCGCCTCTGCGCGCCGCTGGCGCTCCTTGGCACCGGCTCGATGGGAGGGCTTGGCAGTAAGCTCGGCCACAGCACGGGACGCATCGGCCGCAAATGTCGCTCTCTTGAGCCAATAATCGCTCGTTTAGACACCCCCACGAGCACCCACGGCCGTCAGATGTCGCGCAGGGGGTCCTCGGCGTATGCCTCGACGTCGCCGTGCCCGGCCCGGAAGGCCGCCACGCGCCTGCGGGCGTCGGCCACGAGCGCCCCGACCTGGGCGCGCTCGTGGGGGTGGAAGAAGCGCGTGAGCGCCAGCGCCGCCGGCACGAGCGCGAGCCACGCGACGCGCAGCGCGAGGCCCGCGAGCCCGTGGCTGGGCAGCAGCAGCTCGCCGGACACGCCCACGCCGGCCAGGATCGCCGTCAGCTGGGCTAGGCGCAGCCATTCGAAGCCGACCTTGAAGAGGCTCCGCGTGAGCAGGTACATGACGGCGAGCATCGCCGCGTAGGCGCCGCACAGCGCGATGCCGGCGCCCGCGATCCCCAGGCCGGCGCCGCTGTGCGGCACGAGCAGGAGGAGCAGAGCGACGTTGACCGCGAGGCCGGTGGCCGCCGCGGGGAAGTTGCGCGAGGTGACGCGCGCGCGGCCGGCGATCGCGACGAACACGAGGTACAGGCCGTACAGCGCCCACCCGAGCGCCAGCCACGGCAGCGCGCGGTAGGCGCCGAAGTATTCGGGAGCCTGCAGCCGCACGACCCAGCGCCCGAGCAGCTCCACCGCGCACACCACCACGCCGGTGGCCAGCACGTAGTAGGTCGTCACGAGCGAGTACAGCCGGGCGGCGTCCTCGTCGCTCTCGATCGAGTAGGCCAGCGGCGGCCACGCGTACTGGAAGCCGCGCACCGCCACGAACACCACCGTCGCGAGCTTGATCGCGATCGCATACTGGCCCGCGGCGCTTTGCGAGAAGACCCTGAACAGGTAGAAGCGGTCGGCGACCTGCAGCGCGTACACGCTCGCGTCCGCCGGGACGGTCGGCAGCCCGAAGCGCAGCATCGCGCGCAGGTCGGCCGGCCGCACGCGCAGCGACACCCGCCGGCGCAGCACCCACCACAACCCGAGCACGACGACCGCGGAGGCGGCGAAGTTGCCGAGCAGCAGCCCGCGGGCGCCCTGGTTGGCGAACACGACCAGGTACACCGTGAACGCGACCGTCATCGCCACGTTCGCCCCCGACGCGTACACGTAGGCGCGCTTGCGTTCGTCCACCCGCAGCTGCGCGTAGACCATCTCCAGGTTCGTGAACGCCCACAGGCCGAGCACGGCGCAGTCGAACAGCAGCGGGTCGCGGAAGCTCACCACCAGCCGCGAGAGCGGGCCGGCGAAGACGACCGCGAGCAGCGCGGCGAGCGTCGTCGTCCACGCCACGGTGGCCGTCGCGGTGCGCGCGATCCGCTCGCGCCGGGCGAGGTCCTCGTCGTCGAAGTAGAAGCGGATGAACGCCTCGCCGACGCCCGCGCGCAGGAGGATGCTCGCGAGGATCACCGCCGTCAGCAGCGTTTCGGCCGCGCCGTAGGCTTTCGTGTCGAGGTGCCGCGTGTACAGCGGCAGCGTCAGCAGCGCCAGCCCCTTGGCGACTATGTCCCCGAACTGGTACGCCGCCCCGGTCGTGACCAGGCGCTTGAGGTAGCCGAGCACGGGTCAGACGCTACTGGCCGGCACGACCGCCGCACCGCCGGCTGGATCCGCTTCGCCAACGCCCGCACCGGCAGTCAGTTCCTGGCGCGCCAGGGCGACACCGAGCGCCAACAGGGTCCACGTGAACGGGTCCTCGAGGAAGTCGGCGTACGTCCACGTGTGCAGCACGAGCGCCGCGAAGCAGGCCGCGATCGCGATCCGCGGCGGCGAGCGCCCGGCGCCGCGGAAGAGGACCACGAACGCCGCCAGCAGCAGCGCGACGTACACGGCCAGCCCGACGATCCCCTGCTCGGCGGCGACGGTCACGGGGATCGTGTGCGAGGCGGAGGTCGCGTTCTCGGCGCTCGCCGCGGACGCCTTGCTGTGGCGTTTGTACTCGGTTTCGAAGGAGCCCGAGCCGTAGCCCTGCAGCGGCCGCTCGGCGAACAGTTCGAGGCCTCCGGAGATCAGCGTGGTGCGCCCGCTGGTGGCGTTGCTGGCCGAGCCGCTGGAGCCCTTCAGGCCGAAGTGCAGGCTCGCGGGGGCGAGCAGCACGACCGCCGCCGCGAGCGCCAGCAGAGCGCCCGACACGTACGCGGTCGCGCGCACTCCCCAGCACCACGCGGCGAGCACCGCCAGCCCCAGCAGCAACGCCACGATGCTCGACTGCGAGAAGCTCGTCACCAGTCCCGCGAGCAGCCACGCGAGCACGGCCGCTCCGACGAGCACTTCGCGGCGGCGCTCGCGTGCCGCGGCGACGACCGTGGCGGCCGATCGTCGACCGGTGAGCACGACCGTCGTCACGGCGATCATCACCAGCGCCAGGAAGCGCCCGTAGATGCTCGGGTCGAAGAACACAGAGTTGACGCGGAAGTAGTTGTCGTACTGGTTGGCCGCTACCACCTTGGGGTTCAGGAACAGCGCCTTGCGGTAGTACTCGACGAAGCCGACCCCCGCGAACAGGACCGCCAGCGCGACCGCGACGCCGAGGCAGCGCAGCAGCAGCTCGCGCGTCCAGCGCACGTCGCGGAGGATCAGGAACAGCAGCGCGAACGGCAGGTAGAAGAACGCTATGTTCTCGGCCGCCTTGGCGCGGTCGCTCGAGTACAGCGTCTGCAGCGCGTACAGCCCGACCGTGATCGCCAGCAGCCATTCCACGCCTCGCGGCGAGGCCCACCAGCGCGGGCTAGCCGGCGAGCCACCCGCTTCGCGCGGTGAGCCCCCGCCGTCGGCGCCCCTGCCCAGCAGCCTCGGCAGCAGGTGCACGAGCGTCCCCGCCGCGACGACCAGGTACAGCGGGATCAACAGGTTCACGGTCCTGCCGTCGGCGGAGATCGGCAGCCTGAACGGGAGCGTCAGGACGGCCAGCAGCGGGAAGGCGTCGCGGTGACGACGCATCACCACGACGAGCGCCGCGATCACGACGAGCGCGGCGGCGAGCCACACGGCGAGCGTGCCCGCGCTCGGCAGCGTCGTCGCGAGCGCGCTCACGGCTTCACCAGCGCGAAGCTGCGCGACAGGAGCACCCGCTGGCCGCGGTGGCGGAGGTCGATTTCCACGCGATATTCGCCGGCAGGCGCGAGCTTGCCTTCGGTTTCGGGCACGAGGACGCTGCGCCCGCTGGAGGTCAGCTGGTGGCCGTAGCGGTGCGCCGTCCCGCGGCGCCCGTTCCAGCGCAGCGAGAGCGTTTTGTAGCGGGGCGCCGGATAGTCCTCGAGGAGCGTCGCAACCGTGTTGCCGGCGGAGTCGACGATCGTGACCGTCACCTCTTCAGCGTTGGCCAGCTTGAACGAGATCGCCTCGAGCGGGCTGTTGCCGCCCGGATAGGGGGAGAAGGCGGGCGCCAGCTTGTATTCGTGGATGGCCGTGGGCGTGTGCTTGAGCCGCTGCGTGATCAGGAACGCCGCCAGGCAGGCGAGCACCAGCAGCGCGAACACGATCCGCGCGAGCGGATCGCTGCCCGGCGCCGATGCCCCGGCGCGCGCGCGCGCGCGCGGGCGGGCGGGCGGGCGGGCGGGCGGGCCCCCATCCCCCACCCCGGCGGCCGCCTCGCTCAATCCCCGCCGCCCAGCGCGAACCGCTCGACCGTGTCCGAGCGCAGCCCGAGCCGCAGCGTCTCCAGCGAGAGCACGTCGGCGGGTGCGATGTTGCCGAGGTTGCACTCCGTGCCGAAGCGCTTGAGCAGCCACACCTGCTGCTGCTGCAGTGGCGCGTCGAAGATCAGGCGGTCGGTGTCGACCGCGTGCGCGATCTCGTCGATCAGGCCGGTGCGCACCTCGCCGTTGGCGCGGTAGATGCCGGCGGTCCCCGACTCGCGCGCCTCGGCGATCACCTTCCACGCGCCCGCGGCCAGGTCGCGCTCGATCTGCTCGACCCAGATGTACGGCGCCATGATGAAGTCGGCGTCCTTGCTGCCGACCTCCGCGAGCACGGTGAAGTCGCGTGAGAGGCGTTCGATCAGCTCGCGCTTGACGTCGGCCGCGAGCGTGATCGTGCCGTCGGAGATCTCCACGTGACGCAGGCCGAGCTCGCGCAGCCACGCCACCAGGCCATCCATCCGTCCCTGGCGGATCGCGATCTCGGTCAGCGTGCCACCGAGCACGACGGGGATCCCGTGCATGGCGTAACGCTCGAGCTTGGGCTTCAGGTTGGCGCTCACGAGCGCCGTGCCCCAGCCAAGCTTGACGATGTCGACGCTGTCTCCGGCCACCTCCAGCAGACCGTCGACCTCGGCGACCGACAGCCCCCTGTCGATCACGTGGGTGATGCCGCGCGAGCGCGGCTTGACCGACCGCGCAGGGATGTCGAGGAAGCCGGCTATGGGCTCTACGTTTCTTTTTCCTTGTCGGCGCCGACGATCACCACCACGTTCGCCTGACCCGCGAGCGCGGTCACAGCCGCTTCGATCGGCAGCACGTGCGTCACCGAGATCGAGCGCGCGACGCCTTCGGCTTCAGCCTGATGGCCGCTGGCGTACTCGACGACGCTCACCTGATCGGAGCCGGGAGGTTTGCCGAACAGCGCGGTGGCCTGCGAGTAGCCGTTCTGCTGCAGGGTGCTGGCGAACCGGCGCGCGAGGCCTTCCGCTTCGGTGGCGTTCAGCACGGCCACGCTCGTTTCGGCCGGACTGACCGCCGGCGCTTTCGGCGCGGGTTTCGCCGGCGCTTTGTGCGACCGCGCCTTCGGGCGCGTCGCGGTGCGCTGGGCGGTGGTCTTCGTCGGCTTCGTCGGCGCCTTGCTCGAGGAGCCGCCGAGCGAGGTCACGGCGAAGACGGCCGTCGCCGCCACGACGATCACCCCTCCCGCGATCAGCGCCGCCCTCCTGCCCGGCGAGCGCCTGGCGGAGTACACCGAGCGGCCCCCTTCCAGCGGCGACGCGACGGCGCTCGGACGGCGTCCCGCGGATGGCGCCGCTGCGGGGATCGGCTGGGCTCCCGGCGTCTGCGGCGGCGCCCCCCCGACCGACGCCGGTGCCGCCGGCGCGGGCGGGCGGCGCATGGCGGGCGGCGCGGAGGGGTCCGGCGTGGA
>JBKQHH010000258.1:0-18181 GCA_052148875.1 Solirubrobacteraceae bacterium
CGCTTCGATCGACCTCGCTGGCGCAGAGATCGCGATGTCGACGATGATCGGGCGCGAGCGGGCCCTGCAGAAGGCCTTCGAGCCGATCCACGAGGACTACGACTTCATCTGCATCGACACGCCGCCGAGCCTGGGGTTGCTGACGATCAACGCGCTCACAGCGGCCGACAAGGTGATCGTCCCCGTGCAGTGCGAGTATTTGTCGATGCGTGGGCTCATCCAGCTGCAGAACACACTCGCGATGATCCGCGAGAACCTCAATCCGGGCGTTGACATCGAGGGTATCCTCCCGACGTTGGTGGATTCGCGCACGATCCACGCGAAGGAGGCGATCGAGATCCTCGAGGAAAACTTCGGCGACCGCGTATTCGCCTCGCGCATCCGTAAGACTGTCCGCTTCGCCGAGGCTCCGGTGAAGGGCATGTCGGTCCTCAAGTACGAGCCCGACGGCGTCGCCGCCCAGTCCTATCGCCAACTCGCGCAGGAGGTTCTGACCAATGGCCAACGCTAAACGCGCGAGCATGCGTGAAGGGCCGCTGGCTGCCCTCTTCCGCAAGACCGAAGACCTCGACGGGCCATCCGAGCGCCCCGAGTCCCCACAGGAGCCCGGCGCGTCGCGGCCGGACGGCGAGCGCGGCGGCTCGGAGCCCGCGACCGGCTCGGCGCCCGCGACCCATCCCCGCGAGAGCGGGCTGCCCCATCCGGCCCTTGGCGCCTCGGCGGCGCAGCCGGCGCAGGAGGCATACGTCCCGTCCCCGCAGGAGCGCCTGCGCCACGCCTTCTCCTCGGAGATACCGGAGAACGTGATGGAGCGCCCGAGCACCGGGCACTCGCTGATGGAGGACTACGCCCACGTCCACGCGCACGCGCTTCCCGCCAGCTCCCCGGCGAGCGCCGGGCAGCCGGTGATCCGCGTCGTCGGCGTCGGCGGCGCGGGCGTCAACGCGGTCAACCGCATGGTCGAGGCGGAGGTCGAGGGCATCGAGTTCGTGGCCGTGAACACCGACGTGCAGTCGCTGCAGCAGTCGACCGCCGACATCACGCTGCACATCGGCGCCGAGCTGACGCGCGGCCTGGGCTCCGGCTCGGATGCGAACGTCGGTCGCCAGGCGGCGATGGAGGACTACGACCGCGTGAAGGCGCTGCTGAAGGGCTCGGACATGATCTTCATCGCCGCCGGCGCCGGCGGCGGCACCGGCACCGGCGCCGCTCCGATCGTCGCGCGGATCTCGCGCGAAATCGGCGCGCTGACCGTCGCGATCGTCACCAAGCCGTTCGGCTTCGAGGGCACGCGCCGCGGCGAGCAGGCCGACCGCGGCGTGAGCGCGCTGGCCGAGGAGGTCGACACGCTGATCGTCGTGCCCAACGACAGGCTGCTGGGCGTGCTCGACAAGCAGACGGCGATGGTCGAGGCGTTCCGCGTGGCCGACGACGTGCTGCGCCAGGGCGTGCAGGGGATCTCCGACCTCGTCACCCTCCCCGGACTGATCAACCTCGACTTCGCGGACGTGCGCACGATCATGAGCGAGGCCGGCAACGCGCTGCTCGGGATCGGCATGGGCGTGGGCGAGAACCGCGCCACCGAGGCCGCGCTGCAGGCCGTGTCCTCGCCGCTGCTGGAAACCTCCATGGAGGGCGCGCGGTCGATCCTGCTGTCGATCACCGGCGGCACCAACCTGTCCCTGTGGGAGGTCAACGAGGCCGCCAAGTCCGTCTCCGAGGCGGCGCACCCGGACGCGAACATCATCTTCGGCGCGATGGTCGACGAGAAGCTCGACGACCAGGTGTGGGTGACCGTCGTCGCCACCGGCTACGGCGATGACGGCAGGCGCAAGAGCGCCAACCGCTTCAAAGAGCCCGCCACCGGCGAGGTGCGCGCGCAGCGCGCCACGCCCGCGCGCCCCAGCCAGCGAGCGGAGGTCGGGCGGCGTCGCGGCGGCCTGTCGGTCGACGAACTCGACGTGCCCGAGTTCATGCCAAACATCTGAGCCTCTACTGGGCGGCGAACTTCATCATGACCGACTTGCCATGACCCCAATCGCCGAGGTACTCGCACAGCCAGCCGTTGCGGGCGCCGATGGCGGTCAGCTCGTCGGGCGTGAAGTAGAAGCACTTGAGCGCGTGTGATTGAGGAGGGTTCTGCTCGCTCGAGCCGTTGGCGAACGTGGCGTAGAGCTCGTGTTGCGGGCCAACGTTCGAGCGCAGGTTTGCGAGACAGAGCTCGACGTCGGATGTGATGAGGTGGGTGAACAGAGACTGCGCCAGCGAGAAGTCCGGTTGCTTGGAGAACCGGTCGAACTCAAAGGAATCTGACACGACGAGCTCGGGGCGCTTTTCCCTGTACACCTGACGTGGCAACTCCTTGGAAAGCCCGCTGCGGATCAGCGCCTTCTCCTTCTCGATGCCCAGGTAGTTCCCGGGGTCGAGATAGCGGATGAAGTGGACGCCTCCGCGCAGTGAGCCGCAGGCGATGTCGAGAAAGACGTGGTGCGGTTCAAGTCCCCGGCCGACCATGAAGTCGAACTGGATCCGGCCGAGTTCGTCCCAGCGGCCGCCGATGTAGGCGCGATGCCCCGCTGCCGCAACGCCCAAGGTCCCCTCCAGGTGCCGTCCGCGTGTCACGCGACGGATGAGCCGGCCACGCAGAGCCTCCGCAAACATGCGCCCGATCGTAGCACGAGGGGGTTGACAGCGCGACCGCAAGGCAGCACTGCGTCGGTGAACGCGGCGAGCCCACATCCATGTGTCGACGGGGGGTTGACGCTAGACTTCCCCGCCATGTTCGAGGATTCGCTTCAGGAGAGAGCGGAACGGCTCGCCCAGACGAGGTTCCTGGGGGGGCCCACGTATGACTTTGAACGCATGGGACGGGCTGGGCTGGAAGTCCTCCTGCGTGAGGGTCTCACTCCCTCTTCACGTGTGCTCGACGTCGGCTGCGGTGCGCTGCGGCTGGGCTACTGGCTGATGCGGTTCCTCGATCCCGGCTGCTACTTCGGGATCGAGCCCAACCAAGACATGTTGAACGTCGGGCTTCAGGAGCTGATCGAGCCAGAGGTGGTGGAGCGCGCTGAAGCCCACTTCGACTTCAACGACGATTTCGACTTCTCCGTTTTCGGTGAGAGCTTCGATTTCGTCGTGGCCCGGTCGATCTGGACCCACGCATCGAAGGCGCAGATCGGCGCCATGCTCGCTTCCTTCGCGGCTGCGAGCGCGCCGGGCGGAGTGTTCATGGCCTCTTACTACCCGGCGGGCGCGTGGTTCAAGGTCGGCCATCGCTGGCCTCGGCTCGAGTCGCTCGTAACCAGCCTGCCGCTCGCCGGTGTGTCGCCCATTCTCGCCAGCCTACCGTCCGTTGGACGGTCGAACGAGTATGACGACGACACGTGGATCGGCCGAAGCCACGAGTCGGCCGACCCCGGAGTGATCAAGCACAGTTTGCGCTGGGTCGCCGGCGAGGCTTCGCGGCATGGTCTGACTGTGCAATTGATGCCCTACCGCGTGCTCCATCACCAGTATTGGCTCCGTATCGCGCGTATGTGACGTTGCGCTGCCGCGCGTCAGCCGCGCCCCGGCGCTCCGCATCGCTGGGCGCGACTGTGGTATCGCTCTGCAATGGGCAGAGCTGAAAAGGGCGTTGTCGCGGCCGGGCATCCGCTGACCGCGCAGGCGGGTGCGCGGGTGCTGCGGGAAGGCGGCAACGCGGTCGATGCGGCGGTGGGGGCGATGCTCGCATCGTTCGCCACCGAGTCGCTGCTCACCGGGCTGGGCGCGGGGGGCTACATGCTCGTCGCCGGCGGCGGCGTGTGCCCGACGCTGCTCGACTTCTTCGTCCAAGCTCCGACGCGCATCGGCGACGGCTCGGAGGCAGAGCTGCTCGGGGTGGACGTCTCCTTCGGGGACGCCGAGCAGGTCTTCTACATCGGCCCCGCCTCCTGCGGCGTATATGGCACGCCCGCGGGCGTGTGCGAGGCGATGCGCAGGTGGGGGACGGTGCCGCTCGAGGACCTCGCCGCGCCTGCGGCGGAGCTCGCGCGGGAGGGGGTGGTGCTGAACGCCGGCCAGGCGTATGTGGCGGAGATCCTGGTCGACCTGCTGACCTCCACGCCCGAGTGCGCCGCCCTGTGGGCGCCCGGCGGCCGCCTGCTGCGCGAGGGCGAGCTGATGCGCAACCCGGAGCTGGGCGAGGCGCTGCTGCGTCTGGCGCGAGACGGCGCCGAGCCGTTCTACAGAGGGGACATAGCCGCGTCGGTGTGCGACTGGCTGAGCGACCGCGGCGGCTCGCTGCGCGCCTCCGACCTCGCCGGCTATCAGGCGATCGAGCGTGAGCCCGTGAGGATGGCCTACCGCGATCGAGAGATCCTCACCAACCCGCCGCCATCGGCCGGCGGGACGCTGCTCGCGTACGCGCTCGCGCTGCTCGATCGCGGCCCCGCGCCGCCGACGCTGCGCTCGGTCGTCGACGCGATGGCCGCCGCCCAGTCCGAGCGCACGCCCGAGTTCGTCGAAGGCCTCGACCAGGAGGGCTTCCTCGAGCGCTTCCTGGCCACCCGCCTGGGGTCCACGACGCACATCTCGGTGATCGACGCCGAGGGCTGCGCGTGCAGCGCGACATGCACCAACGGCGAGGGCTCGGGGGTCGTGGTTCCGGGCACGGGCATGCACGTCAACAACGTGATGGGCGAGGAGGACCTCAATCCGCTGGGCTTCCATCTGCACGCGGCCGGCCGGCGGATGCCGAGCATGATGGCGCCTTCGGTGGTCATGCGCGACGGCGAGGTCGAGCTCGTCCTCGGCAGCGCCGGCTCGAACCGCATCCGCTCGGCGCTGCTGCAGACCATCGTCGGCGTCGTCGACAACGGTCTGCCCGTGCACGAGGCCGTGGAGGCTCCGCGCGTGCACTTCGAGGACGGCGTCCTCTTCGCCGAGCCCGGGATCGATCTGGAGGGGCTGGCCGGGGACCTTCGCATCGTTCGCTTCGGCGCTCTCAACCTGTTCTTCGGCGGCGTGCAGGCGGCGCTGCGGCAGGGGCCGCGGATGACCGGCGCCGGCGATCCCCGCCGCGGCGGCGTGGCGGTGAGCGTGTGAGGGCCATGCCGGTGAAGGGCGCGCTCGCGCTGTGCGCGCTCGCGCTGTGCGCGCTCGCCGTGGCGATCCTGGCGGCCGGGTGCGGGGGGGTGACCGCGCCCGACCTGTTCATCGTCTACCGCACCGGCTCGACGCCGCAGGCGCGGTTGACGCTGCTCGTCGACGAAGAAGGCGGCGTGACGTGCAACGGCCGAGCGGTCGCGCGGAAGCTGAGCGACCCGCAGATCGTCAAGTCGAGGGAAATCCAGGAAGATCTCCAGAAGCCCTCGTCCGGTCACCTGTCGCTGCCGCCGAGAGCCGGGTCGGTGCTGCACTACTACGTCCGCGACGAATACGGGTACGTCCGCTTCAGCGACAACTCCGCCGCCCAGCCGGCGGTCTTCCAGAAACTGCAGCTGTTCGTGGTGCAGACGGCACAGGAAATCTGCCATCTGGCGGAGTGACGGCGCCCTACCCGAACCTGACCTTCCCGTTCGACAGCGCGCGGACCCGCGCGCGCTCGATCAGCTCCAGGCGCTCGATCGCCGCGCGGATCAGCAGCGCGAGCATGCGCATGCGCGCGTTCTCGGAGCGCAGCTCGAGCAGCTCCTGCTTGGCGTCCACGGCGAATTCGACGGTGGCCGCCATGCGGTAGGCGTCCATCTCGCCGAGCTCGCTCGCATCGATCTCCCGATCGGTCGCCGCCAGCACCAGCTCCCGGTAGAGCTCGCGGGCGGTCCCCGCCGCCTCGAGGTCGAGCTCCTCCGCCGGCTCGCTGAGGAACTCGACCGCCCCAGCCGGGTAGGGGAGGTCGTCCTGGCGCTCGAGCACGCGAAACGGCCGTGTGCCGCGGGCGAGGATGTTCAGACGCCCGTCGTCCATACGCTCGAGCACGCGCTCGATCTCGCACGCGCAGCCGACCCGCTTGAGCTCCTCGTCGGAGAGCCACACGATCCCGAACTCCCGCTCGGGCGACCCGGCGTCCGCCTGCAGGCAGCGGTCGATCATCTTGCGGTAGCGCTCCTCGAAGATGTGCAGCGGCACGCTCTCGCTGGGCAGCGCCACGATCCCCAGCGGGAACAGCGGAAAGCCCCGGGAGCGCGCTTCAGGCATCGGAGTGAGTTTAGGCGCGTTCGCGCGTCCGCCGCGCCGGCCCGCCCGCGCGGCGCGGGTCGCGCCGTCGGAGGGCGGCCCCTGTCCGACGACGCTGCTGTCAAGCGCTCAACGCGATCTGTAACCTGTCGTGTATGACAATGTCGGCTGAGTCATCGGCTCCCACAAGCGCGTCTCGGACGCGAGTGCCCGATTTCTTCATCGTCGGCCACCACAAGAGCGGAACGACCGCCCTCTACGAGATGCTGAGACGGCACCCGCAGATATACATGCCGGACCTCAAGGAGCCGCGATTCCTCGCAAGCGATATGCGCGCTCGTTTCCGACAGCTGCGAGAACCGGTGCATCCGGAGACGCTCGACGACTACCTGGCACTGTTCACCGCGGCGACTCCGGAGCAGCGCATCGGCGAGGCGTCCGCGACATATCTCTGGTCTCGCACCGCCGCGGGACGTATCGCCGAGGTGCAACCGGCCGCGCGCATCGTCGCCATCCTGCGCGAGCCCGCGAGCTTTCTCCGCTCACTGCATCTCACGTTCCTGCAGGGTCGTGTCGAGACAAAGAGGGATCTGCGCAAGGCGATCTCCCTCGAGGCTGCCAGACGCAAGGGGAAACGCATTCCTCGCCGTTCACACCTGCCGCAGCTGCTCCTGTATTCGGAGCACGTGCGTTACGTGGACCAGTTGCGCCGCTATCACGCCCTGTTTCCGCGTGAGCAGGTGCTGGTGCTGATCTACGATGATTTCCGTCGCGACAACGAGGCGACGGTACGCACGGTGCTGCGGTTCCTCGAAGTGGACGACGAGCGTTCGCTGGACACACTGCAGGCCAATGTGACGACGCGCACCGTGCGCTCGCAGCAACTCGGCGACCTGGTGTATTCGGTGTCGCTGGGAAGAGGCCGCGTCTCGCGATCGGCAAAGGCGACGGTCAAGGCGCTGACGACGCGGCAGCTGAGGCACGGTGCGATCGGGGCGGTCCGACGCCGCTTCGTGGTCGCCGACGCCCCACCGCCCGACGAGAGCTTCATGATGGAGCTGCGTCGCCGCTTCAAGCCGGAGGTCGTTGCGCTGAGCGAGTACCTCGACCGCGATCTCGTCACACTCTGGGGCTATCGCGACGTCGATTGAGCCGTCGAGGTGCCGCGGCGCGCCGGCAAGGGGCCTTGAGGTGGCCGCACGCCGCTTGGCGCCCAGCACGTCGCTGAAGGAGACCAACTAGTGCTGCACATCGCCACAGTACATTACGGTTCGCCGCGCTGGATAGAGATTCAGACGAGGCATCTGCGCGAGCACATCTCGATTCCGTATCAAACGTGGTCCTCGCTGGAGCAGATCGACCCGTCGTACTCCGTCCACTTCGATCGGATCATAGACCAGGGCGGCCGGCATTCTGACAAGTTGAATCATCTGGCGATCGAGATCTCGCACGAGGCGTCTGACAGCGATCTGCTGATGTTCCTCGACGGTGACGCGTTTCCCATAGCCGACCCCATGCCTCTCATCGCCGACGGCCTCGCCAGAGCCCCACTGATGGCGGTGCGTAGGGCGGAGAACGTCAACGATCGACAGCCGCATCCCTGTTTCTGCGTAACGACGGTGGGAGCCTGGCGCAGGCTGCCCGGCGACTGGTCGGCCGGCTACAGGTGGGTCGATGGCGAGGGCAGGCGGGTGAGCGACGTGGGGGGAAATCTTCTGCGTGAGCTCGAGCTGACGGAAACACCGTGGGTTGAGGTGCTTCGGTCCAATCGCAAGAATCTGGATCCCATCTTCTTTGCCATCTACGGTGACACCGTGTATCACCACGGTGCCGGCTTTCGTGGAAGTGAATTCACGAGGGTCCACTACAGCCTCGCGCCCAAGCCCAGCCCGCCTCCCCGCATTCCCGTCGTGCGCCAGCTCGTCGGCCGGGTCAACCGGCAAAAACGGCGCGCATGGGCGCGCAGGACCAACAGGCAGCAGGTGCTCCAGTCGGAGCGCCTGTTCGAGCAGATCCAGCGGGGCGGCTCGGATTGGCTGAGTGAGTTGACTTAGATGGTCTAGCCGCTCGGGCGCTTGTGTGCGGCGAGCATCAGGTTGTAGAAGATCGCCGGCGGCAGCCGCGACTCCAGCAGCCGGCGGTCGAGCTCCTGCAGCAGCAGGTAGCCGCGGTAGGCGTACAGCCGCCACGCCCACGGCACGTCCTCGGGGTCGGCGGTCGCCTCGAGCGTGCGGTTGGCCCACCCGAACCAGTTCGCCAGCAGCTCCTCGCCGGTGACGCGCACGTCCTGAAAGCCGGCCGCGCGGGCCACTCGCGAGAGCTCGGCGGGAGCGAAGGCGTGGATGTCGACCACGCCCTCGAGCGCCGCGTCCGGCTCGCCGCCGTCGGCCGGCGGCGCGGGGCCGGCGCCGATCGCGCGCCGCCACAGCGGGGCGACGGTGGTCGCGAAGCGCTTGGGCACGCGTGCCAGGCGATCGCCGTAGCGGGACGGCTCGCCTGCGAACAGCACGGTCCCGCCGGGAGCGAGCACGCGCTCGAACTCCGCGAACGCGCGCGGCAGATCGGGGATGTGGTGGAGCACGGCGTGGCCGAGCACGAGGTCGAAGCTCTCGTCGGCGAACGGCAGGCGCTCGGCGTCCGCGGGCTCGGTGCGGACCTCCAGTCCCAGGCGCTCGGCGTTGCCTTTCAGCGTCTCGAGCATCCCCGGCGAGATGTCGCTGCACGTGGCCTGCCCGATCAGCCCCGCGCGCATCAGGTTCAGCGTGAAGTAGCCCGTCCCCGAGCCGATCTCCAGCGAGCGCGCGTAATGGCCGGGCTCGCGTCCGAGCGCCTTGCGCACCTTCGCGCTCACCTGGCTCTGCCCGAGCTCGCCGAAGTCGATGCCCCACTTGGAGTCGTAGTGCTCGGCGGCGACGTCGTGGTAGCGGGTGTTGGCGTCGCGCAGCTCGGCGGCGCTCAGTGCGGGCGGCATGGGGCGGACCATATACTCGCGCGCCGTGCCCGTGCCTCGCACTGCCGGCCTGATACTTCAGACGGAAACTATCTCTTGACCTCCACCCACGACATGGCTCCCGGACCGACCGTGTACGAGCAGCGCGACCAGCCGGAGGGCGTGCCGCCGCTGGCGCTGACCGGCGAGCGCACGCTCCCGGACGTGCCCGAGGAGAACTACTGGTTCCGCCGCCATCTGGTCGTCTACGAGTGGATCGCCGAGCGCGTGCGCGGGCTGCGCGCGATCGACATGGCCTGCGGCGAGGGCTACGGCTCGGACGTGCTCGCGCGCGCGGCCGCCGGCGTGGTGGGCGTCGACGCCAACCCCGAGGCGCACGAGCACGCCCGCCTGCGCTACCAGCGCGCCAACCTGCGCTTCGTGCGCGACCTCGTCGACAGCTTCTCCGAGGAGGCCGACGCGGTCGTGTTCCTGCAGACGATCGAGCACGTGCGGGAGCCGGGCGCGGTGCTCGAGCACTTCCGCTCGCTGGTCGGGGAGCGGGGGGCCGTGTACGTGTCGACCCCGAACGTGCTCACGCTCGCGCCGGAGGGCGCCTCGCGCTCGGACAATCCATGGCACGTGCACGAGTACCGGTGCGAGGAGTTCGAGCGGCTCTGCCGGGCGCACTTCGCGACGGTGGAGATGTACGGCCTGTTCCACGCGCGCAAGCTGCGCGCGCACGAGCTCGCGCTGGCGCTGGGATGGGATCGGGTGCACCCCCGCCTTGGCCTGACGCGGCGCTTCTACGACTGGTTCACGCCCGCGATCGCCGCTTCGGACTTCACGTTGCGCGCCGCCGGCGACGCCGACATGGACCGGGCGCTGGACTTCCTCGCGGTGTGCCGGCCGTGACCCAGCCCTCCGGGCTGACCCAGCCCCGCGGGCTGGGTGCCCCCCGCGACCGCGGCGCGCTGGCGATCGTCCTGCACACGCACATGCCATACGTCGAGGGCTTCGGGACGTGGCCGTTCGGCGAGGAGTGGCTGTGGGAGGCGATGGCCGGCTGCTACCTGCCGCTGCTGGACCTGCTCGACGAGGGCGTCCCGCTGACGCTGTCGCTGACGCCGGTCCTGTGCGACCAGCTCGAAGCCCCGGGCGTGTACGAGCGCTTCGCCGCGTTCGTGGAAGGCGTCCGCCGGGGAACCCACGAGGAGGACGCCGCGGGGCTGCGCGCGGGCGGCCACGAGGCACTCGCGCTCGAGCTCGAGCGCTCGTTCGGCGACTACGCCGGCGCGCTGGAGAGCCTGCGCGCGCGCGGCGGCGATCTGCTGGGCTCATTTGCCCCCCACGCCCAGTGGACGTCCTCTGCCACTCACGCGATCCTGCCGCTGCTGGCCACCGACGCGGGCGTGCGGCTGCAGGTGCGCAGCGGCGTCGCCGCGCATCGCCGCCGCTTCGGCGAGCAGTGGCGCGGTGGCTTCTGGCTGCCCGAGTGCGCGTACGCGCCGTGGCTGGCGCGGGCGCTCGAGGACGCCGGCGTGGGCGCGGTGTGCGTGGAGCTGACCAACCGCTTCGGGCTGGGCGCCGCCGAGCACCTGCATCCGATCGCCACGGAGGC
Source organism: Solirubrobacteraceae bacterium (assembly GCA_052148875.1). Classification (GTDB taxonomy): domain Bacteria; phylum Actinomycetota; class Thermoleophilia; order Solirubrobacterales; family Solirubrobacteraceae; genus Palsa-744. The sequence continues at coordinate 10,707 of JBKQHH010000258.1, forward strand.
GGGTGTGCTGCTCGTGCCGATCGACCGCAGCACGATCTCGCTGGTGTGGAGCGAGCGGGGCTACCCGGCGAGCGGCGCGTATCGCGACTACCACCACCACACCATCCACCACCACAACCCGTGGAACAACGACGGCGGCGTCTACGACCACGCCGACGCGCAGGCGCTCGCGCGCGAGCACGCGGCCGACTTCGTCGCGCGCACGCTCGCGCGCCTGCGCGACGCCAACGAGTCGGCCCGGGCGGGCGGGTCCGGATCCCCCCTGCCGGGCGGCGGCCTGGTCGTGTGCGCGCTGGACACCGAGCTGCTCGGGCACTGGTGGTACGAGGGCATCGCGTGGCTGCGCGCGGTCGTGCGGGAGTGCGCCCGCCAGGGGCTCGAGCTGGTGCGCCTCGACGACGCGCTCGAGCGCTGCCAGTGGCCGTCGGCATCCGCCCGGGAGGAGGATGAGAAGGAGGCATGGCGGGCGAGCACCTGGGGGGAGCATGGAGACCTGTCGACGTGGTCGGGCCCGGCGGCGGCCGAGCTGGCGTTCGCCGTACGCGCGGCCGAGCTGGAGGTGGTGGCCAGCGGGGCGCGGGCGGGGACGGCGGCCATGCGCGAGCTGCTGGCGCTGCAGGCCAGCGACTGGCCGTTCATGGTCTCGCGCGAGATCGCCGCGCCGTACGCGCACGAGCGCTTCGACGCTCACCGCCAGGCGCTCGCGCGGGCGCTGGCGGCGGGCGAGCACGCCGACGCGGCGGGCCTGCGCAATCTCGCCGCGCACGCCGACCGCGCGTGCCTGCTCGAGCCGTCGTAGGCCTCCGCCATGATCTGGTCCTCACACCTATTCCGATCAGAGGAGTCGAGATATGGCAACGACGGAGCTTCAGCAGCAGCAGCAGAGTCCGCTCCAACTGGATCCCCTGCGTCACCACCCGCATTACCAGAGCGGCAACGCCGGAGCATCGCCGTACGCCGGGGGCAGCAGCTTCATGGAGCGCGTCTCGGAGAGGGTCGCGAGCGGCATGGGCACCGTCGGCTTCCTGCTGATCAGCTCGACGGTGATCCTCGCGTGGGTGCTCTCCAACCACGTGGTCCACTTCCTGAGCAACTCGTGGACCGGCCTGCTCAACGGCAACGGCTTCGACCCCGCGCCGTTCATCCTGCTCAACCTCGTCTTCTCGGCGGTCGCGTTCTACACGGGCGCGCTGGTGATCATCGCCCAGAAGGCACAGACGCGGACCGACAAGGCCAACGAGGAAGCCGCCGCCAAGCACCGAGACGAGCTGGCAACGTTCCAGACGGACCTGCTGCAGAAGAACACCGACCTGACCGAGCAGATCCACACGCTCAGCCAGAAGCTGAGCACGCTCACCGAGGAGGTGCACGAGGCCACGTGCAAGCGGCGCGCGTCCCCGGCCTGAGGCTCGCGCGCCAGCGGACACGGGGGCGTGAGGGGGGTCTGACTCCCCCGCTATTCGTCCTTTTCGCTCGTGTCGCCGGGCCGGCGACGGACGCCTGCGTGTGCGCGGGAGCGGGTGCGAGCGCCAATGTGTCCTGCTCTTGGCGAAACCCAGGTGCTTCGCGGCCGGGCGACGACAGTCGTGTTTTCGGGTTGCGTCGGGTCCGGTGCGCCGCGTTTCTCCTTCGAGGTCTTCCGGTCACGGTGGCGTTTAGCGCGATCCGGTCAGGGTTCGTTGATGATTCGGTAGCCGACGCCGGGAGTGTTGCGGATGACGTCAGGCTCGCCGAGCTTGCGTCTGAGTCTGGCGATCGTGACCTTGACCGCGTTCGTGAACGGGTCGACGTTCTCGTCCCACACCTGCTCGAGGAGTTTCTCGACGCTGAGCCCACCCGGCATGGCTCTGAGCAGCGCTTCCAGCACAGCACGTTCCTTGGCGGTGAGGTCGATCGTGTGCCCGTCACGCGTGACTGTCCCGGTCAGCGGGTCGAGCTCAATGCCGCCTGCCCGGAGTGTGCGGGGTTGGGCGGTAGGCTTGCGGCGGGCGAGCGCGCGGATGCGCAAGACGAGCTCGGGGAAGTGGAATGGCTTTGGTAGGTAGTCGTCGGCGCCGAGCGCGAGTCCGGCCACGCGGTCGCTGGGGGTGCCGGCGGCGGTGAGCATCAGGATCATCGCCGGGTCCGCTGAGGCCGCGATCATCCCGCAGAGCGTGTCGCCGTGGATTCCGGGGAGGTCGCGGTCGAGTACGACCACGTCGTAGGGGTGCAGGTCGAGCTTCGCGGCGGCTTCGTGGCCGTCGTAGGCGACGTCAACCGCCATGCCCTGGTCACGGAGCCCCTCGGCGATGCGGTTGGCAAAGCGCGGCACGTCCTCGACGACGAGCACCCTCACGACCGGCGTCCCGACGTGTGCGCGACAGTGACGGCTGGCAGCGTGAGCTGGACCCGAAGGCCACCTTGCGGGAGGGCGTGGAGGTCAAGCGCGCCACCGTGCGCTTCGGCGATCGAGGCGACGATCGAGAGTCCCAGCCCGTGACCGTTCTGCGGGCCGGTGCGCTCCTCACCAAGGCGCCTGAACGGCTGCGCGAGCTGCGCCACGGCCGCGTCATCGAGGACGACGCCGGCGCTCTCGATGACCAGTCGTCCGTCGTCCCCGTCGCGCGCGAGGACGACCCGGATGGATCCGTGTCGTTGGTTGTAGCGGACGGCGTTCTCGATCACGTTCTCAACCATCCGCGCCAGCAGGGTCTCGCTCCCACGGACGCGAATCGGGGTGAGCGCCGTGTGCACCGTGATCTGGGAAGCCGCGATCTCGTCAGCGCGCGATGCGAGCGCGGCGGCGATGAGCTGCTCGAGCGCGACGAGGCCCTGGTCGCCCAGCTCGTGATGCTGCGCGCGCGAGAGCAGGAGGAAGCTTTCCAGCAGCTCCTCGGCGTGGTCGAGGTCCAGACGGAGATCCGCGTCCAGCGCCCGCGTCTGCGCGGGCACACCTCCCGGCTTGGCGACCGCGACGTCGAGCGTCGTGCGCATCATCGCCAGCGGAGTGCGCAGCTCGTGCGAGGCGTTGGCCACGAACCGCCGCTGAGCCTCAAACGCCGTCGCGAGGCGTGCCAGCAGCCCATCGATCGTCTCGGAAAGCTCGCGCAGCTCATCGCGCGGCCCACCCATCGCCAGCCGCCGGTGCAGATTCGTGTCCGAGATCTGCCGGGTGGTGGCGGTGATCGTGCGCAGCGGTCTCAGCACCCGCCCAGCGACGACCCACCCGAGCAGCATCGAGGCGATCGCCATGATCGCTAGCGCGATTCCCGACTCGATCTCCAGCTGGTGCAGATCCGCGATCCGCTGATAAGACAGAATGTAGCTCTCCGCTTCCTTCGCCTGGGGCGGGAGGGACCCCGACGGAATCGACGGGAAAAGATGCGTCGCTAGTTGATCGCCGGTGGTCTTGGTTGCATCGGCAACCAGCGCGTAGGTGATCGCGAGCAGCGCCGCGCCGCAACCCAGAAACAGGACGCCGTAGAGCAACGTCAGCCGCCAACGGACCGTCGTCTGCGGGCGCGGCAGGCGAGACAGAAGCTCAACTGGTTTGCGCATCATGGTCATGCTTCGCAGACCGCTCGGCCGCTGGCGCGGGCGCGGCATGCGTCACGCTCAAGCATGCCCGACCGCACGTTACAGCGAAGTAACACGGTTACCCCCAGGTAACCGGCCTCCGTCTATAAGGGCGCAGGAACGACGCTTGACAGCTCCAGCGAGGTCCAGGACATGAACCGCCCAGAGCCCACCGCCCCGATCAACAGCCCACAAGAGCGCCCCGCCCTCGCCAGCACACGAGGACACCGCCACGGGCGATGCCTCCTGATCGCGCTCGCGGCATTCAGCTCCGCGCTCGGGCTGGCAGCGTGCGGAGGCTCGAGCAAGCCGAGTAGCGCGAGCACGAGCGCTTCGGGCGGGTCGACGGCCGGGCTCGCGTTCTCGCGTTGCATGCGTTCGCATGGGGTGCCGAACTTCCCGGATCCAAGCGCTAGCGGCCCCTTCCAGGTGGAAGTCTCCGGCTATCACAGCAGCGTCAGTATGGGCCCGATCGCGGGGATCAACGAGCGATCGCCGGCGTTCCTGGCGGCCATGTCGGCGTGTCAGAGGCTGCTGCCCGGAGGCGCTGCCCTGCCCGGACTGCAACACCCGTCCGCCGCCGCCATGGCGCTGGCGCGGGCGGCCGCGAAGTGCATGCGTGCGCACGGGGTGCCGAACTTCCCGGATCCGGGGACGTTCATGCCCAGCAACCCGCCCGCCAACACCACCGTGGACAACATCAACGGCGCGGTCTTCCTGATCCCAGACTCGATCGACCTCCAAGCGCCCGCGGTCCAGCACGCCGCGACCGCGTGCCAGTTCCCCGGCGGCCTGTGATCGGCAGCTGACGCTGTGGGAGCGCGATGAGCACAAGAAACCATTCGACAGGGCCGCCGGTCGCACAGGGATCGGGCCCGGGGAGCGACGATCCACACGGGACCGCTACGGGGGCTAGCCAACCCGTCGACACGGCCGGACCGGTCGCGGGATCGCGCGTGGCCGACGAGCCGCCGCCGTCCCGGTCGGCGCTGCGCAGGGCGCTCGGCGGCGGGGGTCGGCGGCGTTTGGTCGTGGTGCTGGTGGTGCTGGCGGTGGTCGCGATTGTGGTCGCAGTGGTGCTCGTCACGAGGTCGTCGTCGAGCAAGCCGACGAGCGCCGTGCCGGTCACCGGGATTGCGACGGTGCAGCAGCGGGACCTGGTAGAGACGGATACCGAGTCGGGGACGATCAGCTATGCCAACCCGCAGACGGTCTACGACCGATTGAGCGGGACGATCACCTGGCTGCCGAGCATAGGGCAGCTGATCAAGCCCGGCCATACGCTGTACGAGGTCGACGGTCAGCCGGTGATCTTGATGACCGGGACTACCCCCGCCTATCGCGAACTGACCTCGGGCGACAGCGACGGGCGGGACGTCCTGCAGCTGAACCGCAACCTGGTGAGCCTCGGGTTCAACCCCGACGGGATCGTCGTCGACAATGCCTGGCAGCCGGCGACGACGGCCGGCGTGCAGGCGCTCCAGGCGTCGCTGGGGGAGACCGAGACCGGCAGCTTGTCGCTCGGTCAGGTCGTGTTCCTGCCCGGCGATCAGATCGTGTCGGCGGTCGAGGCGAGCGTCGGCTCGACCGGCGGCGGTGGTGCCGGCGAACCGAGCTCTTCGTCGGCCTCGAGCACGGCGGAAAGCTCGTCGTCGGCGGGCGGTGACGGCGGTGCTGCGAGCGCCGCGCCGATTCTGCAGACGACCTCGACGCGACTGATCGTGACCGTCGATCTTCCGGCGAGCTCGCAGAGCGAGGCGAAGGTCGGGGAGATGGTGTCGGTCGAGATGCCGGCCGGGAACGTCGTGGGCGGAGTGATCACGGCCGTCAGCCCGATCGCTGCCAGCAGCTCCTCCTCCGCGCAGGGTTCCTCGTCGAGCTCGCAGGCGACGATTCCGGTGACGATCAAGCTGAGGGAACACGTCAGCGGCGCGGGGTTGGATCAGGCGCCGGTCAGCGTGAACTTCGCGGAGGCCGTCGCGAAGAACGTGCTGTCGGTTCCGGTCACCGCGCTGGTGGCGACCTCGGGCGGCGCCTACGCGGTTCAGGAGGCGCAGGCACCGCACCGGCTGATCCCGGTCACGACCGGCCTGTTCGGGGCCGGTTACGTGCAGATCTCCGGGCCGGGGATCTACCAGGGCCTGCAGGTCACCAACTCCCAGGGGTGAGCGAGTGACCGTTGCGCTCGGATCGACCGGCGGCAGCACGAGCGAGGAGGTCCTGTCGGACGGGGCGCCCGCGGGCGGGATCGCGCTCGCCCTCGATGATGTCGTCAAGGAATACCCGGGTGAGGTGTTCGCCCTGCGTGATGTCAGCGTCGAGATCCCAGCTGGCGATCAGGTGGCGGTGGTCGGCCCGTCCGGATCGGGCAAGACGACCCTGTTGACGGTCATGGGCACGCTCGAGCGAGCGAGCAGCGGCCGGGTGCGGGTCGCCGGTCACGACGTTGGGAGCGCGTCGGATGTCGAGCTGGCGGGGCTGCGCGCGTACGAGGTCGGGTTCGTCTTCCAGGAGTTCCACCTGCAGGAGGCGATGAGCGCAATCGACAACGTCGCGCTCGGGATGCTGTACACCGGCCAGCCGCTCGGCCAGCGTCGTCAGGTCGCGAGGGTCGCGCTCGAGCGGGTCGGGCTCGGGCATCGGCTCCAGTTCAACCCCAAGCAGCTCTCCGGCGGGGAGCGCCAGCGGGTCGCGATCGCGCGGGCGATCGCCAAGCGACCGCTGATCATCCTCGCTGACGAGCCGACTGGGAATCTGGACCAGGCCTCCGGCCGCGAGGTGATCAGGCTCCTGCACGAGCTCGCGTCCGAGGGCGCCACGCTCGTGCTGATCACGCACGACCCCAGCATCGCGGCCACCTTCCACCGGCGCCTGCAGATGCGCGACGGGGAGATCGTCGCCGACGAGCAGCAATGAGCACGACCACCGTCAAAGACGTCGGGACAGGCGCGCAACGGGGCCGGATCACCCACCCGCGGCTGCCGGCGCGCGAGCTGCTCGGAACCGCGCTGCAGGCCTTCCGCACGCGCCGGCTGCGCGCGGCGCTCTCGGCGCTGGGGATCGCGATCGGGATCGGCGCGATGGTCGCCGTCGTCGGCGTCTCGGCCTCCAGCGAGGCGAACCTGCTCGCCGAGATCAACGCGCTCGGCACCAACCTGCTGACGGTCGCTCCGGGACAGAGCTTCCTCGGCCAGCAGGAGGTGCTGCCCGACACGGCCGTACCGATGATCGGCCACATGAACAACGTGCTGAGCGACGCCGCCATTTACCAGGTCTCAGCGAACGTGTACCGCACTCCGCTCGTGCCCTCAGAGCAGACCGGCGGGATCGGCGTCGACGCCGCCGGCGAGAACCTCCCGGCGGTGATGGGCACGCACATGCTCTCCGGGCACTTCCTCGACGCGATCGCGAACCGCTACCCAGAGGCGGTCCTCGGCTACCAGGCAGCCCAGGTGCTGCAGATCACCCAGGTCCGCGGCGATCTTCTGGTCTACCTCGGCAACACCTGGTTCAACGTGATCGGCATCATGAGCTCCGCGACCCTCGATACATCACTCGACTCCGAGGTGCTCATCAGCCTCCCGGTCGCCGAGCGCCTCTTCCGGCTACAGCCCAACCCGTCCGTGATCTACGTGCGCGCCAACCAGGACGACGTCGTCGGCGTCTCCGAGCTGCTCGCCGCCACCGCCGACCCCCAGGATCCCACGGGCGTCCAGGTCAGCCGCCCCTCGGACGCGCTCGAGGCGCGCGCGGCCGCCAAAGGACAGTTCACCACCCTGCTGGTCGGGCTCGGCGCGGTCGCTCTCCTGGTCGGCGCGATCGGAATCGCCAACATCCTGGTCATCTCGGTGCTCGAGCGCCGCGGCGAGAGCGGCCTGGGCCGCGCGCGCGGGGCGCCCCGCCCGCCCCTCACAAACCAC
>JBKQHH010000259.1:0-18732 GCA_052148875.1 Solirubrobacteraceae bacterium
CTCGGCTCCTTGCCCTTGTCATAGCCGGCCAGCAGCAGGACCACCTTCTTGCCGTGGGCATGGCAGAACACGCGCAGCAGGACGTCGGCACTGGTCTCCTTCAGATGCTCGGGGACCGGCAAGCCGCGCTCGCGCAGGATCGTCGCCGCGTCATGGCGCACCCGAAACTCGAAGATGCCGGGAGCACCAGGTACCCACTTGCCCCACGAGGAGCCGCACACCCCAATGCCCTCATAGGCGAGAACGTTGCGAAGCGCAGCGGCCAACGCCTGCTCCTTGAGCTCATCAAGGCCGCGCAGGAAGTCAAGCACCGGCTCCCGGCCGTCCTCCTCGTAGAACTCAAGCGTCCACGCCGCGCCGCTCATGAGGACGTGGGGACGTTCACCGACACAGCCATCTCGGAGTCAGCCTCATTCGCCATCGCACGCGGACATCGCCGCATGATGCCAGCAGACCACGATACCTCGATACGCTCGATCTCATCTCGGGAGGAAATCTCGGGAGGAAGCTCCGCCAGCGTCCGAGCCCTAGAACAGCGAAAGCCCTGGATTTCCAGGGCTTTCGCTTCATAGCGGGGGCGGGATTCGAACCCGCGACCTTCGGGTTATGAGCCCGACGAGCTACCAGACTGCTCCACCCCGCGTCGCTCCTTATGTTCTAGCAAAGAACCGCACAAGTGGCCAACCTTTCGCGCCGCCGGGGGCCGGCCCCTCGCACAGCGCCCGCTCGCCCGCCCCTCTAGCATCCCGCCGATGCGCGTCGCCGTCGTGGACATCGGGACCAACTCCACCCGCCTGCTGATCGCCGACGTCGATCCCGACAGCGGGTCCGTGCAGGAGCTCGTCCGGCACTCGAACGTGACCCGCCTCGGGCACGGCGTCGACGCGACCGGCGCGCTCGCCCCCGAGGCCATGGACCGCGTGTTCGGCACGCTCGCCGGCTACCGCGCCGAGATCGACGCCAACGGCGCCGGCGCCAACCTCGCCGTGCTCACCTCCGCCGTCCGCGACGCCAGCAACGGCGCCGACTTCGCCGCCCGCGTGCGCGAGGACTTCGGCCTCGACGCCCGCGTGCTCAGCGGCGACGAAGAGGCACAGCTGACGTTCCTCGGCGCCATGGCCGGGCGCCCCGCCCCCACCGAGCCGACCGTCGTCATCGACATCGGCGGCGGCTCCACCGAGTTCGTCGTCGGCGTCGGGCGCGCCGCCGCCTTCCACACCTCGCTGCACGCCGGCGTCGTGCGCATGAGCGAGCGCCACATCCACTCCGACCCGCCCGCCCCGCACGAGCTGCAGGAACTCGCGCTCGACGTCCGCGCCGTGCTGCTCGACGGGCTGCCGCCCGACGAGCGCGCGCCCGTCGAGCACGGCATCGCCGTCGCCGGCACCGCCACCTCCGCCGCCTCCATCGACCTCGAGCTCGACCCCTACGACCCCGCCCGCGTGCACGGCTACACGCTGCAGCTCGGCACCGTCGAACTGCTGCTCGCCCGCCTCGCCGACATGGCCGAACCCGAGCGCCGCCAGGTCGTCGGCCTCAACCCCGACCGCGCCCCCACGATCGTCGCCGGCATGATCCTGCTCGAGGAGGCCATGCGCGCGTTCGAGCTCGAACACGTCGAGGTCTCCGAGCACGACATCCTCTTCGGCGGCGCCCTGCGGCTGGCCGGCGCCGGGTGATTCAAGCCAGGTTCGACTTGCGCGGGTAGACGACCGTCGGATCGGTCAACACGTTCACCAGCGCCGGCCTGCCCGCAGCGAACGCGCGCTCCAGCGCCGGGCGCACGTCCGCCGGGCGCTCCACCAGCTCGCCGTGGCAGCCCAGCGCCTCCACCATCTGGTCGTAGCGCGTCCCCGGGCGCAGGTCAGCCGCCACCGAGTACCCGTACAGGAACTCCATCGGGTGCTTCTCCAGCGCCCAGATGCCGTTGTTGCCCATCACCGCCACCACGTTCACGCCGTGGCGCGCCAGCGTGTCGAACTCCATCCCCGCGAACCCGAACGCCCCGTCGCCCACCATCAGCACCACCTGGCGCTCCGGATGCGCCAGCTTCGCCGCCAGCGCGTACCCCGGGCCCGTCCCCAGGCAGCCGAACGGCCCCGGGTCCAGCCAGCACCCCGGCTGGTAGCTGTCGACCACGCGGCCCGCGTACGACACGAAGTCCCCGCCGTCGCCGATCACGATCGCGTCGCGCTCCAGGACCTTCGCAAGCTCCGCGTACAGCCTCATCGGGTGCAGCGGCGCCCTGTCGTCCTCGAACTCCGCCCGCTCCGCCTCGCGGCGCTCGGTCTCGCTCGCCCGCAGCTCCGCGATCCAGCGCTCGCTCGCCAGCGCCTGGTCTCCCGCGCCCGTGCGCAGGTCCGCCAGCGTCTGCGCGATCGACCCGTAGCACTCCGCCGCCACCGGCCGCGGATGGTCGCGCTCCGGTTCCGCCGCGTCGATCACCACGATCTCCGTGTCCTCGCCGAACGACGCGCCGAAGCCCAGACGGAAGTCCATCGGCACGCCCACCACCAGCGCCACGTCCGCGCCCTTCAGCGCCTGCGAGCGCGCGCGCGAGAAGAACAGCTCGTGATCCGCCGCCACGCAGCCGCGCGCAAGGCCGTTCAGGAACACCGGGATCCGCAGCGTCTGCGCCAACTCCCCCAGCGCCTGCTCGCCATGCTCCCAGTACAGGTCCGTGCCCGCCATGATCACCGGGCGTTCCGCCGCCGCCAGCAGCGCCGCCGCGCGCTCCAGCGCCTCGCCCGACGCGCCCCCGCCGCGCCCGCCCGCGCCGGCGAGCGGCGGCCGGTACTCGCTCTCCGGCTCCTGCGCCTCCATGAACACGTAGTCCAGCGGGAAGTCCACGAACGCCGGTCCGCCGTGCGGCGCGCACGCCGCCGCGAACGCGTCGTCCACCAGGCCCGGGATCTCCTCCGTGCTCTGCGGCGTCGCCGCCAGCCTCGCCAGCGGCCGCACGAACGGCACGTGGTCGATCTCCTGCAGCGAGCCCTGCCCCCAGCGCAGCGCCGGCGCGCGACCGCCCAGGACCACCATCGGCGAGTGGCTCGCCTGCGCCGAGGCCATCGCGCTCATCCCGTTCGTCACGCCCGGCCCCGCCGTCAGCGCGCACACGCCCGGCTCGCGCGTCACCTTCGCCCAGCCCTCCGCCGCGAACGCCGCCGTCGACTCGTGGCGCACGTCCACGATCTCGATCCCCTCCTCGCGACAGCCGTCGTAGATCGAGAACAGATGCCCGCCCGACAGCGTGAACAGCTTGCTCACGCCGTGCGCCTTCAGGCGGCGCGCCACCAGCCGCCCGCCGTGGAACGTCCTCGTCTCCTGCGCATCCTGCGTCGACATCGCCGCGACTCTATCCGCTCGCACCAACAGTCCGGGATCTCCCGAGACATGTCCAGGATCTCCCGAGACACAACAGGATGCCCGGGGTGGGATTCGAACCCACACGCCCCTCACACGGAGCCATCGATTTTAAGTCGATTACGTATACCGATTTCGCCACCCGGGCCGCGCCAGTGTATGGAAGGGCCCGTACGTGCCCGGCAAGCGCTCCGCGCCCGCCGCCCGGCATTCGCCGCCCACGGGTTTGAGCCCCGTCCGGGCCGGGAAAAGCCCTTCAGATCCCTTTATCAGGCGCAACTTTTGCGCTGCTACCGTGTCGTTGGTAGCGACAGCAGCTATCGGACTGTCCATGGAGGTCTCCGCTCTCACACATCCGGGCAGCATTGCGGGCCTGCGCGGCCCGTCCGCGCTGCTGCGCCTACAGTCGGACGAGCGCCTGATCGCGCTCACGCGCCGCGGCCAGCACGCCGCCTTCGAGGTGCTCTGCGCCCGCTACCAGACGCGCCTGCTGTCCTTCTGCCGGCACATGCTCGCCTCGCGCGAGGACGCCGAGGACGTCCTGCAGGAGGTGTTCGCCGCCGCGTTCAACGCCGTGCTCGCCGACGAGCGCGACATCAACGTGCGCCCGTGGCTGTATCGCATCGCGCGCAACCGCTCGCTCAACCACCTGCGCCGCGCGTCCGCCATCGGCGTCGACTCGATGGACGTCCACTACGCCGAGAACGGGCTCTCCACCGGCGACAAGGTCATGCGCCGCGAGAGCTTCCGCGAGCTGATCGCCGACGTGCACGAGCTGCCCGAGACCCAGCGCACCGCGCTGCTCCTGCGCGAGATCGACGCGCTCTCCTACGAGCAGATCGCCCACGCCATGGAAACCACCGTTCCGTCGGTCAAGTCGCTGCTCGTGCGCGCGCGCATCTCGCTCGCCGAGGCCGCGGAGGCGCGCAAGCTCAGCTGCGAGGACGTTCGCCTGGAGCTCGGCGAGGTCGCCGAGGGGCTCGGCAAGCTGAGCACGCCCGCGCGGCGCCACGTCCGCGGCTGCGAGCGCTGCGCGTTCTTCCGCAAGCAGCTCAAGGACAACAACCGCGCGCTCGCGCTGATCATGCCCGTCGGCCCGCTGCTGCTCGTCAAGAAGCTGCTGCTCGCGAAGCTCGGCTCGACCGCCTCCGCCGGCGGGGCGCACGTCGCCGGCGGCGCCGGCGCCACCGTCGGCGCCACCGCCACCGCGACCGCCGGGGCCGGAGCCGCCGCTGGTGCCGGCGGGAGCGTCGCCGGCGGCATCATGACCGCCGGCGCCGGAGCCCTCGCCACCAAGGCCGTCGCCGGGCTCGCCGCCGCCGCGATCGTCGCCGCCGGCGCCGTCGCCGCGGACCACGCCACCGTCGTGCACCACCGTCCCCCCGCCGTCGCCTCCGCGAGCGCCGCCGCCATGCGCGCCGACGAACCGGTGGTCGTCCACCAGGCGCTCCAGCCCCTCAGCGGCGGGGGCTCCGCCACCAACGGGACCCTCGCCGCCGCCAGGCGCCAGCGGCGCGACGCCAAGAGCACCAGGACGGCCAAGCTCGCCCTCCAGGCGCCCGCCACGCCCCCCACCGGCGTCGCATCCGCCCCCGCGGCCAAGCCGGCCGACCCCCAGCCGGTCACCGAGGTCACGACCGACACCACCGAACTTCCCGTCTCCGCAACGACGGTCCCGTCGACGACCCCTGTGACCACGAGCTCCTCGACCACGACCACGCCCGCGCCGAGCACGCCGACGACCACCACAACGGTCGAAACGCCTCCCGCGCCGACGGAAGCGCCCGCCGCACCGACGGAAACGCCGGTCGCACCCTCGCACGAATCCACCACGCCGGTCACCCCCGAAGCCCAGGTCAAGCCAGACGAAGCCCCGGTCAAGCCGGACGCCGGGGGCACCGAAGCTCCCGCCGGCGAAGCGGCCGGCGAGCACGTGATCGCCCGCGGCGCCGGTCGTCGAGGCGGTCGCGACGCCGGCCGTGACGCCCGCCGGTCGCGCTAGCCGAACGCGAACGTCTTCATCGGCTTCAGCAGCACGCCCGTCGTGCCGACTTCCAGCGGCGAGACGATCTGCGCGCTGGCTGTGGTCGACGTCAGCATCACCACCGCCACGCCTTCGCGCGCCCTCGCCCGCGGGGGCAGCAGCAGCACCGCGCGGCCGTACATCGCATGTCCCTCCACCTCCGCCGTGAACAGCACCTGGTAGCCCGTGAGCGTGTTGTTGACCTTCGTCTTGCCCTCGCCGCGAAGTTCGAAGTCCACGAAGCGCCGGCCGAACGCGCGGATGAAGCCCGTCGCGTACAGCGGCATCTCGGCCGTCAGTTCCCCCGAGTACGCTGGCAGCAGCAGCGGATCGACGGCGTATGAGTACTTCAGCGCGCCATCCGGCCAGCGGCTCTGGATCTTCACGTACCCGCCGGGGTCGGGCGCCACGCGATACAGGTCCCTGTAGCTGAAGCTGAACGGAACCCTCCCCCCATGCGAGAACGTCGCGTTCTCGAGCGTCAGCGCCGCCGCCACCAGCGCCGCCAGCACCACCACGCCCGCGACGATCGTCGCCGTGCGCGCCAGCCTCGACGCGGCGCGCCAGCGGGGAGCCAGCAGCCGCCCGAGCGTCGGCCCGTACTCGGGCTTCATCGCCGCCGCCGCCATCGCGCTATGAACCTGTTTCAAAATAGGCGGTGCGGTCGGGGCGTTCATGGACCAAGCTGGGCGACGCGGGACGGTGAAGGCCGTGCTGGTGGCACGGGCGAGCCGTCACGTGGCGATCCAGCGCCGCGTCCAGGGACGCATCCGGGCGTGCCGATCTTTTTGAAACAGGTTCTCAGGCGATCATTCCCCGATCGAGAACAGCGCTTCGAGATCGTGGCGCGAGTACGCCGCGAACGCGACCATCGTCTGCGTGCGCGACACGCCCGGCAGGCCGCCGATCTGGCCCGTCACGACGTCCGCCAGCTGCTCGTGATCGGGCACCCGCACGATCGCCACGAAGTCCCACTCCCCGGTCACCGAGTACGCCTCCGCCACGCCGTCGATGTCCGCGAGCGCGCCGCCGAGGCTCGACAGCGCATCGCGCTCCGCCTCGATCAGCACAACCGCGTTGGTCATCGTCATCGCACCAGCATCCTATGCCTCCCGCTCGCCCAGACCGTGCATGCCGAGCCCGATGACCAGGCCGAGCAGCCCGCCGACGACACCGGCCAGCCAGCTCGCCTCCGGACGCGCGAACGGGAGCGCCAGCAGCAGCGCCGCCAGCGCCGCCGCGCCCAGCAGGTCTCCCTCGCGGTAGTTGCCCGTACGCGCCGCCTCCAGGTCGGGGACCGCCCACGCCGCCAGCAGCGCCAGCGCCGCTGCGTTGCCGCCGCTGACGACCGGGAACGGATAGACCGCGCCCGCCGCCAGCGCGCCCGTGGCGCCCGCGCCCAGGGCCAGCGCCAGCACCGCCGCCGGCCCGTGGCGGCGCTCGAACAGCCAGCCGAAGATCGCGATCGTGAGGATCGCCACGAACGCGTACACGCCGTCCGCGTACGCGAACTCGTTCGTGAACAGCCTCCACCAATCGCCGTTCAGCGAGCCGATGACCGCCATGTGCAGATACAGCGCGCCTTCCGCGTGCGCAACCACCCACACCACGCAGCTGACAGCCACCAGCGCGATCGTCGCGTACGGGCGGTCCGCCGCCCAGCGACTCGGCGGGCGGTGGGTGCGCGGGCGCGTGCGCGCCATGCTGCTCACGGGCGCGGGCCTGGAGCGGGTCAGCAGCGACCGCGCCCGGCCGCGCAGCGTGGTTCGGGTAGGGGCGTTCGCCGGAGGCAGCTTCGGCGCGCGCCGGCGCAGCCGATTGCCGCAGTACGGGCACTCGGTGATGTACGGGCTGACCTCCGCGCCGCATTGCTTGCACACCACGAACAGATCAGCGCCGGAGGTCATCGTCGACCCATTCTAAGGACCTCTCGACCCCGCCCCGCGCGCCTCTGGAATACTCAGGTGCATGAACCCCGGAACCGACAGCAACCTGTACATCCTCGCGTTCGACCACCGCGGCTCCTTCCAGAAGAAGTTCTTCGGGATCGAGGGCGAGCCGGACTCCGAGCAGACGGCGATCATCGCCGACGCCAAGCACCTCATCTTCGAGGGCATGCTGCAGGCCGTCGGCGCCGGCGCCGACCCGGCGGTCACCGGCGTGCTCGTCGACGAGCAGTTCGGCTCCACCGTGCCCGCCGAGGCGCGCGAGAAGGGCCTGAAGCTCGCGATGCCCGCCGAGCGCTCCGGCCAGAACATGTTCGACTTCCAGTACGGCGATGACTTCGGCGAGCACATCGAGCGCTTCGATCCCGACTTCACCAAGGTGCTCGTCCGCTACAACCCCGACGGCGACCAAGCCGCCAATCGCGAGCAGCTCGCCAAGCTGTTGCGGCTGAGCGACTGGCTGAAGGAGCACGACCGCAAGTTCCTGTTCGAGCTGCTCGTGCCCGCCGAGGACGCCCAGCTGCAGTCCGTCGGCGGCGACGGCGACCGCTACGACGCCGAGCTGCGCCCCGAGCTGATGCGCCGCGCGATCGCAGAGATCCAGGACGCCGGCATCGTCGTCGACATCTGGAAGATCGAGGGCGTCGACCGCCGCTCCGACTGCGAGATGCTCGTCGCCCAGACGCGCAGCGGCGGGCGCGACGGCGTCAGGTGCGTGGTGCTCGGTCGCGGCGCCGACGACGCCAAGGTCGACCAGTGGCTGGCCGCCGCCGCCCCCGTCGACGGCTACATCGGCTTCGCCATCGGACGCTCGATCTGGTGGGACCCGCTGAAGGCCTACGTCGACGGCAAGATCGAGCGCTCCGCCGGCGCGCGCAAGATCGCCGAGAACTACCTGCGCTTCGTCGCCGTATACGAGCGCGCCAAGGCGCTCGCGCCGTCGGCATAGCCGGGGGGCGGCAAGAGATGAAGATGCGCCAGAGCCTCGCCGAGTGGGAGCGAGCCTTCTCCAAGGAGGTCTCGCTCGACCGCCGCCGGCGCGACTCCCTGCGTCGCACCACCGAGCAGCGCGCGCTCAAGCGCGAGGTCGAGCGCCGTCACAAGCGCGGCTCCGTGCGCTTCGCGCTGCTCGTCCTCACGCTCATCCTCACCGCGGCCGTCGTCACCGTCGTGATGTTCCGCACGCTGTACCTGCTGCTGGGCTAGCGGCCCGATGGCCAAGCCTGGCAAGGACGCAGAGAGCGTGGCGTGCTTGGCACGCACCTCTTCGGGGCACAAGCGAGCGACCGAGGACGCCGCCAGACGCCGCGCCAGCGGGTCGCTAGGAGCCGTCGCCCAGGTCCTGCAGCGACTCCTCCACCGCGGCTGCGGTCTCGGGCGCCGCGCCGTCCTTCGAGGGCGGCGTCGCGCCGCCGGCTTCGCGGTGGATCTCGAGATAGATCTCCTTGCGGAAGACGGGCACCCGCTGCGGAGCCTGGATGCCGATGCGCACCTTCTCGCCCATGACCGACAGCACCGAGACCTCGATCTCGTCCCCGATCATGATGCTCTGGTTGGACTTGCGCGTCAGAACCAGCATTTGGGTGCACCTTCCTCATTGCCGATTGGCGACCCGGCGCGACCCCAAACCGCCGGAGAGCCAAGCATAGTCGTAGGACCGGGGGAACGCGATACCAATTTCTCAACCCTCCCCGCCGATCGACCGTCGCGCGACCTGAGCCGGCCACGCCCGGCGCGCCGCGCGAGCGCTTGCGCTAGTCTCCCGGGCCGTCCATGCCCCGGAAATCTCTGCGCCCGCACCTCAACCAGATCCGTGCCTGGGTGCGCCAGGGCCGAACCGACGCCTGGGTCGCCCACCAGCTGGAGGTCACCGTCCGCGATATCGAGCAGTTCAAGCGCCAGAACGAGCTCGTCAGCGACGACGAGGCCACCGAGGGCGCCGGCGGCGCCGGCGACTACCCGGAGGAGATCGACCTTCGCGCCGAGGACGACGCGCTGATCGCCGCCGAGCTCGAAGCGGCCGAAGCCGAGGCCGAGCGCGCCAGGGCCGAAGCGGAGGAGGCCGGCGAGGAGCCCGGTGAGGAGACCGACAGCGCCAGCGGCACGCGCACCCGCCGGCGCAGTCGCCGCGGCGGGCGAGGCCGGCGCCCCGGAGCGCGCAACACCGGCCCGCTCGAGGGCACCTTCGACCACGGCGAGGAGGGCTACGGCCTGTGGCTCGACCCCGCCATCCAGGAGAACCCCATCTACGCCGAGCACTGGGCCGGCCACCGACCCGTCGAGGTCGAGGTCGAGGAGGATCGCATTATCATCCGCCGCGCGGGTGCCGACGAGGACGCCGCATAGCGGCGCTCCTAAGCCTCTGACAGCGTCCTGCGGCCGCCGGCGTAGTCGGCGGCCTCGCGCAGGTATCTGGCGAAGGCGGCGTCGACGACCACGCCTGCCTCCCACGCCCACGGGTCCTCCGGCGCGAGCTTCATGGCGATCTGCAGGCACCACGCGGCGCCCTGTTCGTACAGGTCGACGAGCTCGTCCGCCGAGAACCGGCCGCCCAGGCGCCGGCGCAGCTCCGCCACCAGGGCGTCGATCACGCGCTCGAGCAGCGCCCGCCGCTCCGCGGGCGCCGTCCGCAGCCGGCGCTCGCCCTGCTGCCACTGGTAGTTCGCGGTCTCGAACGACACGCGCCGAGGCTAGCAGCGGCATGCGGTCAGTTGTCGGGCAGGCCACTGATCACGTACGGCTGCTCGCCGCTCTTCATCATGCCCAGCTGGCGAGCCTCTGTTTCGAGCGTCCCCGCCGCGGTGAGCGCTTCGCGCTGGCGCACCAGCAGCCGGTGTTCCCGTTCCATGCTCGCCACCGTGGCGTTGTCGCGGTTCGACTGGCGCCACGTCGAGAGCATGTGCACGCCCGCGCTCGCATACAGGTACACGAGCGCCACCAGCACGCACAGCATCGCCACGCGCCCCAGCCGGTCCCAGCGCACGCGCGCTCCGAGGCTGCGGCCGGGAGTGCGGTTCGAGCCGGAGCGGGATGCCGAGATGGCGGGCATGCCTACCCGGATTCGCGCCGTCCGGCGAACATCCTGCCGCTGACCGACGGCCCCCAGCGGGGCTGCGCTCAGCTGCGACCGAACGCGCTGCGCCCGGGGAAGCGCGCCGCGGCGCCCAGCTGCTCCTCGATGCGCAGCAGCTGGTTGTACTTGGCCACGCGGTCCGAGCGCGAGGGCGCGCCCGTCTTGATCTGCCCGCAGCCCGTCGCCACCGCCAGATCGGCGATCGTCACATCCTCCGTCTCGCCCGAGCGGTGGCTCATCACCGCCGTGTAGCCCGCCTCGCGCGCCATCGCCACCGCCCGCAGCGTCTCCGTGAGCGTTCCGATCTGGTTGACCTTGATCAGGATCGAGTTGCCCACGCCCGCGTCGATGCCGCGACGCAGCCGCTCGGTGTTCGTCACGAAGATGTCGTCGCCGACGAGCTGCACGCGCGAGCCCAGCCGCTCGGTGAGCACGCGCCAGCCGTCCCAGTCCTCCTCGTCCATGCCGTCCTCGAGCGACACGATCGGATAGCGCTCGATCAGATCGCTCCAGTAGTCCGTGAAGTCGGCGGCGCTCAGCGTGCGGCCCTCGTGCTCGAGCACGTACGCGCCATCCCTGTAGAACTCGCTGGCGGCCGGGTCCAGCGCGATCGCCACGTCCTCCCCCGGCTTGTATCCGGCCGCCTCGATGCCCGCGACGAGCATCCTCAGCGCGTCCTCGTTCGAGCTCAGGTCGGGCGCGAAACCGCCCTCGTCGCCGACCGCCGTCGCCAGTCCGCGCTCGTGCAGCGTGCCCTTCAGCGCGTGGAACACCTCCGCGCCCATGCGCAGGCACTGCGAGAACGTCTGTGCGCCGCACGGAACGATCATGAACTCCTGGAAGTCGACCTTGTTGTCCGCGTGCATGCCGCCGTTGAGCACGTTCATCATCGGCACCGGCAGCACGCACGCGTCCGCACCGCCGAGATAGCGCCACAGCGCGAGCCCCTGCTCGGCCGCCTGCGCCTGCGCGCTCGCCAGCGACACCCCCAGGATCGCGTTGGCGCCCAGCCGCGACTTGTTGGGCGTGCCGTCCAGCTCGATCAGCGCCCTGTCGATCGCCTCCTGGTCGGCCGCATCCATACCCGCCAGCGCTTGAGCGATCTCACCGTCGACGTTTCCAACTGCGCGCGAGACGCCCTTGCCACCCCACGGCTCGCCGCCGTCGCGCAGCTCCGTAGCCTCGAACTCGCCCGTGGAGGCGCCCGAGGGCACCCCAGCGCGGCCGTGCGCGCCGGAGCGCAGCTCGACGTCGACCTCGACCGTCGGGTTGCCCCGGCTGTCGAGGATCTGACGGGCGTGGATTCGCTCGATCTGGCTCATGCGGAAGACCTCATGCTCCTCGGCGCCCGCGACGCGCCGGCAAACGACCCGCTACCCGGTGGGCGAGGTGGCGCCGGTGGAGCTCGTCTTCGGCGCTTTGTAGGACTTGCAGTCGGCGACCACGTAGCCCGAGCGGCATTCCGTTTTTTCCAACCACTTCTTTTTGAAGTCTTTCACGAACTTGCTCAGCGCGGACTGCTGGCCGGTGGCGATCAGCTGCTGTTTGATCGTCGACTGCACCTTCGACAGGGGTTCCTGGGTGCCGGCCGTGACGCTCACGACTTCGTATACGTAGTAGCCGAACGGGGTCTTGACGGGGCCGCCGAGCACGTTCTTGGAAGCCGAGAAGATCGCCGCGTCCAGCGCCTTCTCCTCCTCGCCTTTGACCACTTCCTTCAGCAGCCCGCCGTTGGCCTTGCTGGTGGGGTCGATCGAGTCCTTCTTGGCGACGCTGGCGAAGCTCTTGCCCGATTCGACTTCCTTCTTGGCGCTGTTCGCCGCCGCTTCGGTCTTGGTGAGGACGATCCTCACGTCGCGCTTTTCCGGCGTGCCGTACTTCGACTTGTTTTCGTCGTAGTACTTGGTGATCTGAGCCTGCGTGACCTGGCTCTTGGCCTTGACGATCTGCTTCTGGATTTTCTGCGAGAGCATGTTCAGCTTCACGCGCAGCAGCAGGTCCGAGACCGTCTGTCCCGAGCTCGACAGGAATTTTTCGAATTCAGACGCTTTCGGGAACTGCGTGTTCTTGATTTTCGTGAATTCCTTCCTGACTTCCGCGTCGCTGAGCTTGACGTTCAGCGAGGATGCTTCGCCGATCACCCACTGCGAGGAGATCAGGAAGCCCAGCACCTCGGTCTGCAGCGATTTGTACTCCGTCTCGCACTCGGACTTCAACTGCGCGGTCGTCGGAGCTTTCTGGCCCTTCGCCGGCTTGGGCGCGGTCTTCGCCAGATGCGCGACGCACGTCGTGTAGTTCGGCGGTTCGGGCACCGCCGGCTTTTCTGTCGTGCCGGCGGAGCTCGACGCGGCCGCCACCGACATCCAGTGTTCGAACGCGGTCTTCGTGATCGCCGTGCCGTTGACCTGCACGACCGCGTCGCCCGGTATGCCGCCGCACGCGGAGATCCCCACGAGGGCAAACAAAACGGCGCCTAGCGCCGGGATGATTCGGAGAGCCTTGGACACGACGCGGGCACTTTAGCGGAAAGCTCATGTGTTGTCCTTAACGGGCTCCTAACGAGTTTCTAAGCCGCCTCGCGCACGATCGCCAGCAGCGCATCCGCCGCCCGCACCACGCTGGGGAATCGCTCGGTCCCGTCCTTCGGAACGCGCACCGATACCTGCGAGCGGCCCGATTCGTACAGCGCCTCGGGCAGCTCCTCGCGCAGGCGCCTCGCCCTGGCCGAGTCGAGCTCGATCGGCACGACCGCCAGGCGGTCGCCGTGGAAGCTCACCGTCCGCGCCCCCGCCTGGCCGAACTTGATGCGCGCCCGCTGCAGCGCCAGCAGGTTCTCCACCGGCTCGGGCAGCGGCCCGAAGCGGTCCTCGAGCTCCTCGCGCAGGCGCTCGACGTCGGCGACCTCCAGCGCCCCCGCCACGCGGCGGTGGACCTCGATCTTGGCCTGCTCGTAGGGGACGTAGTCGGCGGGCACGTACGCGTCGACGTTCACGTCCAGGCGCACGGGCTCCGGCAGCGTCTGGCCCTCGAGCTCCGGCTCCGCCGCCGCGACCGCCTCGTCGAGCATCTGCATGTACAGCTCGAATCCGAGCGCCGCCACGTGCCCGGACTGCTCGTCGCCGAGCAGGTTGCCCGCGCCGCGGATCTCCAGGTCGCGCATCGCGATCTTGAAGCCAGCCCCCAGCTCGGTGTAGTCCGACAGCGCCGACAGCCGCTGCGCCGCCTCGGGGGTGAGCGCGGCGGCGGAGTCGTACAGCAGGTACGCGTACGCGCGCTCGCGGCTGCGCCCCACCCGTCCGCGGATCTGGTAGAGCTGCGCCAGCCCGAACGTGTCCGCGTGCTCCACGATCAGCGTGTTCGCCTGCGGGATGTCGATGCCCGACTCGATGATCGACGTGCACACCAGCACGTCCGCGCCACCGCGCAGGTAGTCCATCATCACGCTCTCCAGCTCGCCCTCGCCCATCTGCCCGTGGGCGACCGCGAAGCGCACGCCAGGGCACAGTGCGCGCAGGCGCTCGGCGGTCTCGTCGATCGACTCGATGCGGTTGTGCAGGAAGAACGCCTGCCCGTCGCGCTCGTGCTCGCGCTCGATCGCCCGCTTGACGAGCTCCTCCTCGTACTCGCCCACATACGTCCGCACCGGCCGGCGGCCCTCGGGCGGCGTCTCGATCACGGAGATGTCGCGCAGCCCCGCCAGCGACATCTGCAGCGTGCGCGGGATCGGCGTCGCCGACATCGAGATCACGTCGACCTTCAGCTTGAGCTGGCGCAGCAGCTCCTTCTGCTTGACGCCGAAGCGCTGCTCCTCGTCGACGATCAACAGGCCGAGGTCCTTCGCGCGCACGTCGCGCGAGAGCACCCGGTGGGTGCCGATCAGGATGTCCACGCGCCCATCCGCGAACCCCTTGATCGCGGCCTTCTGCTCGGCCGGAGTGCGAAACCGCGAGACGTGCTCGAGCGTGAACGGGTAGTCGGCCAGGCGCTCGGCGAACGTGCCGTAGTGCTGCTGCGCGAGGATCGTCGTCGGCACGAGCATCAGCACCTGCTTGCCCTCGGCGGCCGACTTGAAGGCGGCGCGCAGCGCCACCTCGGTCTTGCCGTAGCCGACGTCGCCGCAGATCAGCCTGTCCATCGGGCGCGGCGCTTCCATGTCGGACTTGACCAGCTCGATCGCGTCGCGCTGGTCGGGCGTCTCGGTGAACGGGAAGCGCTCCTCGAACTCCCGCTGCCAGTCGGAGTCCGGTCCGAACGCGTGGCCGCTGCGCCGCCTGCGCTCGGCGTACAGGCTCAGCAGCTCGCCCGCCAGCTCCTGCGCGGCGCGCCGGGCGCGCGCCTTCATCGTCTCCCAGCGCGTGCCGCCGAGCTTGCTCAGCGGCGGATGCGAGCCGGCGCCCGCGCCGACGTAGCGCGAGATCTTCGCCAGCTGGTCGGTGGGCACGAACACGCGGTCGTCGCCCTGGTATTCGAGGTACAGGTAGTCGCGCGTGACGTCCGCCACCGTGCGCGTCTCGAAGCCCGCGAAGCGCGCCACGCCGTGGTCCTCGTGCACGACGATGTCGCCCGTGCGCAGTTCCGTGAACGAGCGCAGGGCGCCCCGCCTGGCGCCGCCCGCGCCGCCGTGGCGGCCTCCGGCGGCGCCGCCCGGACGCTCCGCTCGACGCCTGCGCAGCAGCCGATGCTCGGGGAACACCGCCAGCTTCAGCTGCGGCGCGACGAAGCCCTCGCGCAGCGACGCCGCGACGAAGCGCAGCGACGGCTCCAGCGGCCTGCGCGCGACGGGTGAGTCGCTCTCGACGCGTGGTGTATCGCCATCGTTATACGCTGCTTCTTTACGGTCATGCTCGCGACCGCCGTCGCCGAGCCACGTGGCTTTCAGCCGGCCGAGGTTGTACGCCGCGCGCTCGCCCTCTCCGCGCCGCGGGAACGCGACGACCGTCCTGTAGCCCGAGCGCACGAGCTTCTCGAGCTCCGGCTCGGCCTCGCCGAGCGAGCGCGCGGCCGTGTCCGCGGACTGCGCGCGCAGCTCTATCCGCTGGCCGCTCGACAGCGCCGACAGCCAGATCCGCGTGCGCTCGCCGAGCGTCGCGAGGATGCTGTGCGGGTCGACGTACAGGTGATGCGCGTCCTCGTCGCCGAACGCCGCGCTCACGTCGCTCCAGTGATCGCGGAGGACGGGCTCGAGATCCTCCTCCGCGGCGACCATCAGCTCGGTCTCCGCGCCGACCAGGTCGAGCAGCGCGCCGAAGCGCTCGACCGGCAGCAGGTCGGCGATGTCCGGGCGCTCGGAGTCGGCGCCGTCGGCCCCGGCCGCGGCGAACGGGCGGGTGGGCATCTGTTCAACCGCGATCTCGGCCAGCTCGCGGTGCTCGAGCGCGAGCTCCGCCGCCGGCGCGATCTCGACCTCCTGCGCCTCTCCGAGCGAGCGCTGGGTGAACGTCGAGAACCAGCGCAGCGACTCGATCTCCACGTCGAACATGTCCACGCGCACGGCGCGCTCCTCGGTTGCGGGGAACACGTCCAGCAGACCGCCACGCAGCGCGAACTGCCCGCGCTCCTCGACCTGGTCGGTGCGCTCGTAGCCGGCGCTGACGAGCTCCGCCGCGCACTCGTCCAGGTCCAGCAGCTCGCCCACGCGCAGCGTGAACGAGCGCGGGCGCAGCTGCGGGTCGGGCACCTTCTCCGACAGCGCCACCGCGCTCACCACCACCACCGGCTGGTCCGCGTCGGCATCCCCGCGCGCGCCCGCCGCGGAGTCCCCGCCGGCGCCCGGAGCCGCGCGCTTCGCGCCCAGCAGAGCGTCCAGCGCGGCCACGCGCAGCCCCACCAGGTGCGCGGGCGGAGCGAGGTGCGACTCGTACGCGACGCCCCGCGACGGGTAGTAGCGAACCCGCCTCGGCGCGAGCCACGCGCCGAGATCGCCCGCCAGATCGCGCGCCGCGCGGTCGTCGCCGACGACCACCAGCGTCGGGCGCGCGCGCGCGTCCTCGTCGATCTCCGCCAGCGCCGCGATCACGTACGCGCGCAGCGACGACGACACGAACGCGTGGCCGCCGTCGCGCGCGAGCGCCAGCGCCTGCTCGTCGTCCTGCACGAGCCCCAGCAGCGAGCGCAGGGCTCCGGTGCCGGTCGCCATCACGGCTCCTGCCCCAGCACGACGCGCTCGGCGTGCTCGCACGCGCGGTCGACCAGCTCGGCCACCTGCGCGGCGTCCTCGCGGAAGCGCCCGAGCACGTACGCGGACACGATCTCCGGGTCGGTCGAGTCGGGGCGCCCGACGCCTACGCGCACGCGCATGAAGTCCGCGCCGCCGAGCTCGCGCTTGAGCGACTTCAGCCCGTTGTGGCCCGCCAGGCCGCCGCCCAGGCGCGTGCGCACGTCGCCGAACGGCAGGTCGATCTCGTCGTGCACCACCAGCACGCGCTCCAGCGGCAGCTTGAGCGCGCCGCGCGCCGGCCCGACCGAGCGCCCGGCGTCGTTCATGTACGTCTGCGGACACAGCACCGCCACGCGCGGGCCGCCGGTCGACCCGCCGACGCCCCCCGGCGTTCCCACGCCAAGCGACGAACCGGGCGGGGCCGCGCGCACGCGGCCTTCGGCGATGCGCCCGCGGAAGCGATCCTTGGCGGCTCCCAGCCCCCAGCGCTCGACCAGCGCATTGGCGACAGCGAAGCCGACGTTGTGCCGCGTGCCGGCGTACTCGCGGCCGGGGTTGCCAAGTCCGACGATCAGCCAGTCGACTCTCGCCCCGAACATCACTCGATTGTCCGGGAGTCGCGCCGCTGGGGCGGTCGATGGGCAAGCGAGGCAAGGACGCAGGGAGCGTGGCGTGCTTGGCACGCGAGCGACCGAGGACGCAGCATCGCGCCGCTCAGCGAGTGCCCCAGCGCTACTCCTCGCCGGAGGAGCCCTCGTCGGCGTCCTGCGCCTGCGCGCCGCCCTCGCCGACGACCTCCGTCTCGGCTTCGATCTCCTCCTCGGCTTCGGTCTGCAGCCGCGGCGGGGACAGCGTCGCGACGACCGTCTCCTCGAGATCGTCGAGCAGCGTGACGCCCTCGGGCGGCGTTAGCGCGCCGAGCACGATCGTCTCGCCGATCTGCATGTCGCCGACCTCGTGCACGATCGACTCGGGGATCGCCGTCGGCAGCGCCTCGACGTTCAGCTCGCGCGTGATCTGCTCGAGCACGCCGCCTTCCTTGACGCCGGGAGCGTCGTCCACGCCGGTGAGCTCGAGCGGCACGACGGCGCTGATCGCCTCGTCCAGCTTCACGCGCAGGAGGTCGACGTGAACGGTCTCGCCGCGCACGGGGTGGCGCTGGGCATCCTTGAGAACCACCGGCGTGGGGGCCTTGCCGTCGACGCTCAGGTCGAGCACCGCGCCGGAGCTCGCGAGCGCGTGGCGCAGCTCGCGCTCGTCCGCGTCGAAGCCCACCGGCTCGGAGCCGCCGCCGTACAGCACCCCGGGCACGCGCCCGCTGCGGCGCAGGCGGCGCACCGCGCGCGAGCCGGCGGCGGCGCGACTGTTGACGTTCAGCTTGGTGGTCGTGTTGGCCATGAGCGACTGCAGACTGTAGCAATCGCCGTCAGCCGTCCTGATCGACGTTCACCGTTCCGCCGCCTTCGCTTCCGCTTCTTCTTCCCTTTCGATCGCCGACGCCTTCGTGCATCTGCCTTCGCCGGCGATCGGCGCGCCGATCCCGGTCAGCTGCACGTGGATGCCGGACAGGAAGTCGCCCGTCCGGCGCACGTCCACGCACTGCACCACCGGCAGCGTGCCGATGACCGTCCACGCCAGGCGCGTGGAGCCGGTGGCGCCGGAAAGCGAGTACGCGGTGGGCGATTCGAGCTGCAGGATCTTCACGGCGCCCGTGCGGCGCACGCGGGGGTCGCTCGCGTCGGCCGTCGCCGCCGCCAGGCACGAGCGGCTGGCGCGGCAGCCGCTCAGCCGGTCGAGCATGCCCGCCAGATCGCCCCTCGCCTCCGCCTGCACGAGCGCCAGATCGTCAGCGCGTTCGGCGTTCTCCACCGTCAGGAACCGCGCCAGCAGGACGCCCACCACGAGCACCACCGCCGTCGCGACGGCGAGCAGCGTACGCAGGACGCGGCGCCGGCGAGGCGGCAGGCCCTGCCACCATTCGCGCGGACCGCGCGCGCCCGCCGCAGGAGTCGCCGTCGGGGTGGGCATCGTGTGGAGATGATGACGGGTGGCACATGTGACCTTTGGCCCGAGAAGAACGGGTGGCACATGTGCCACCCGGGCAAGGCCGCATGCGGCCTTGCCATGAGGGGTCGCACGCGACCCCTCTCGGGCCGCGCATGCGCGGCCC
>JBKQHH010000260.1:0-4282 GCA_052148875.1 Solirubrobacteraceae bacterium
GCGTGCCCATCGGCCGCTGCTAGAGAGGAAGAGGTGATTTCGTGTTCACGGGGCTGATCGCCGACCTCGGGAGCGTGGCGGCCGTCGAGCAGGACGGCGAGGGCGCGACGCTCGAGATCTCCAGCCAGCTGGCTGCCGAGTTGCGGGTGGGCGACTCGATCGCCGTCAACGGCGTGTGCCTGACGGCCACCGACGTCGACGGCGCCGGCTTCCGCGCGCAGGCGATCGCCGAGACCCTGCGGCGCTCGTCGCTGGGGCGCCTGCACGCAGGCGCCCGCGTGAACCTGGAGCTGGCGCTGCGCGCCGACGATCGCCTCGGCGGGCACATCGTCCAGGGTCACGTCGACGGCGTGGCAACCGTCAGCGCGGTACGCGATGAGGGCTTCTCGCGGGTGCTCACGCTCGCGGTCGAGCCGCCGCTCGAGCGCTACCTGGTGGAGAAGGGATCGGTGGCCGTCGACGGCGTCAGCCTGACGGTCAGCAGCCTGGGGGAAGATTCATTCTCGGTGTCGCTGATCCCCGAGACCCTGCAGCGGACGAATCTCGGCGAGATCGGCGAGGGCGCGATCGTCAACATCGAGGTGGACATCCTCGCCAAGCACGTAGAGCGACTGATGCAGTCCTATCAGGAGGTTCGCGCATGACCCCATCGCAGACAGCCACCCCGTTCGCGACCGTCGAGCGGGCGATCGAGGACATCCGCCAGGGCAAGATGGTCGTCGTGTGCGACGACGAGGACCGCGAGAACGAGGGCGATCTGACGATGGCCGCGCAGTTCGCGACGCCGGAGGCGATCAACTTCATGGCCAAGGAGGGGCGCGGGCTGATCTGCCTGTCGCTGACCGCCGAGCGCTGCGACGAGCTCGGGCTCGACCTGATGGCCGCCAAGAACGAGTCGCCGTTCGAAACCCCCTTCACGGTTTCCGTCGAGGCGCGCGAGGGCGTCACCACCGGCATCTCCGCGCACGACCGCGCGCACACGATCCAGGTGGCGATCGACCCCGAGACCCGTCCCAGGGACCTCGTGCAGCCCGGCCACGTGTTCCCGCTGAAGAGCCGCGCCGGCGGCGTGCTCGAGCGGGCGGGCCAGACCGAGGCGGCGGTCGACCTCGCGCGCCTGGCCGGCCTGAACCCCGCGGGCGTGATCTGCGAGGTGATGAACGACGACGGCACGATGGCGCGCGTCCCCGAACTCGCCGACTACTGCGCCCGCCACGAGCTGAGCATGATCACCGTCGCCGACCTGATCGCCTACCGCCGCCGCCACGACAAGCTCGTCGAGCGGGTCGTCGCCACGCGGCTGCCGACGGCCTTCGGCGACTTCGAGGCGGTCGGATACCGCTCGCTGATCGACGACAAGCACCACGTGGCGCTCGTCAAGGGCGACGTCGGCGGCGAGCCGGACGTGCTCGTGCGGGTGCACTCGGAGTGCCTCACCGGCGACGTGTTCCACTCGCTGCGCTGCGACTGCGGCGAGCAGCTGGAATCGGCCCTGGCGATGATCGAGCGCGAGGGCCAGGGCGTGCTGCTGTACCTCTCCCAGGAGGGGCGCGGCATCGGCCTGCTGAACAAGCTGCGCGCCTACCGGCTGCAGGAGGACGGTCTGGACACGGTCGAAGCCAACGAGCGCCTCGGGCTGCCGGCGGATCTGCGCGACTACGGCATCGGCGCCCAGATCCTCGTCGACCTCGGGCTCAGCTCGATCCGGATCCTCACGAACAACCCCAAGAAGATCAGGGGCCTGGAGGGCTACGGGCTGTCGGTCAGCGCCCAGATCCCGATCGAGCACGCGCCCAACGAGCACAACGAGGCGTACCTGCGCACGAAGGCCGAGCGCATGGGGCACACGCTGCACCACCAGGGCCTGAACCTCGACGAGGAGCTGCTGCGCTCGCAGCGCGGCCGGCGCGAGCAGGAGCGACGCCCGCGGTGACGTTCGCGATCGCGGTCGCGCGCTTCTACGAGGATCTCGCCGAGCGCCTGGTGGCCGGCGCACAGACGGAGTTCATTCAGCAGGGCCACTCCGACGTCGAGGTCTTCGACGTGCCCGGCGCCTTCGAGCTGCCGCTCGCCGCCCGCTACGCCGCCGACAGCGGCCGTTTCGCCGGCGTGGCATGCCTCGGCGCGGTGATCCGCGGCGAGACCGACCACTACGACTACGTGTGCGCGGAGGTCGCCCGCGGGGTGATGCGCGTGCAGCTGGACACGGGCGTGCCGTGCGCGTTCGGCGTGCTCACGTGCGCGACGATGGAGCAGGCGCTCGCGCGCGCCGGCGGCGGCAAGCGCGACCAGGGCCGCCACGCGGCCGAGGCCGCGATCAGGATGGCGGCGCTGCGGGCGGAGCTTGCCCTCCCCGCGGAAGGACGGGCGAGCGGCTAGACTGCGGCGGATGGCAAAGGTGTGTCACAGCTGCGGGAAGGGCCCGGCGTTCGGGCAGAGCCGCAGCCACTCGATGGTCGCCACCAAGCGGCGCTTCGATCCGAACCTGCAGAAGGTGAGGATCCTGGTGGGCAAGGCGCCCAAGCGGGTGTACGTGTGCACCCGTTGTCTAAAAGCCGGCAAGGTCACCAAGGCCCTGTAGGGACGCTGCGCTGCGCCATGCTGCGTCCTCAGTCGCTCGCGTGCCAAGCACGCCACGCTCCTTGCGTCCTTGCCTGGCTTGCCCAGCGTCCCTACAGGAAGATCTGAACGCCAAACCGCGTCCATGGCCTGGCGAGCAGCCCGGTGAAGCTGATAGACCTGTCGCCGTGACGGATACCAATCTCGTCCGCTTTCGCGTCGCCGTGGCGGGCGCGCTCGCTCATCTGGAATCGCGCCGGCAGGAGGTCAACGACCTGAACGTGTTCCCCGTCGCCGACGGGGACACCGGCGACAACATGGCGCTCACGCTGCGCGCCGTGCTGACCGAGCTCGACCGCCTGCAGGGCGCCGACGAGCGCCGCACGATCGACGAGATCGGACGCGAGGAGATCGTGCAGTCGGTCGCGCGCGCGGCGCTGCTCGGCGCGCGCGGCAACTCCGGCGTGATCCTCTCGCAGCTGATCCGCGGCGCGGCGGAGGAGCTCGTCTCCAGGCCCGGGCAGCTGATCGACGCGACGCTGATCGGGGCGGCCCTGGCGAACGCCGCCGACCGCGCGTACTCGTCGGTGCGCGATCCCGCCGAGGGCACGATCCTGACGGTCGCGCGCGAGATGGCGCGCCAGATCGTCGCCGACCTCGCCCACGGGCCCGAGAGCCCGCGCTTCGGCCCGGCGACCGAGCCGCGCGAGCAGGACAGGGCGATCGCCGCGGCGCTCGAGCGCGCCGTGGAGGCCGGGCAGGACTCGGTCAAGCGCGGTCCGGAGCTGCTGGCCGCGCTGCGCGAGGCGGGCGTCGTCGACGCCGGCGGCTACGGGCTGACGATCATCTTCGCCGGCGTGGTCGCCGCGCTGCGCGGCGAGGAGCCCCCGCAGCTGGACCACCACGCGCCGGCGCGCATCACCCACCCGGAGCACAGCTCGATCACGTACCGCTTCTGCACGAACTTCGCCGTCACCGGCAGCGACCTGAGCCCCGCCAGCTTCATCGCGCCGCTGGAGGAGCTCGGCGACTCGGTGCTCGTCGTGGGGGACGCGAACACGCTGAAGGTGCACCTGCACACCGATCAGCCCGCGCTGGCCACGGCCGTGTTCGCGGACGTCGGCGAGGTCTCGCGCCTGGACGTGGCTGACATGCGCGCCCAGGTGGCCGAGCGCGACGGGCGTGTGGGCGGCCGGGATGCGCTCGGCGAGGACGCCGTCGGCGTGCCCCCGCGGAGCACCGGCGAGGTGCGCTGCGCGGCCGTCGCCGTCGTCAGCGGCGAGGGGCTGCGCCAGCTGTTCGCGGAGCTGGGCGTGCACACGATCGATGGCGGTCCCACGCTGAACCCGTCGACCTACGACCTGCTGGCCGGCATCCACGACGTGCCGACCGAGGAGGTCGTGCTGCTGACCAACAGCGCGAACGTGATCATGGCGGCCGAACACGCGGCGCGGCTGTCGGACAAGGACGTGCACGTCGCCCGCACCACCAGCCAGCAGGCCGGCCTCGCCGCAGCCGTGGCGCTCGCGCCGGAGCGCTCCGTGGAGGAGAACGCCCAGGCGCTGACGCTGGCGCTCGAACGCGTGCGCACCGGCGCCGTCGCGCCGGCCGCGCGCGACGACGCCCAGGGGCGCTTCAAACGGGGCGAAGCGGTCGGGTTCGTCCAGGACGAGGTGCTCGTGTGGGGGGACGCGGAGCACACGCTGCGGGCGGTGCTCGCCGA
>JBKQHH010000261.1:0-24911 GCA_052148875.1 Solirubrobacteraceae bacterium
CCTCGCTCTCGGGGGCGATGCTCACGCCGCTTGAGCCAGAGCACATCAGGATCGCGGTGTCGTTCGTCGACAGCTGCCCGTCGACCGACGCGCGGTCGAACGAGCGCTTGACGCACACGCCGAACAGCAGGTCGGCGGTCTCGGGCGTGAGCGCGGCGTCGGTCTGCACGAAGCAGAACATCGTGGCGAAGCGCGGCGAGATCATGCCCGCGCCCTTGCACTGCGCGCTCAGCCGCACGGTTCCCGCCGGGAGCTCGACCTCGAGGTTCGCGCGCTTCTCGAACGCGTCGGTCGTCTGGATCGCCTGCTGGAAGTCCGCGTCGCCCTCGCGGCGCAGCCGCTCGCGCGCGCCCAGGATGCCCTGGAGCATCGCGTCGACCGGGAGCTCCTGGCTGATGCCGCCGGTCGAGGCGAGCGCGACCTCGGCCGGGTCGACGCCCACGGCCAGCGCCGCCGCGCCCTGCGTCTTGGCGGCGTCGTCGAGCCCGCGCCGGCCGGTGGCGGCGTTGGCGCAACCGGAGTTGGCGAGCACCGCGCGCAGCGCGCCCAGGCGGCAGCGCTCGCGACTGAGCAGCACCGGCGCCGCCGGCGTGCCCGTGGCGGTGAAGCGCGCCGCGCTGACCGGGGTCTGCGCGTCGCACACGAGCAGGCCGACGTCGGTGCGCCCGCTGGCCTTGATGCCTGCGGCCACGCCGGCGGCGCGAAAGCCCTCGGGCAGCCCGGCGTCGAGCCCCAGTTCGTGTACGTGCGCCGGCGCGGAAACCCAGCGCGAGCGGAAGAACGGCCGCGTCGTCGTCTCCTCGGCGTCCACGGGCTCGTCCTCTCCGGCGCTCACAGCAACCCCCTTGCCTCAGGCAGGTCGAACATCAGGTTGAGGTTCTGCACGGCCTGCGACGAGGTCCCCTTCCAGAGGTTGTCGATCGCCCCGAACGCGATCACCTTGCCGGTGTGCTCGTCGGCGGCGGCGAACACCCGGCAGTAGTTGGTCTCGCGCACCTCCAGGACGCCAGGCGGCTGCCCGACGACCTCCACGAACGGCTCGTCGTCGTAGGCGTCGGCGTACATGCCGCGCAGATCCTCGGCCACGACGGGGCGCGTGGTGGTGACGTAGCAGCTGGCCATCTCGCCCTGGTCGAGCGGAACGAGGTGGGCCTGGAACTGGACCCTGAGCTCGCCGGGCGTGGCGACGGCGGAGCCGGCCGCGGCGCCTGCGGAGCCCGCTGAACCGATCAGCAGCCCCAGCTGCTCCTCGATCTCCGGCGTGTGCCTGTGCGCGGCGACCTTGTACGGGACGATGTTCTCGCCGGCCATCGACAGGTGGGTGGTCTCGTCGAACACGCGCCCGGCGCCGGAGATGCCCTGCTTTGCGTCGATCACCACGTCGGCGATCAGACCGGCGCGGGCGAGCGGCGCGAGCGCGAGCAGCGAGGCGGTCGGATAGCAGCCCGGGTTGGCGACGATCGCGGCGCCGGCGATCCGCTCGCGGTGCAGCTCGGTCAGCCCGTAGACGGCGTCGGCGAGCAGGTCCGGGCGCGGATGGGGGCCGTACCAGCGCTCGTACGCGGACAGCGAGCCGAGGCGGAAGTCGGCGCTGAGGTCGACCACGCGGATGCCGCGCTCGCGCAGCGCCCCGACCGTGGGGGCGGCGGCGGCGTGGGGGTAGGCGACGACGGCCGCGTCGACGTCCTGCAACCGCTCGACCTCGAGCGACTCGATCGCCAGCGGCACGCGATAGCGCGGGTAGATGTCCTGCAGCGGCCTGCCGAGCTCCGAGCGCCCGGTGACGGCCACGAGCTCGAAGTCGGGGTGGCGCCAGAGCAGGTGGGCGGCGAGCGCGCCGGTGAAGCCGGTCGCGCCGGCGACGATCACCCGCGGCCCGCCGGCGGCGTGGGGTTGGGAGGCGAGATCAGCCACGCAGCTCACCCCCGAGCTCCCGCAGCGCCGCGACGATCCTCCCGCGCACGGGCTCGATGTCCTCGTCGGTGAGCGTGCGCTCGAGCGCGCGGAAGGAGAGCGTGAGCGCGAGCGAGCGCCGGCCCTCCCCCACCTGCTCGCCGGTGTACACGTCGAACACGCGCGCCTCCTCGAGCACCTCGCCGGCGGCGGCGCGCACGCACGCGAGCGCCTCGGCCGCGGGAACCGACTCGGGCAGCGTCACCGCGAGATCCTGGCGCAGCGGCGGAAACGGCCCGAACGCCGCGAACTCCACCAGCGACGGGGCGAGCGCGGCCAGCTTGCCGAGGTCGATCGCCAACGCGGCCGTGCGCTGCAGGTCCCAAGCGCCGGCGACGAGCGGGTGCAGCTCGCCGACGAAGCCCAGCCGCACGGCCCCGCCGTCGTCGCCCGCGAGCGCCGCGCCGGCGCCCGGCGTGACCATCACCGCGGCGCTGCGACCGGGGTGCAGGAACGGCCACGTGGCGGGCGTCGCCGACCAGTCCAGCCCGAAGCGCTCGAGCAGCGCGCCGAGCAGCGCCTTGGCCGCGAAGAAGTCGGCCTCGCGCCGCTCTCCGCGCCACGAGCGGGGCTCGAGGCCGCCGCTCAGCAGCACGCCGAGGCCGTGATGCTCATCGGCCGGGCGCTCATCGCGCGAGGCGCGATACACGGTGCCCGACTCGAAGATCGCGACGTCGGGTCCGTTGCGCGAGACGTTGTGCCTGGCGGCGTCGAGCAGCGAGCCGAGCAGCGTCGGGCGCATGATCGACTGCCCCTCCGACAGCGGGTTCTCCAGCGCGACCACGCGCCGCAGGTCGTGCTCAGCGGGCAGCAGCAGCCGGTCGAGCAGCTGCGGGTCGGTGAAGCTCCAGCCGACGATCTCGTGCAGGCCGCGGCCGACAAGCGCGTCCTCGGCGGCGCGCCGCACGCGCTGGGCGTGCGTGAGCCTGCCGGCGGCGCCGCGGCGCGCGGGCAGCGTCGCGGGCAGCCGCTCCAGGCCGTCGATGCGCGCGACCTCCTCGATCAGGTCGACCTCGCGCGTGACGTCCTCGCGCCGCAGCGCCGGCACGGTCACGTCGAGGCCGTCCTGGCGCGGCTCGGTGGCGAAGTCGAGCGCGTTCAGGATCCGAGCCTGGCGCTCGACCGGCACCGGCACGCCGAGGATCGCCTGCACGCGCGCCTCGCGCAGCGCGATCACCGTCGACGAAGCCGGCTCGGCGCCGACGTCGATCGTGCCGGGGGCGACGCTGGCGCCGCACAGCTCGAGCATCAGCCGCGTGGCGACCGCCTGCGCGTGCATGCACTGCTCGGGTTGGAGCCCCTTCTCGAAGCGCCCGGAGGCCTCGCTGCGCAGGCCGAGCTTCCACGAGCTGCGATGGATGTTGGGGCCGTTCCAGGTGGCGACCTCCATCAGCACGCGCCTGGTGTGCGGCGCGACCTCCGAGCGCGCGCCGCCCATCAGCCCGGCGATCGACGTGGGACCGTCGGCGTCCTCGATCACGACCATCTCCGGGTCGAGCGTGCGCGTCTGCCCATCGAGCGTCTGCACCTGCTCGCCGTCGTGCGCGCGGCGCACCGTCAGGCGCGCGCCGGCGACGCGGTCGAGGTCGAACGCGTGCAGCGGCTGCCCGGAGAGCAGCATCGCGTAGTTGGTGATGTCGACGACGTTGTTGATCGGCCGCTGCCCCGCCGCGGTGAGCCTGGCCTTCAGCCACGGCGGCGAGGGCGCGATCGTGACGTTCTCGAACACGCGCGCGGTGAAGCGCGGGCAGAGCTCGGGGCACTCGACGAGCACCTCCGCGCCGGACACGGGCCCGTCAGAGCCGGGGTCCTCGCTCCAGGGCGCGGCCGCCAGCGGCGCGCCGGTGGCGGCATGCAGCTCGCGCGCCACGCCGTACACCCCGAGGCAGTCGGGCCGGTTGGGCGTGATCTCGAGCTCGAGCACGTCCATCGAGATCGAGAGCACCTCCGCGAGCGGTGTGCCGGGCGCGAGCTCGGCGTCGAGCAGCTGGCCATCGAGCACGAGGACGCCCTCGGAGTCCGAGCTGATCTGGAGCTCCGGCTCGGACAGGATCATGCCTTCGGAGACGACGCCGCGCAGCTTCGCCTGCTTGAGCTTCGTGCCGTCGGGCATGACCGCGCCTGGCCGCGCGACCGCGACGGTCTGGCCGGCGGCGACGTTCGGGGCGCCGCACACGATCGTCGCCGGAGAGCCCTCGCCGTCACCGTCGCCGAGGTCGACCGTGCACACCTTCAGCCGGTCGGCGTCGGGATGCTGCTCGGCCGTGAGCACGCGCCCGACGACGAAGCCGTCGGTGGCGGGCACGCCGTGGCGGTGGATCGCCTCGACCTTGGTGCCGGTCATCGTCAGGCGCTCCTCGATCTGGTGCACGTCGAGCGCCGGATCGCAGTATTCGCGCAGCCATGGGAGCGGGACCCTCATGAGAACTGCTCCAGGAAGCGCAGATCGTTCTCGTAGTAGAGCCGCAGGTCGGGAATCCCGTGCTTGAGCATGGCGATCCGCTCGACCCCCATCCCCCAGGCAAAGCCCTGGACCTTCTCGGGGTCGTAGCCGGGGGCGTTGGCCTCGGTGGTGGGGACGTGGGAGTAGACGTTGGGGTCGACCTCGCCGGCGCCGAGCACCTCCAGCCAGCCCTCGCCCTTGCAGAGGGGGCAACGGGAGCCGTCTCGGAGGAAGCCGGTTCCCGCGCAGTGGAAGCACGAGACGTCGACCTCGACGCTGGGCTCGGTGAAGGGGAAGAAGTGCGGGCGCAGCCTGACGTCGCGCGCATCGCCGAACACCGCGCGCGCAAACGCGAGCAGCGTGCCCTTGAGGTCGGCGAGCGTGATGTCCTCGTCGACGGCGAGGCCCTCGATCTGGTGGAACTGCGGCGTGTGCGTGGCGTCGGAGTCGGGCCTGTACACGCGTCCGGGGATGACCACGTACAGCGGCGGCGGGTGCGCCTCCATCGCGCGCACCTGCATCGGCGAGGTGTGCGTGCGCAGGACGAGCTCCTCCGCGGCCAGCGGCGAGGGCGGCTGCCCGGCGCGCGGCACGGCCGGCTCGAGGAGCAGGTCGGGGCGAGCGACGTAGAACGTGTCCGTGCGCGCCCGCGCGGGGTGCGTGGGGCTGTGGTTGAGCGCGTCGAAGTTGTAGTGGACGGTCTCGATCTCGGGCCCCTCCATGACGGTGAAGCCGAGCCCGAGGAAGATGTCTTCGAGCTCCCTGCGGGTGGCGGTGAGCACGTGCAGGCGGCCGATCGGCTGCGGCGGCGCGCCGGGCAGCGTGACGTCGACGCGGTCGGCCAGCAGCCGCTGCTCGAGCTCGCCGACGGCCAGCTCGTCGGTGCGCGCCGCGATCAGCGCCTCGAGCGCCTGGCGCGCCTGGTTGGCGGCCTTGCCGACGGCGCCCCGCTGCTCGGGCGCCAGCTCGGCGACCCCGCGCAGCAGCTGCGGCAGCTCGGCCTTGCGTCCGAGGTAGCGCACGCGCAGCTGCTCGAGCTCCTCGCTGGAGGTGGCGGCGGCGATCGCGACCTGGGCCTCGCCCTGCAGCTGCTGGATGCGATCGATCATGACGCGGGGACCGTATCGCGGTCCCGCCCGGGCGGGCGGGACCTCGTCGTCATCTCATAGAGCGCCACGGTGGCGGCCATGGCGGCGTTGAGCGAGTCGGAGGCGATGGGAATGCGCGCGGCGCGATCGCACGCGGCCATGACGGTGTCCGGCAGCCCCTCGCGCTCGGCGCCGACGAGCAGCGTGACGGCGCCCGCGCCCACCTCAGCCCCCGCGCCCGCGCCGCCCGCGCGATCGTCGGACGGCCCGCGCAGGGGCTCCCGCGCGTCGGCTGCCAGCGCGACCAGTTCCCCGGGCAGCTCGCTGAGCTCACTGACGCGCGCGAGCTCGACGCTGAAGATCGCGCCCATGCTCGCGCGCACGGCCTTCGGCCCGTGCGGATCGGCGCAGCCGGGGCCGAGCGCCACGCACGAGGCCCCGAACGCCTGCGCGGAGCGCAGCACCGTGCCGACGTTGCCGGGATCGCCGACGCGGTGCAGATACACGCACAGAGGCCCCACCGCGGGGCCCCAGCGCTGCTGGTAGACGGCGAGCACGCGCGTGCCGGAGCCGAGCGCGGACACGCTCGCGAGCGCGGCGCGCTCGACGTCGTGGAAATCGTCGTTGCCGAGGCCCGAGCCGGCGAGGCGGTAGCCCTCGAGCGCCGGGCGACCGGCGCGCTCGGCGGCGGCGATCAGGTCCTCGCCTTCGGCCAGGAACATGCCGCTGCGCGCGCGCTCGCGCTTGGTGTGCAGGCGGCGCACGGCCTTCAGGCGGGGATTGTGTGGGGATTGGATCTGGCTCATGTCGGTGTCCGGTTCGTCGGTGGCGCTTGGTCTTCCCTGCTGCTTGGTGTTGCCTGCCGCGGTGCCCACCCGCCCAACAAAAAGGGCGCCGTCCTTTGCAGGAGCGACGCCCGGGAGGCTGTCTGTCGGTGTGCCGGGTCCCCGGCTGGGCCGGGGTCAGGCAGCCGACGCCTCGCGGGCGGCCTCGGCAAAACGTCGGAACGTGTCGGCGTCGCGCACGGCGATGTCGGCGAGCACCTTGCGGTCGAGCTCGATGCCGGCGAGCGACAGACCGTGCATGAACTGCGAGTAGCTCATGCCGTTGACGCGCGCGGCGGCGTTGATGCGGGTGATCCACAGCCTGCGGAAGTCGCGCTTGCGGTTGCGCCGGTCGCGGTAGGCGTACGCGTCGGCCTTCAGCAGCGCCTCCTTGGCGCGCCTGTAGTTGGAGTGCGCCTCGCCGCGGAACCCCTTGGTCCGCTCGAGCGTCGCCCGGCGCTTCTTGCGCGCGCCGACGGAGCGCTTGACCCTGGTCACTTGCCCACCCCCAGCATGCGCTTGATCCGCGGCGCGTCGTCGCCGGAGACGATCATCGCCTTGCCGAGCTCGCGCTTGTGTTTGGGCGACTTCTTCTCGAGGATGTGGCTCGTGAAGGCGTGCCGGCCGCGCACCTTGCCGGTGGCGGTGACCTTGAAGCGCTTCTTGGCGCCGGAGTGTGTCTTCATCTTGGGCATGGGATCAGAGAACGAGGGGCCCGGCTTGACGACCTGCGGTCGCCTGCGCCACCCTCGAGGCGCTGATTATGACACGGGCGTGCCCGTGGCCGCGGTTCCGCCGTTCTCGGCGGGCGGCTCGGGTGCGACGGCGGCCTCGGTGGCGACCTCCGGTGCGGCCTCGGCTCCGCCGTTCTCGACGGGCGGCTCGGGTACGACGGCGGCCTCGCCGGCGGCCTCGGCTCCGCCGTTCTCGGCGGGCGGCTCGGGCGCGACGGCGGCCTCGCCGCCGGCCTCGGCGGCGTGCTCGTCGCCCGCGGGGCTGACCGTCCCATCCGCGGCGACGCGCCCGGCGAGCACGGCTTTGGAGGGCGCCATCATCATGGTCATGTTGCGCCCTTCCTGCATGGGGCGCTGCTCGACGACGCCCAGCTCGGAGAGCTCCTCGGCGAGCCGGTCGAGGATCGCGGTGCCGCGCTCGGGGTGGGTGACCTCGCGCCCGCGGAACATGATCGTGACCTTGACCTTGTCCTTGTGCTTGAGGAAGCGCTCGACGTGGTGCTTCTTGGTGTCGTAGTCGTGCTCGGCGATCTTCGGGCGGAACTTGATCTCGCGCACGGTTATCTGCTGCTGGTGCTTGCGCGCCTGCTTGACCTTCTGCGCCTGCTCGTACTTGTACTTGGAGTAGTCGAGCACGCGGCACACCGGCGGGCGCGCCTCGGGGGCGACCTCGACGAGGTCGAGTTCGCGTTCCTGGGCGAAGACGAGCGCGTCGGCGGTCTTGAGCACGCCGATCTGCTGACCCTGATCGTCGATCAGGCGCACCTCGGGCACGCGGATGCGCTCATTGATCCTCGTCGTGTCCCGCTCGGGCGGGCGCCGGTCGAACCTGCGGGGAACCGGCACTAGGTGTGATGGCTGCGCGTCAAGCGAACGCTACGCGCGGCGTTCTGAGGATTTGTCGGGCTTCAACGGCGAGGATTATAGCTCTCCTTGCAAGCGCCCGGCGAAGTCCGCGCTGGGCATGCTGCCGAGATCGCCGCCGCGGTGCGCGCGCACGGACACCGCCCGCTCCCCCTGCTCGCGCTCGCCGACGACCAGCATGTACGGGATCTTGCGCAACTCCGCGTCGCGGATCTTGCGCCCGATCGACTCGCTGCGGTCGTCCAGCTCCACCCGGATCTGATCCCCGCGCAGGCTGTCTCTGACCGAGGCGGCGTACTCGTTGAAGCGATCGGAGACGGGCAGCACGATCGCCTGCACGGGCGCCAGCCACAGCGGCAGCTCGCCGGCGTAGTGCTCGATCATGATCCCGATGAAGCGCTCGTAGGAGCCGAACAGGGCGCGGTGGATCATCACCGGCGTGTGCTCCTGGTTGTCGGCGCCGCTGTAGGCGAGCCCGAAGCGCGCTGGCATCGAGTAGTCGAGCTGCACGGTCCCCAGCTGCCAGGAGCGCCCGAGCGAGTCGGTCATGTGCATGTCGATCTTGGGCCCGTAGAAGGCGCCGTCGCCGGGGTTCAGCTGGTAGGCGAGACCGAGGTCCTCGAGCGTGCGCGTGAGCTTCTCCTCGGCGCGGTCCCACATCGCGTCGTCGCCGACGCGCTGCTCGGGACGCGTGGAGAGCTCGAGGCTGACGTCGAAGTCGAACAGCCTGTACGTGTCGAACGCCATCTCCAGGCAGCCCCTGACCTCCTGCTGCACCTGCTCCTCGGTGCAGAAGATGTGCGCATCGTCCTGGGCGAAGTGGCGTACGCGCAAGAGGCCGTGCAGCACGCCGGATGCCTCGTTGCGGTGCAGGAGGCCCGGCTCGAAGTAGCGAACCGGCAGGTCGCGATAGGAGTGGCGGCTGGAGCCGAACAGGTGGGCGTGTCCGGGGCAGTTCATCGGCTTGACGCCCATCTCGCGGTCCTCGACCTGCACGGTGAACATGTTCTGGCGGTACTTGCCCCAGTGCCCGGAGGTCTTCCACAGCTCGGAGTCGTAGATCTGGGGGGTCTTGACCTCGCTGTAGCCGCGCTCGGCCCCCATGCGGCGCGAGAGCGCGACGAGCGCGTTGAACACGCCGGTGCCCGCTCCCGTCCAGAAGGCGGCTCCGGGCGAGACATCGGAGAAGATGAAGAGCCCGAGCTCGCGCCCGAGCTTGCGGTGGTCGCGCGCCCTGGCCTGCTCGATGCGCTCGAGGTGCTGCTCGAGCTCGGCCTTGGTGAAGAACGCGGTGCCGTAGATGCGCGTGAGCATCGTCCGGGTGGAGTCCCCCCGCCAGTAGGCGCCGGCGAGCGAGCTCAGCTTGAACGCGCCGACGGTCTTGGTGCTGGGCGCGTGCGGGCCGCGGCAGAGGTCGGTGAAGGGGCCGTTGGTGTAGAGCGAGACGGTGCTCAGCGGCTCGCGGTGCAGGCTCTGCTCGGCCGCGGCGACGAGATCGTCGATCAGCTCGACCTTGTAGTCCTGGCGCTCGGCGAGGAAGCGCTCGCGCGCCTGCGCGACGGGCACGTCCTGGCGCTCGAACGGCTCGGCGGCCTTGATGTGCGCGCGCATGCGCTCTTCGATCTTCGGGAAGTCGGCCTCGGAGAGGGCGGTCCCGTCGGGGAACTCGAAGTCGTAGTAGAAGCCGTCCTCGATCGGCGGCCCGATCGAGATCTTGACGCCCTCATACAGTTCCATGACCGCCGCGGCGAGCACGTGCGCGGCGTCGTGGCGGATCAGCTGCAGGGCCTTCGGCCCATCGTCTTTAGTGAGGATCGCCAGCTGCGCCCCGTCGGGCAGTGGGCGCGTGAGGTCGCGCACCTCGGGACTCGCGCCGTCGTCGGAGTCCCCACCGACGGCGACCTCGACCGCGAGCGCGGCGCGCGCGAGGCCCGGCCCGATCGCGGCGGCGGCGTCGGCGCCGGTGGCGCCGTCGGGCAGCTCGAGCGTGTTCCCGTCGGGGAGTGTGACCGTCACGGACATCTCAGCCGCGCAGGCTACCCGCCGGCGGCGAGACTTTCTTCGGACGCGTGCGTTCCTCCGGGCGCTTGCGCCGCGCGCGTGCTCTAGCCGCGCGCGACTGCGGCCTCGCGGCGCGCGTCGGGCGCCTGCGCCGCGACCGCGGCGAGCGACCACAGCGCGTCGTCGGCGAGCGCCTCGCGCCGCACCTCGCCGGCGCCGAGCAGCTCTATCAGCGCGCGCTCGGCGGCGTCGCGGTCGGGCTGCTGGTTGTTCTGGGCGAGGATCGCCGCGACCTCCGCGGTCACGAGGCCGCCGGGAAAGCGCCGCAGCGCGTCGATCGCGTGCTCGGGGGGCGCCTGGCGCTCGAGCGTCGGGTCGAGGTTGGCGATCAGCACGTCGTAGGCCTCGATCGTCTGGAAGCCGCCAGCCTCCAGACGCTGCCCGGCGCTCGAGTGGAAGACGAGCGACGGCGCCGAGTAGCGCACCGGCCCGTCGGTCTGGCGCGCCTTGCCCTGGAAGTCCGTGGGACCGCCCTCGGCGCTGCGCGTCTGCTCCTTGTCGTCCTCGTAGGCGGCGATCGTGGCGTCGTCGTCGATCGCCGCGACCAGCGCGTCGACGTCGAGCCCGTCGACGCGCGCGAGCGCCTGTGCGATGTCGGCGTCCTCGTCGAGCAGCAGCGTGGTGGTGAACCAGCCCAGCTGTAGCGCGCGCAGCACATCTTCCTCGCGCCCCGGATGGTGCAGGCGCGCGGCGACGATCGCGCGGCAGGCGCGCGAGGTGGCGGT
Source organism: Solirubrobacteraceae bacterium (assembly GCA_052148875.1). Classification (GTDB taxonomy): domain Bacteria; phylum Actinomycetota; class Thermoleophilia; order Solirubrobacterales; family Solirubrobacteraceae; genus Palsa-744. The sequence continues at coordinate 10,693 of JBKQHH010000261.1, forward strand.
GACGCGCGCGCGGGGCTCCATCAGCAGCGGCATGCCGAAGCGCCTGAAGTAGCTCTGCTGGCCGATGGTGGAGCGGGTGGGCGTGTAGCCGGCGTCGACGTAGCGCTGCGGATCCTCGGCGAGCCCGATCGTCACAAGGCGCCAGTCGAGCTGGTCGCCGTAGCGCCAGCGCAGCACCGCGAGCGCGGGACTCGCCGAGTAGGCGAACGGGCAGCCCGGGTCGGTGAAGTGCGTGACCGTGATCGAGCTCACGCCACAATGATTGCACGTGCAAGCACCTGATGCTCGCCCGGCCCGCCTCAGAGCACCGATGAAAAACACAGGATGCAGACAGTGGTCTGCATATGCGAACATCGCGCATATGACCAACGACGAGCAGCTCTCCATCTCCATCACCCTGTCCCCCGCCCAGATCGACGAGGTCGTGCGCGCCGCCACCCACAGCCGCGCGCCGAGCGTATCAACGGTGATCGGCGATGCGCTGCGCGCGCCGCTGCACGCCGAGAGCCCGGCGAGCGCGTCGCTGCCGCCGGGCGATCGCGACGGACGCCCTCGCGGCGGCTATCTCGCGGTCGACGACAGCGACCCCCGCCTGTCGCGATCGCTGCTGCGCGGGCTGTCGATCCTCACCTGCTTCGGTCCCGACGGCGCGCCGCGCGGGATCCTCGATCTCGCGCGCACGCTCGGCATGAGCCCGAGCACGACCCACCGCTACGCGTACACGCTCGTGGAGCTGGGGCTGCTCGAGCGCTGCCCGAAGACGCGCAAGTACCGCCTGCCGGGCACCTAGCGCCGCCCCTGTCCGACACTTGGAGCCGCCCGCCGGGCGCGGGTCCGTCCAGGCGGCCGGCTCGGCGCGCGCGGCGCGCCGTGCCGGCCTGCGCCAGCGCCTCTGTGGGGATGGCGTGGCGGTAGCAAGATACCAGCAGCTGGCTGTCTGGATCTTGCTACTCGCGAAGTGCGATGTTTCTGATTGTGTCGGCGCCGACCCAGACAGACCTCGCGCTCGCGGCGACGGTCCGGCGCATGCGCGTCGAACGGGGCGACACGCAGGAGGATCTGGCGCACCGGGCGGGCCTCACGGTGGCGGCCTTCGCGCGCATCGAGCGCGGCCACGCGAACCCCACGTGGACGACCGTGAGGCGTATCGCCACGGCGCTGGAGGTCAGCCTGGCGGGCCTGGCTGAAGCGGTCGAACGCCACAAGCCACGGGCCTGAGCGGGACCTCGGCGACGGCCCTCGACGAGGCCGCTCCGGCGCCGGGTCCGCGTCGCCTCACGGCGCCGGCACGTCGATCGGCGCGACGTTCCAGCCGGAGACGCTGACGACGGGCTGTTCGCCGCCGAGCTCGGCGGCGCTGTAGGCGGCGCGCAGCGTCTCGGATTCTCCCGGCCACAGCGTGGTGTCGTTGTCGCTCCAGAAGGTCGGGAGCAGCTCGTCGTCGCCGGGGGCGGGGGTCCCTTCGGCGTCACCCCTGCGCACGTCGGCGCGCAGGAAGAGGGCGACGGTCGGCGTGTGCGAGGTGTTGGTGATCGTCACGGAGGTGACCGTGTCCGAGACCGCGGGGTCGGCGGGCTGCGGTTCGGACTGCGTGTGCGCGCTCACCGCGATCGACGCGGCGGGCAGTTCGTGCAGCTGCTGGAGATTGGCGTACTGGGACATGGTCGCGTGCGGTCCGGGTTCTGCGAGCGTTGCGTGCCAGTTGACGATGTCCTGCTGCGTGGAGAGCCAGTAGACGTTGCGGTCGACCGGCGCCCCGCCCTGTTCGAGCAGGAGCTCGACGAAGTAGGTCCGCGCGGGCGCCGGCGGCGTCGTCGCGGCCGGGATCCTGGGGGTGATCACGTCATTGACCACCCCTTGCGCGCCCAGCGTTACGGGACCGGCGCTCTGTTCGTCGAGCAGCTGCCCGTCGAGGGCGTAGACCTTCGCCCGCACGGTGAGGTCTGATTGCGTCGTGTTCGTGAGGTTGTCGAGCGTGACCGTGTCGTTGTCGTAGGCGTACAGCGCGTGCATGGGCTCGTTGGCCTCCTTCGCGCCGAAGTAGCTGCCGGCCTGGTCGAATTCCTGGTTGTAGAGGTCCCACAGCAGCGACGGCCAGCCCTTGTCGAGCTGCCAGTAGACGATGCCGGTGGAAGGCGTGGGCCTGGCGTCGGCGTGGTCGATGTAGGCCTCGAACTGCGCTCGCTGGGTTTCGTAGTTCTGCAGCTGCGCGTCCTCGACGTATTCGTCGAGGCTCGACCATGGGCCGAAGCGGCTGGCGATCGCCTGATCGAGCTCGTACAACGTGCCGAACGAGTAGCCGCCGTTCCTCGGCCCGGGCAGTTCCGGCTCGTAGTTGGCGTGGTACTGGTTGTACGTCGGGTCCTTCCACAGCTGTTCCTGTTCGAACGGCGACATGAAGCGCACGATCGAGTCGAGCGTCGGCACCGTGTCGCCGGCGCTGGCCTCGCTGTCGAAGCCCCACGCGCCGCCGACGTTGGTGCGCGTCGGATCGCGCTTGTCGTAGTGCGTGCTGTCGTACCAGTAGCTCGGCGGCACCCAGTCGTACGGCCCCTCCTTCTCGCCGGAGGGGCCGAGCCTGCGGGCGCTCCTGTACTCGGCCGAGGCGATCAGCGGATCCTGGAAGTCGGCGTCGGCGAAGCCCTTCAGCGAGACCCGTTCCTGCTTTCGGGTGGGTGCGTCATCGCTCCAGCTGAAGTCGATCACGCTGGGGTGGTCGCGCAGCTGCTCCCCGATCGCGAGCGCCGAGTCGTACAGCACCTCGTAGTCCCGCTTGGAGAGCCTGCGGTGTTCGGGCTGCCACGCGTCGCAGCACTGGAAGCCGGCGTCGATCAGGATGCCGGCGCGGTCCATCTGTTCGTAGAAGTCTTCGGGCATCTCCTTGCCCTCGGTGCGGATCGCGTTCAGGCCGAGGTTCTTGATCAGCGCGATCTGCGCGGCGGTGTTCGCGGAGGAGTAGCGCAGGAACAGGTCCTCGGCCCAGCCGCCCGCGCGGATCACGAGCGGCTGCCCGTTGACGGCGAACTGGCGCACGCCGTGCGGCGCGAGCGGCGAGGAGCCGGTCAGGTAGGAGCCGACGGTGCGAATCCCGAACGTCACCGCCTGGGAGTCCGCCGGGGCGCCCGGCTGGGCGACTTCCATCGACAGCCGGTACATGGGCTGAGCGCCCATCTGGTACGGCCACCACACCTGAGGCTTGACAATAAACAGCTGCGGGTCTTCCGCGGGCGTGAACGAGACGACGCTGGCGCTCTGCGGCGCGACGATCACGGACCTGGAGACCGTGATCGGTTCTCCTCCCCCGGCGGGCGGCGTCACGGTGGCCGACACGGTGGCGCTCTGCGCGCTCGCGGTGTCGTTGCTGACTTCGCCCTTCAGCGTGAGCTCCGAGCTCGACAGGTCGGGCGCGTTGTGCTCGAGCACGTGCACGTTGGCGATCGCCAGCGCGCCGGAGGTGTGCAGCTGCAGCGGGAACTGGATGCCGGTGTTGTTGTCCGGGGGTATCTGGTTCCAGTCGACGTCGTCGAGCGTGAACATGCTCGCGGGGTCGTTCGGGTAGACCTCGAGCGCGAGCGAGTTGCGCCCGGGGCGCAGCCGGCCGGTCAGGTCGAACGTGTAGCGCGTGTAGTCGCCCTGGAGGGTCGCGTGCGTGGCGAGCTCGTGGCCGTCGACCCACAGGTCGGCCTGACCGACGACGCCGTTGACCATCAGCTGCTGGTGCTCGCCCGGCTGGAGGTTCGGTTCGAATTCGGTCCGAAACCACCACGGCACGGCGAACTCGGCGACGGTGTCGGGCCCGATCGCTTCGATGTAGCCGAAGCAGTCCTTCATCGCTTCGGAGAAGAACACGTTCGGGCAGGCGCCGTTCTGCAGCAGCGCGTCTATCTCGGTTCCGACCGCGCCTGCATCGTCGGGCTCGACCGCCAGCCACGTGCCGGCGGGGAAGCCGGGTTCGGAGATCTGGTCGCCGGGCTGGGGCGCGAGCGCGCTGCTCTGCACCTGCCAGCCGCCGAGTCCGAGCGTGACCGTTTCAGCCGAGGCGCGCGAGACGAGCGGCGCGACGCACGCGCACAGCGCGACGGCCAGCGACAGCGCGAGCGCGGCGGCGATGCGCCGGCGGCGCGCCCGTGCGCTCGCACCCCTCTCCGAAGCATGCGCCACATGAGGAAGGCTACTGTCAAGCGTCCGCGGGCAGCGGCGCTCGGCGCCGGGCGTCTCACGCGGGCTCGGGCGTCTCCAGCGCGCGCAGGTGCTCGTCCACGCGGCGCACCCACTCCTCGGAGACCTCGTCGGCCTGCACGGACAGGCGCGCCTGCACGACCAGGCCCTCGGGCGCGGGGATGCCGAGATGCTCGAGCACGCGGTGCACGACGGCGTCGGTGCTTTCGGCGAGCTCCTCGTAGGTGAGCTTCAGCGGCTCGTATCCGAGCCCGAGGAAGTAGGCGTCCCAGGAGGCGTCGTGCGCGGTCAGCAGGCGCACCAGGTAGTTGATCGCGCGAAACGAGAACACGAGCTCGACCGGGCGCCTGACCTCCTCGCCGGCCTCGCGCTTCCACGCCTGCGTCTGCACGGCCTTCCACAGCGACACCGCCTGGCGGATCTTGTTCTCGCGCGTGATCTGGATGTAGCGCAGACCGGGGAACGCGCGCGCGAGCAGCTCGGGCAGCGGACGTGCGGCCATGCCCTCGATCCCGCGCAGCAGCTCGGCGAAGTCGCCGAGATAGCCCCACATCAGCTTGGCGCCGAAGACCCCGTTGGGCGTGGTCCCCTGCGCCAGCGCCCACGCGAGGTACTGGTCGTAGGTGTCGGGGTGCCACAGCGGGTTCGGTTCGGCCGCCCCGTCGGGCATCTCGCGGAAGGCGAGGCGCTCGACGATGTTGGCGTGGCGGTCCGGATCGAAGTACTCGTGCGGTCGGCGCGGCAGGCCGGAGCGGCTGAGCGCCTCGAAGTACTCCTCGGGGTGACCGGCGACGCCCGTCTGGTCGAGCGCGTGGCACAGTAGAGTGCTGCCGCTTCGCGGCGTCGCGCACACCAGGTAGGAGAGCATCGGCGTCATCGTCGTGGAATCCGATCAAAGCACACTGACTTAGTGGACAATACATGGACGACCTACCGAACATCCTCTACATGCACTCTCACGATACGGGCCGCTACGTGCAGCCGTACGGCGAGCCGGTGCCGATGCCCAACGTGCAGGCGCTGGCCGACCAGGGCGTGCTCTTCCGCCAGGCCTTCTGCGCGGCCCCGACGTGCTCGGCCAGCCGCGCGTGCCTGCTGACGGGCCAGTATGGGCAGAGCAACGGGATGCTCGGGCTCGCCCATCGCGGCTGGTCGCTGCGCGACTACCGCCATCACATCGTCCACGTGCTGCGCGGCGCCGGCTACACGTCGACCCTGATCGGCGAGCAGCACATCTCCAAGGAGCCGGAGGTGATCGGCTACGACGAGGTGATGAAGGTCCCGACGACGCGCGTCGACACGGTCGCGCCGCTGGCGATGGAGGTGCTGCGGCGCGAGCGCGAGCAGCCGCTGTTCGTGTCGATCGGCTTCTTCGAGACCCACCGCGAATTCCTCGGCCCGGGCTCGCTGCGGGACGTCCACTACTCCAAGCCGCCGAACAACCTCCCCGACACGCCCGAGGTGCGCGCGGACGTGGCGGCGTTCAAGGCGAGCGCGCGCTCGCTGGACCACGGCGTGGGCATGGTGCTCAACCAGCTCGACGCGTGCGGCCTGGACGAGAACACGCTGATCATCTTCACGACCGATCACGGCATGCCGTTCCCGGGCGCGAAGGCGACGCTGTACGACCGCGGCCTGGGGGTGAACCTGATCCTGCGCGGCCCCGAGCCGTTCGGCGGCGGGCGGGTGATCGACGCGCTGGTCTCGCACATCGACATCTACCCGACGGTGTGCGAGTACCTGGGGATCGAGCGACCGCCGTTCCTGGAAGGGGTCTCGCTGCTGGCGCTGCTGCGCGGCGAGACGGCGAGCGTGCGCGAGGAGATCTTCGCGGGCTCGACGTGGCACGCGGCGTACGAGCCCCAGCGCGCGATCCGCACCGAGCGGCACAAGTACATCCGCCGCTGGGGCGAGCGGCGCACGCCGGTGCTGGCGAACACCGACGACGGCCCCAGCAAGGACCTGCTGCTGGCGGCCGGCTGGGCCGAGCGGGAGATCCCCAAAGAACAGCTGTACGACCTGCTGTACGACCCCAACGAGGCCGACAACCTCGTCGATGACCCCGCGTACGCGGCGGTGCTCGCGGACCTGCGCGCGCGCCTGGAGAGGTGGATGCGCGACACCGAGGATCCGCTGCTCGCCGGCCACGTCGATCCTCCGCCGGGCGTGGAAATCAACCTCCCCGACCAGCTGTCGGCGACCGAACCGACGATCAGAATCGAGTAGCGGGCCCCGCGACCGGGCCCAGCAGTCCCCTACCGAGCGGGTGCTGCGCCGATCAGCGCAGGCGCCTGCGCAGGAAGTCCACGAGCGCGGCGCTGGTGCGCTCGGGTTCGTCGTCCCAAACGAAGTGCCCGGCACCGTCGAGCACGACGAGCTCGGAGTCGGGCAGCTCGTCGTGGAAGCGCTGCGCCATCGCGACGCCCGCGAAGCGGTCCTGCTGCCCCCACACGATCAGCGCCGGCACTCCCAGCGCGGCGACGCGGCCGTCGTAGGGCAGGAGCTTGTCGAAGTCGCCCGAGCGGTAGAGCTCGAGATGCCCGAGGCGGCGCGTGTCGTCGGCGAACGCCTTCCAGTACTCCTCGATCGCGTCCTCGCCCATGCCGCTGGAGACCGCGTGCATCGCGGCGGCGAAGCCCTCACGCGTGTACGCGCGGATCAGCTTCTCGCCCTCTTCGGGGGTGCGCATGACGTTGGCGAGGTCGTGCCAGCGTCGGTCGGCGAAGAAGCCGCCGTCGCTGATCACCAGCGCGCTGGCGACTCCGGGGTGGTCGCACGCCCAGCACAGGCCGATCGGCACGCCCCAGTCGTGTGTGACGAGCGCGACGGGGCCGAGCTCGAGCTCGCGCACGAAGCGGTCGAGCGCCTCGACGTGGCGCTCCCACGTGCCGGAGCCCACCCCAGCGGGCTCGGAGTCGCCGTATCCGGGCAGGTCCGGCGCGAGCGCCCGAAAGCCGGCGTCGGCGAGCGCGGGCAGCGCGCTGTGCCACATGTACGAGGACTCGGGGTAGCCGTGCACGAGCAGGACCGCCGGATCGGTCTCCTGTCCCGCCTCCCGGTAGGCCAGTCCCCCCGCTCGCGCTGGGCCGCTCACGCGCCGAACCCTACGCGAGTCGGGCGCGGTCAGTCCAGCTCAGTAGCGAGGATCGAGCGGGGGTCCAGTTGCGCGGCGACGGGCTGCTCGCCCTCGACGTCGATGCGGGTGATGGTCAGGTAGCGGACGAAGGCGACGATCAGGATCGTCAACGTGACGGCGACCGGCCCGGTGGTGAAACCGAGGCCGCCGTTGTGGTGCGTGACCGCCATCCAATCGGCGAACGACGCGCCGAGCGGCCGCGTGAGGATGTAGGCGAACCAGAAGGTGAGCACCTCGTTCACGCCGAAGCGCAGGTACGCCACGGCCGGCACGGCGATCCACACGGCGAACATCACGCCGGAGGCGAAGAAGCCGAGGTGCATTGTCGTGGCGGTCATGTCGCCGGCGGCGGTGCCGAGCGCGAACGTGGCGAGCACGGTCGCCCAGTAGAACGCCTCGCGGCGCGGCGTGTGGATGCTGTGAATCGAGAGCGTTCTCTCGCTCGCATACCAGGCGGTCAGGATCCCCGCGAGCACGACGAGGTAGAACGACGTCGATATCAGGTAGGGAATGCCGAGTACGACGTGCAGCGCGTCGGCGGCGCTGGTGCCGAACACCGCGACCGCGACGACGACCAGCCAGTACGTCCACGCAACGTACCGCCGTGCCTTGAACTGCAGCCGCAACGCGACGCCGAGCACGATCAGCATGATCGGCACCGCGACCGCCGGCCCGAGCGCCTGGTTGAGGAAGTCCGAGGTGGACTCGCCCATCGCGGTCGTGAGGATCTTGACGACCCAGAACAGGACCGTTATCTCGGGGACCTTCGAAAGCGCCCGGCGGGCGGGGTGCACGTGCTCGGACATACCGCCGGATATCTACCGAACCAATATTTGGCGTCGCTAAAGAGATTCAGCGAATGACGCACCGCGACGACTCATGCCAATTGACACAAGCATGCCCTGCTCGTAACCGAGGACACGAGCTCGTCTCACGCGACGCGAGCTCTGGCGCGCCTCGCGAGCGCCGCTGCGTCTAGAGAGGCAGGTAGGAGTGCCCGGGCAGTTTGGTGTGGCAGGTGTGATACACCCGCTTGCCCCTGAGCGTGCGTCCGCTGCGGGTGTGGGCGACGATCTCGATGGTGAACGTGCCTTTGGGCAGGCCGCGCAGATTGATGGCGGTGCGGAGGTGCTTGCCCGTCAGCGTCCTCTTGTCTTTACCGTCGATCGAGACGACCGCCGAGACGATCCCGAGCTGCTTGACGTTCTGAATGTGAATCGTGATGTCGCGAAGGCTCGCGCACTGCGCCGGGCTGACGATTTTCACAGAAAGAACTTCTTTTTTGGCTTCTTCTTTTTTGGCTTCTTGTTTGGGTGCTGCGGTCGTCGCCGCACCTTCCTGGTACTCGTAGGCGCCGATGTCGCAGCCCTTGCCGGGAATGCCCGGACGTGTCACACCACGCTGGTCGACAAGGTCCGGACCAGCTTCGGCTTCGTCGCAGTCTTCGGCGAGCGGCACGACACCGATCGCGGGGCTGCCGGAGAGCAGCGCGATCGTCTGCGTGGGACCACCGTTGCTCTGAAGGCCTTCGGCGAGCCCTGGTTCGACGCCGACGAGATCGTGGTCTTCGGCGCTCAGGCCGCAGGCGTCGGTGCTGGGAGTGTCGGTGCTCGGTTGGGAGGGATAGTCCAGGTTGTAGCCGTCACCGGGCTTCAGCGACTCGATTTCGCCGTCGCAGTTTTGTTCGTGTTCGCCGGGTTGCTCGGCGAGGATCGTGTTGCGCAGGTAGATCGTGCTGAACTCTTCAGCGCCAAGGTTGTTGGCGAGATGGTCGGATCCGGTCGTGTTGTCGGAGAACGTGTCGCTGATCAGGACTCCAACGTCGTCGTCCTCGACGTACATACCGCCGCCTTCCTCCCCGGCGGCGTTGTCGGCGATCGTCGAGTTGACGATCGGATCCTCGCCTGCGCGCTCATAGATCCCGCCACCGCTCCAGCCGGCCACGTTGTGGGCGATGGTGGACTGTTCCACCGTGAGCCCGCCACCTTCTTCGGAGGGGCGCCCGACGACGGCGCGCCTGACCCGGTGCGTGGAGGAGGAACGCCGAGGCGTCGCCGCAGAGGCGCGCTTCGTGGAGGCGCCGGCACGCACATGATCGCCGCAGCTATCCAGCGAGGTTTCCGCGTAGATCCCTCCACCGTTCCCCTCTTCGTCCGCGCCGCCCAGGTTGTAGCTGATCGTGGACTGCTTGACCGTGAGCTCGCCGCTTAGCTCACAATCCTCGTCCTCGCTGTATTCTCTGGAGATCGCGATGCCGCCACCGCCGCTGACGACAGAGTTGTTTTCGGTGATCGTCGACTGTTCGACCGTGATGACGCTCCGCTGGCCGTCTATCCCGCCGCCATAGTATTCAGCTTCGTTCGCCGCGATCGTCGAGCCTTTGATCGTGACTTCGCCCCCTTCGCTGTATATTCCGCCACCGTGGTAGTCGGCATTGTTATGGGCGATCGTCGAGTGTTCTTCGACTGTGACGTAGGCTTCTTCGCTGGCTATACCGCCGCCATATTCGCCAGCGTGGTTTTCTTCGATCGCCGATTGGCCGACCGTGAGTTCGGATATTTCCTCGTCTCCGCTTGCGACGTCGATCCCGCCGCCGTACACACCGGCTTTGTTCTTGGCGATCGTCGACTGCTCGACCGCGGTGAAAGCTTCGTAGCCGGATATCCCGCCGCCGTTGTCACCGGCGGTGTTTTCGGTGATCTTCGACTGTTCGTCGACCGTGACTTCGCTGTCTTCTTCCGCGTAGATCCCGCCGCCGTCACCGGCTTCGTTTTCCGTAATCGTCGAGTGTCCGACCGTTATGTCGCTGCCGCCGCCGTAGATCCCGCCGCCGCCCTGGCTGGCTTTGTTCTTGGCGATCCGGGAATCCTTGACCGTGATCGATGCGCCAAATCCGCCGTAGATCCCGCCGCCCTGAGTTTTGGCTGCGTTTTCTTCGATCGCCGACTGTTCGATCGTCGCGGAGGCAAGTTCGGGGACGAAGATCCCACCGCCGGTATCTCCTTCTCCGTCCCGGACCGTGACTTCCCGGAGCGTCAGCGAGGATCCCAGTTCGACTTCGAAGACGTCACCGAGTTTCTCGCCGTCGATGATCGTAACCCCTTCACCTTTGCCGACGATGGTCACGTCGGTCCCAGGGTCGATCTCGAGCGGCCCCAGTGTGTCGTCAAAGGTTCCGGACGGCAGATCGACGGTGATTTCCGGACCGATGGCCGAATCTGCCAGTTCCAGGGCCGCGCGCAGCGTGCAGCCTTTGGCGACTTCCGTGCTTTCGCATGTGCTCGCGCCGGATTCGAGGGGTGCGTCGGTCGTTTCGGTGACCGAAATCGACGTCGCCGCAAGGGCACTGCCGGAGGTCAGCGCCAGCAGCGCAAGCATCGCCAACAGACCAATCGCCATTCCCCCCAGACGTCGCATGGCGGAAAACCATACAGCATTGTCGGTCACTGTCAAGAAATTCGCAGATTGCGAGAATTCGCTCGGTTGCGTTAGCGTCTGAGCATGGTTTCGATCACCTCAGGCGCCGGCTCCGAGCTTGACGCGCTGCCCTGGCTCGAGCAGGAGTTGAGGCGCGTGGTCGACGAGCTCACGAGCTTCGAGCGACCGTCCGCGTCCGACGGTGAGCGCCGGGCGGCCGAGTGGATCGCCGAGCGCCTGCGCGAGCACGGCCATCGCGCGAGCGTCGAGGTCGAGCGCGCGCACGGCGGCTACTGGTGGCCGTTGGGTCTGCTCAACGTCAGCGTCGCACTGGCGGGGCTCGCGGCGCACCGCTCGCGCCGGATGCGCTTGCTGGCCGCCGGTGTCGGCGCGGGCGCGGCGGCGGCGATCTGGGATGAAGTGAGCGGCGGGCGGTTGTGGTTCAGGCGAGCGGCGATGCCGCACCGCGACACGTTCAACGTCGTCGCCGAGGCCGGCGACCCCGACGGCGCCGAGACGGTCGTCGTGGTGGCCCATCACGACGCCGCGCACAGTGGGCTGGTATTCCACCCGGCGCTGCCGCGGCTGTTCGCCGAGCGCTTCCCAGAGCAGCACGAGCGCTCCGAGCAGAGCCTTCCGATCATGTACGCGACGTGGCTCGGCCCGGTGATCGTGGCGCTCGGCGGCATCCTGGGTCGCGCCCGCCTGCTGCGCGCGGGCTCGCTGCTGGCCGCGTGCGCGACCGGCGCGATGATCGACATCGCCCGCAGCGAGGTGGTTCCCGGCGCCAACGACAACCTCAGCGCGGTCGCCGTGCTCGTTGCGCTAGCGCGCTCGCTGGCCGAGCGCCCGGTGCGCGGCGTGCGCGTGCTGCTGCTGTCGACAGGCTCGGAGGAGTCGTTCATGGAGGGCATGCAGGGCTTCATCCGCCGCCACCGCGCCACGCTCGACCCCGCCCGCACGACCGTGCTGTGCCTGGAGTGCGTCGGCAGCCCCACGCTGACGCTGGTCGAGGCCGAGGGCATGCTGCGGATGCGCTACTACAGCGACGCCGCCCGCGAGCGGCTGGCCAGGGCGGCCGCTGCGGCCGGCGTCGAGCTCGTGCGCGGGCTGCGCACGATCGCCGCCACCGACGCGCTGATCGCCCTGCGCCGCGGCTACGACGCGGTCACGCTCGCGTCGATCGACGCGACCAAGTTCCCCTCCAACTACCACTGGACGAGCGACACCCCCGAGAACCTCGACTGGAGCACCATGCAGCGGGCGTTCGCCGTCGCCGATCGCTTCATTCGCGCCGGCGCGTAGCCCGCGACGAGCTCAGCGGCGCCCAAGGCCTCGGCTCGCGCCCGCTGGAGCTCAGACCGAGCAGGGACGCGAGCGGCGGTCGATGCCCACTTCCGTGATCCCCGCCGAGGTGATCTTGATCCGCGTCGGGACGTTGCCGCGCTCGAGCAGCTTGCGGAGCACAGACTCGCCCTTGGACTCGATCCCCGACCGCAGCGGCTCCTCGAACGCCTCGGGCCTCAGCGACCCGGCGATCTGAACATAGACGTGCTGTTCGGCGCGGCCGTTCTGCACCTTCCAGCGGTAGAGACCGCCCTCGCGAGGAACGGGGATCGGGGTGGGTCCGCCAATGATCTCAGGATCGCCAGCCATGCATATCAGGGTGCACCCCCGCGCGCGCACGCGGAAGGGCCCGCTGGCCAGCATCTTCGCGCCGTCTTTGGACATCTGCTCAGCACGCGCACGCCCGACCTGAGCGCACGTGTCCCGCTGCGGCTTTCAACGGACCTCGAGCGGGTAAAAACCGCGGATTACACGGCCGGCAGCCCACGCGAACATGCGTGCGTTGGCAGCAGCAGCCCGCAGCCGTCGCGCGAGGTGAGGAGGTCGGATGTCTCAGAACGGTGCGCGCGTCCCCCGCGTCCTTGCGATCGACGCGGGCGGCACGATGACCGACACGTTCATCGTCGACGGGCGCGGCTCGTTCGTGGTGGGCAAGGCGCAGACGACCCCCGAGGACGAGTCGATCGGCTTCATGGCCTCGGCGCGCGACGCGCTCGGCCAGTGGAGTTCGACGCCGGACGAGGGCTTCCCGGCGATCGTCTCGGGCATCTACTCGGGAACGGCGATGCTCAACCGGCTGCTCCAGCGCCAGGGCCTGCGGGTCGGGTGCATCGTCAACGCGGGGCACGAGGACTACCTGCGCCTGGAGCGCGGCATCCAGACGCACCTCGGATTGTCTTATTCCGACCGCCTGCACGTCGCGACGCACTTCCACAACCAGCCGCTGGTCCCGCGCGCGCTGATGAAGGGCGTGCGCGGCCGCGTCGACGTGTTCGGCGACGAGGTCCTGCCGCTGCGCGAGCAGGACGCGTGCGACGCGGCGGCCGAGCTGCTCGACGAGGGCGTGCAGGGCATCGTCGTCTCACTGCTGTTCTCCTATCGCAACCCCGCGCACGAGGCGCGCGTGGCGGAGATCGTCGAGCGCGAGAAGGCCAGGCGCGGAATCGACGGCGCCGTGCCCGTCTTCCTGTCCTCCGAGCTCTACCCGATGCGACGCGACCTGCCGCGCCTGAACTCCACCGTGATCGAGGCATACGCCGCGGAGCCCTCGCGCGCGACGCTGAAGACGGTGCGCGATGTCACCAAGCAGCACGGCGCCCCGTTCGAGCTGCGCGTGATGGCCGCGCACGGCGGCACGGTCTCGATCGAGGCGAAGGAGCTCGGGCGAACGCTCGTCTCCGGCCCGGTCGGAGGCGTCGTCGGCGGGCAGGCGCTCGCCCAGCGGATGGGCCTGCGCAACGTCCTGTGCACGGACATCGGCGGCACCTCCTTCGACATCGCGCTGATCACCGACGGGCGCTTCGAGATCACGCAGACGCCCGACATCGCGCGCTTCGTCTTGAACATCCCGCTCGTGCGCATCGACTCGATCGGCGCCGGCACCGGGTCGTTCGTGCGCGTGAACCCCAACTCCAACCGCCCCGAGCTCGGGCCCGACTCGGCGGGCTCGCGGATCGGCGTGTGCTGGGCGCAGGGCGGTCTCGACACCGTGTCGGTCACCGATCTGAACCTGGTGCTCGGTCGCCTGAACCCCGAGTACTTCCTCGGCGGCGAGGTCGAGCTGGACGTCGAGCGCGCGCGCGCGGCGGTCCAGAGCCAGATCGCGACGCCGCTCGGCCTGGGGCTCGAGCAGGCGGCGGCCGGCGTCATCGAGCTGTTCGAGCAGACGCTCAAGAACGAGGCCGTCGGGCGGATCCTCGGCAAGGGCTACTCGCCCGCCGACTACACGCTTCTGTGCTACGGGGGCGGCGGCCCTCTGCATGTCGCCGGCTACACCGATGGAGTGAGCTACCGCGAAGTGCTCGTGCCCGCCTGGGCTGCCGGCTTCTCGGCGTTCGGCTGCGCCTGCGCGGACTACGACTATCGCTACGACCAGACCGTCGACATGCCGCTGCTGCCGGCCTTCGGGGAGGCTGAAAGG
>JBKQHH010000262.1:0-6713 GCA_052148875.1 Solirubrobacteraceae bacterium
CGGCTCCGCTCTCGCCCCGGCGGACGCCTCTGAGGCGCCTACGAGAGATCGAGCCGACTGTGCAGGCATCGAATTGCATACCCCCTCATGGCCGTTAACGCCCCGGACGGCGGTCCAGCCCCGTTACTGGCGGCGGCCGACATTGGACCCCAAATTGGACCCCAACGTCATGCCTCGGAGGCTCTTATCGGCCGAAGGGCCCAATGTCTTGGGCCCTTCGGCTATCGGGGAGACAGGATTTGAACCTGCGACCGCCCGGCCCCCAGCCGGGTGCGCTACCAGACTGCGCCACTCCCCGCGGCATCCTTGAGTCTACGGACATGCAGCCGCACGCGCTGAAGCCATCCGGATGCTCGCGAACCGTGCTCGACGAGATCGCAAAGTGCGACGTCGTTTGTGCAAACTGTCATCGTCGACGAACCGCCCTTCGGGCCCGGTTCGCTCGCGCGGTGGTAGCTCAATGGTAGAGCCTCGCCCTTCCAAGGCGATGATGCGGGTTCGATCCCCGTCCGCCGCTTCGCCCGCCGCTTCGCCGTCCGGCGCGTCGCCCGCTCCGCCGGCCAGCTCTCCCCCGGCCGCTGCCCCGCCTACCGCCGCTCCTCCGTCGGCACCTCGCCCGACTCGTCCGCCAGGCCCGGGGGCGGCCACGGTCCGCACCAGTTGTCGCGCGCGCCGTCCAGCGTGATCGTCGAGCCGTTGAACGCCCGTCCCAGCGGCGACGCGAGCAGCGCGACCAGCCACGCGTGCTCGGCGACCGTGCCCAGGCGCTGCAGCGGCACCGTGCGCGACGCGCCCGCGCGCACGCTCGCCGGGTACTTGGACAGCACCTCCGTGTCGAAGTGCCCCGCCGCCACCGCCGTCACCGCCACGCCCGCGGGCTCCCAGCGCCGCGCGTACTCGCGCGTGAGCGCCTCCACCGTCGCGCGCGCGGAGCCCGAGTGCGCCATCCCCGGCATCCCGTGGTGGGGGGACAGCGTCACGTTCACGACCGTCCCCCCGCCCGCCGGCTCCAGCGCCAGCTCGAACGCCGCCTCGGACATGTTCAGCATCCCTTCCACGTTCAGCCGCCACACCGCCCGCCAGCCCTTCGCCACGATCAGCTCCGCCGGGCTGAAGAACTGGCCGCCTGCGTTGTTCACGAGCACGTCCAGGCGCCCGCGGCGCTCCAGCACGGTCTCCACGAGCCGGCGCGCCTCCCCACGCTCGCGCACGTCCCCCGCGATCCAGTCGACCGCGCCCGCCGCCGCCCCGGCGGCCGCGCCGGCGAGCTCGCCGATCTCCGCGACCGCCGCCTCGAGCACCTCGGCGCGCCGCCCGGCGATCGTCACGCCCGCGCCGCAGCGCGCCAGCTCAAGCGCGCTCGCCTTGCCCAGGCCCGTGCCGCCTCCCGTCACCAGCGCAACCCGGCCGCCCAGCAGCCCGCCCGCGAACACCTCCGACCGCTGTCCCGTCGACCCCTCCCGTGCACCGTTCACGGCGAGCGATCATAGGCGCCGGCACCCCCGCCCGCCATCCGTCCCCGAACACCTCTAGGGTTCAGTGCGTGTCCCACAGGCCGCTGGTCTTCGTTACCGGACTCGCCGTCGGCGACTACCTGTTGTGGAACTGGTCGCTGAACGGCAACCACGACGTGCTCGCGCTCGTCTCCGGGTTGACCCTGCCGCCGCTGGCCGTCGCCTGGCTGTGGCTGCTCGCGATGAGCGTCGCTCGCCTGATCGCACGCTCCGCCCGACGCTCGTCCGGGCGCGCCGGTCGGCGCGGCGGCGAGACCCGCCGCGAGCAGCCGCAGCGGACGGCTGCGCCCGGCCTGCCGCTGGACGAGCCGCCAACCTCGAACGCACCCGCCGGCAGGTCCTCCCGCAAGCTCGCAGCCTGAGCGGCGCTCCGAGCCGGTGAGCGACCACCGCAGGCGCCCGTTCCCCGGCTCCACGCGCCTGCGCGCCGCGCTGGCCGCGCTCGTCGTCCTGCTCGCCGCAGCCGCGCTCGGCGGCTACCTCTACGAGCGCAACCGCACCGGCAGCATCTACCACCCGCACGCGCGCTTCGTGCCCCAGCCCACCCCCACGCTGCCGACCCGCGGTCCCGCGCGCTTCGCCTGGCCGCTGTACGGCTACGACAAGGACCACACGCGCTTCTTTCCCGCCTCCGAACGCGTGCGTCCGCCCTTCAAGCGCCTGTGGGCGCACAACGACGGCGCGCTGCTGGAGTTCCCACCGGTGATCTACGGGAACGACATCTTCCAGCTCGCCGACGACGCCGTGCTGGTCGCGGTCGACAAGCGCACCGGGCGCGTCATCTGGACGCGGCGCCTCGGCCAGCTGTCCGCCTCCTCGCCGGCCGTCACCGCCAACACCGTCTACGTGACCATCCTCTCCAGCGGGCATCCCGCGAGCCCCGGTCGCGTGATCGCCCTGAACAGCGCCAACGGCGCGATCCGCTGGTGGCGCGGCCTGCCCAGCCCGAGCGAGTCCTCCCCCCTGATCGACCGCGGCCGCCTGTTCTTCGGCTCCCAGAACGGGATCGTCTACGCGCTCGACGACCGCGACGGGGCGGTTCTCTGGACCTACCACGCGGCCGGCGCCGTCAAGGCCAGCCCCACGCTGTCCGGCGGCATCCTGTACTTCGGCGACTACTCCGGGCACGTGCAGGCCGTCTCCGAGCAGACGGGGCGGGCGCTGTGGGTCAGCAGCTCCGAAGGCGCGCTGCTCGGCAGCGGCACCTTCTACTCCACCGCCGCCGTCGTCTACGGGCGCGTCTTCCTCGGCAACACCGACGGGCGCGTCTACGCCTACGACGCCTCCACCGGGAGGCTCGACTGGGCCGTGCAGACCGGCGCCTACGTCTACGCCTCGCCCGCCGTCGCCAACGCCCCCGGGATCGGGCCGACCGTCTACCTCGGCTCCTACAACGGCACCTTCTACGCGCTCAACGCCCGCACCGGGCGCATCAGCTGGCAGTTCGACGCGCACGGGCGCATCTCCGGCTCGGCCACGATCGTCGGGCGCATCGTCTACTTCGCCGACCTCGGCCAGCACCGCAGCTACGGCCTCGGCATCTCCACCGGGCGCGTGGCGTTCGAAGCGGACACCGGCGCGTTCGATCCCGTGATCAGCGACGGCAGCGACATCTACCTCACCGGCTACAGCGGCCTGTTCGCGCTCGCGCCCGAATAGCGCTAACCCTGGCCCGCGAGCACGCGCGCCAGCAGGTTGCGGGTCATCGCCACCACCCGCGGGTCCGGCGCCAGCGGCGCGTCGGGCGAGGCCTGCGGCACGGGCGAGAGCGCGTACTCCCAGCCGAGCGTCCCCGTCGCGAACACCAGCGCTCCAGAGCGCGCCGTGTACAGCGTCGTCTCCGCCAGCCTGCCGCGCACTGGCGAGGGCTCGGACTCCGTCATGCACGGCACGCCCGTGCCCGCGCCCACCAGCGTCGTGCCCGGCGGCGTCGCCGGCGTGCGTTCGTCGAGCTCGTAGCCGACGATCCCCGGGATGCTCGTCGCGGCGGTGATGCCCGTCCCGGCGAACAGCCACCCTGGCTGCAGGCTCGGCGACGGCCGCCACGCGTAGTAGCGGTAGATCGGCGGTCCGGGCACTTCCACGCGGGGGGTGATGCAGCCGTCGTAGGCGCTGCCCACGAGCTGCGCCCCGCCGAGGGGGAACAGCCCCGTGGGGTCCGCGCGGTCGGGGTCCAGCGACGCGAACTCCTTGTACGCGATGATCCGGTGGTCGGGTTCGCCCGCCTGGCTGGAGGCGGCGGTCGCGGGCGCGAAGCGGACCCGCCAGGCCATCGTGTCGGAGCTGATGAAGATCAGGCTCGTGCCCCTGTCGCGAGCGCGGGCGGACGCGCGCGCGTCGCCCGCCGACCAGTACTCGGAGTGCCCCACGTCCATCAGCGCCCGCGGGTGGGTGGATGGGTGGGCGGGATCCCATACCTGCGCGGGATCGCCGTCGATCGACTCGATCGTCGTGTACCCCACCGGATAGCCGTAGCGCTCGAGGAAGCGCACCACAGCCACGTCGCGGATGAAGAACTGCCCCGCCCCGGTCTGGCTTTCGTACGGGCGGTCGTACGAGACTTCGACGCCCTGCGTCGTCCCCGTCACGCCCACGAGCTTGCGCCCGCCCGGATACAGGCTGTCGCCTCCCCACGCGTTGTACGCCTCGTAGCTGGCCGTCGGGATCTCCACGAGCAGCGGCGGCGGGTGCGCGGGGCGCAGCACGAACAGGCAGTCGCTCTCCGCGCCCGTCGAGGCGTGCAGCTTGACGATGTACACGCCGCTCGCCAGCGCCGTCGGAATCGCGAAGCTGAGCGTCGCGTGCCAGCGGCACTCCGTCAGGCCGGTCGTGAGGCGATGGGCGCACGGCGGCTGGCTGCTCGCCGGCAGCGCCGCGCTGCGCAGCACGAGCCTGCCGCCGCGCCCCCCGTACCAGCCCATGCGGTAGACCTGCAGCGTCACCGTGCGCGCGCGTGGGGCCTGCACGTACACGCGCTGCACTTCACCCGGCGCGATCGACTGCTCGGCGACGTACCCGGCGATCGCACCGCGCGCCACGCCGCCGATCGCATACGCCGGACCGGGCAGGCGCCACGCGGTCGTCCCCGCTTCGCGGTTCTCGGCGACGATCGACGGTGGCGCGCCTTCGGTCCGCACCAGCCAGCGGTAGAGCGCAGGCGCACCCGCAGCTCGTGCTCCCGCTCCCGCCCCCGCCCTCTGCCCGGAGCTCTCGCCCGCCTGCCGCGAGCGTTCGTGAGCCGCACCGTTGCTCGCCTGCGAGCCGCCACCGGCGCTCCCGCACCCCAGGGCCGCGAGCACGCAGAGCGCGCCGGCACACAGCACACCGACGCGTGTGACGACCGATCGCGTGAGCGCCCGCCCGCTCATGACATTCCAACGCTCACGACTCCCCCACTCTCACTCTCACGACATTCTCACGCAGAGCGGCTCCGGGTGCACGAGCCCGCGGAGCCGAACGCCCGCGACAGCGAGAAGCTCGCGCTCACGACAGCCGTGCCCGGCGCGCTCACGCTCACCGCCGTCCACCCGCCCGGCGCCGGCGCCACGCAGCCGGCGCCGCGCGTGAGCGTCCAGTAGCGCGTGAAGCGCACGCGCACCACGAACCTGCCCGGCGTGCGTGCGCGCAGCGAGAACGAGTCGTGCCCCAGCGACGTCAGCCGCCCGGGGCCGGAGAGGAGCGGCGTCGGCGAGAGCACCTCGAAGATGCGCCAGTGCGCGCTCGCGAACACCTCGCGCAGGTACGGCAGGCCACCGCGGATCAGGCGCCCCTCCTGCGCGCTCGAGGGGTCCAGCGGCACGTCCGGGAGGGCCACGTACGCGACCGCCTCCTCATGCAGCCAGCGCTCGTAGCCCGCCGCCGTCAATCCCCGCGCCAGCAGCACGCCGTCGAAGCGGGTTTCCATCTGCTTGTCCCAGCCGCGCGCCAGCGACACGCTCGGCGCCAGCTCCGCCGCCTCCCAGTGCGAGCGCGTCAGCGGCACCTCCACGCGCACCGGCGAGGCCGGCGGGGCCTGCACGCGCTCCAGGAAGCGCTCCACTGGCGCGTAGTACGCGGCGCTCGTCGCTTCGCTGCCCGCTACCGCCAGCGTCTCGCGCACCGGCCCCCACACCACCCACACCGCGATCGCGCACAGCGCCGCCGCCGCGGCCGCCGGCGCCGAGCGCCGGCGCGAGAGGGCGCTCGCGCCCTCCTCGCGCGGCGCGGACAGCCGCGCGCACAGCAGCAGCGGCCCCGCCAGCAGCACCGCGTAGCGCTCGATGTTGCTGCCCATCGGCGAGTGCACCGCCAGGCACGCCACGCACGCCAGCGCGTACACCCACGCCCCGATCCGCAGCGTCCGCGCCGCCGGCGGCAGCGCCCACAGGAACGCCAGCACCACGAGCAGCGTCGCCGCGAACGACCGGATCGGATACGGCTCGTAGCCGCCTTCCGGGAACAGCGCCGCCAGCGCCAGCACCACCGCCGCCGCCGGGCCCGCCAGCGTCAGCAGCGCCCGCGGCGAGCGCCGCGAGAGCGCCACCGACAGGCCCGCCAGGCCCAGCAGCGCTCCCGCCACCGGGCTCGCCGCCGCGCACAGCGCCGCCAGCGCGCCCGCCCACAGCCAGCGCTCGCGCATCAACGCCAGGCCCGCCGCCAGCGCGAGCGAGACCCCCAGCGCGAACGTCAGGCGCCCGATCCACACGTCGCCGAGCGCCGCCACCGCGAACCACGCCCCACCCCAGCGCGCCGCCTCGCCGTACGCCGAGCGCGCCAGCCGCGCGAACAGCACGCTCGACGCCAGCACGCACAGCGCCGCCAGCACGCGCATGCCCAGCAGCGACGCCAGCGGCGGGTAGATCAGGCTGTACGCGGGCAGGCCGTGGCCGGCGTACCAGTGCTCGTCCCACACCGCGAACCCGATCTGGCGAAAGAGAGCCACGCGGTAGACCTGCGCCGCCAGATCCGGCGTGCGCGGGTCGACCGCCAGCCACACCGCGATCAGCGCCGCCGTCAGCGCCACCAACCCGAGCGGCGCGCCCGATCCCGGCACGCGCGATCCCGGCACGCGCGATCCCGGCACACGCGATCCCGGCACGCGCGATCCCGGCACACGCGACGCCGGCACACCCGACGCCGGCACACGCGACGCCGGCGCGGCGCGTGCACGCTCGGTGGGAAGATCGACCGGGGTCCGGTGTGCTACCCCACCGGACCCCG
>JBKQHH010000263.1:0-17432 GCA_052148875.1 Solirubrobacteraceae bacterium
GAGATCTCCAGGTGGTCATCGCGGGTCATGCCGGGACCGGCACCGTGGCGCATCAGCCGCGAGAGCGACGCGAGCGCATCGAACGGCGGTGTGATCCCCCGAGCGTACAGCTCGGGGCTCAACACGAGCTGGCCCTCGGTGATGTATCCGGTCACGTCGGGGACCGGATGCGTGATGTCGCCCGCCGGCATCGTCAGCACAGGCAGCTGCGTGATGGAACCCGCGAGACCCTTGATGCGCCCGGCGCGCTCCAGCAGCGACGCGAGGTCGCTGTACAGGTATCCCGGGTAGCCGCGGCGGCTCGGGACCTCGCCGCGGGCGGCCGACACCTGGCGCACCGCCTCGCAGTAGTTGGTGAGGTCGGCGAGCACCACGAGCACGTGGCGGCCGAGGTCGAACGCGAGGTGCTCGGCGACCGTCAGCGCCAGCCGCGGCGTCGTCAGGCGCTCGACCACGGGGTCGTCGGCCGTGTTGAGGAACAGCACCGCCTCGCGCTCGTCCGCGCGCGCCTCGAGCGTCGCGCGCAGCGCCGCCGCGTCGGCGTGGGTCACCCCGAGCGCCGCGAACACGACCGCGAACGGCTCGCCCGCGACGTGCGCCTGCACGGCGATCTGCGCGGCGAGCTCCAGGTGGGGAAGGCCGCCGACCGAGAAGATCGGCAGCTTCTGGCCGCGCACGAGCGTCGCCAGCCCGTCGATCGCGCTGATGCCGGTGATGATCGGCTCGCTGGGGGGAATGCGCACGGCGGGGTTGATCGGCGTGCCGGCGACCTCGCGGCGGCGGCTGCCGAGGATCGGCGGGCCCCCGTCGAGCGGCTCGCCGCGCCCGTCGCACACCCGGCCGAGCCACTCCTCGGTGACGGGCACGCTCATCGGAGCTCCTGCGAACGCCGTGCGCACCGCGTCCAGCCCCATGCCCGCCGTGCCCTCGAGCACCTCCACGACCGCGTGATCGAGGTGGACGTCGAGGACCACGCCGTGGCGCACCTCGCCGTCGGCCATGCGGATCTCGGCGACCTCGTTCCAGCCGACGTCCCGCACGCCCTCGACGACCATCAGCGGCCCGCGAAGCGAGGCGGTCGAGCTGTACTCGATCGGCTGCGGCGGCAGCTGCGCGAGCTCCTGCTCCCGGCCCCCGCCGGCCGACTCCGGCTCGCGTCCCTCGCCCGGCGTGCCCGCGGCGCTCATCGCAGCTGGCCGATGCGGCTCTGCAGCTCGGACCCCAGCCGCTGGATCGGATCGACCTCCTCGGGCGGGCACTCGTCGCGCACGCGCGCGACGTCGGAGAGGTCGAGCTCCTGCACGCGCTCGATCGGCGCGCCCCGGTCGATCGCGGCCAGCAGCGCCCCGTGCACGTCGAGCACCAGCGCGAGCAGCGCGGCCTGCTTGGCGGGGGCGCAGTAGCGGTCGTTGGCGCTCAGCGCGCTCTGCTGGAGCACCCCCTCGCGCAGCAGCCGCGCCGAGATCATGATCACGCGCTCGGCCGCGGGCAGGCTCTCGACGCCGGTCAGCTGGGCGACCGACTCGATCCGCTCGGCGTCGAGCAGCAGCTGCAGGGCCTCATGGCGCCGCCGCGCCCAGTCGGCGTCGCCCGCTTCGGCCTCGAAGTCCGCGACCGCCTCCGCGTCGCGCGAGGAGGAGTCGGTCCAGCTGATCGCCGGATGGTGGCGCGCGTAGGCGAGCTGGCGGTCGAGCGACCACACGGTGCGCACGAACCGCCGCGTGTGCGCGGTGACCGGCTCGGCCAGGTCCCCGCCCGGGGGCGAGACGGCGCCGAGGATCGTCACCGACGCCTCTCCGCCGCCCAGCGTCTGGAAGCGCCCGGCGCGCTCGTAGAACGCCGCGAGCGTCGAGGACAGCTCGGGCGGGTAGCCCTCCTCGGCGGGCAGCTCCTCGGTGCGCGCCGCCGACTCGCGCAGCGCCTCCGCCCAGCGCGAGGTCGAGTCGGCGATCACGACCGCGTCGTAGCCCATGTCGCGGTAGTGCTCGGCGACCGTCACGCCCGTGTAGATGGAGGCCTCGCGCGCGAGCAGCGGCATGTTGGAGGTGTTGACGATCGTGACCGTGCGCTCCATCAGGCGCTCGCCGGTGCGCGGGTCCTCGAGCTCGGCGAAGTCCTCGAGCAGCTCCGCGAGCTCGTTGCCGCGCTCGCCGCAGCCGACGTACACGATCACGTCGGCGTCGCACCACTTGGCGATCTGCTGCAGCAGCAGCGTCTTGCCGGTGCCGAACCCGCCCGGCACCCCCGCGGTGCTGCCCTGGCAGAGCGGGAACAGCAGGTCGACGGCGCGCTGGCCGGTGATCAGCGGGCGCCCGGAGGGCAGGCGCGCGGCGGCCGGCCGCGGGCGGCGCACGGGCCACGCGTGCGCCAGCGCGATCTCGTGTCCGTCGACGGTCGCGATCGTCTCGCCGACCGTCACCTCGCCCTCCCGCGCGATCGACTGCACCGTGCCGGCGAGCTCGGGCGGGACGAGCGCGCGGTAGGCGATCGCGTCGGTCTCCGGCACCGTGCCGAGCAGGTGGCCCGGCTCCACGCGATCGCCGGCGCGAGCGCTCGGGGTGAAGCGCCAGCGTCGATCGGGGTCCAGCGCGCCGGCGAGGGTTCCAGGCTCCAGCCACGGCCCCGCGTCCTGCAGGCGCCGCAGCATCCCGTCGAAGACGCCGCCGAGCAGGCCGGGGCCCAGCTCGGCGCTGAGCGGGCGCCCGGTCGCGGTGACCGCCTCGCGCGGGCGCAGCCCGGAGGTCTCCTCGTACACCTGCACCGTCGCGCTCTCGCCCGCCAGCGACAGCACCTCGCCCGCCAGCCGCTGCGGGCCGACGCTCACAAGTTCGGCGACGCGCAGGCCGCGCGCTCCCACGACCTCGACGATCGGCCCGTTCACGCGGGTGATCGTGCCGGCGCTCAGCTCCACAGCGCCGCCACCTCGTCGTCCAGCCGCGCCAGGCAGCGCCTGACCCGGGTCGAAAGCGAGTAGTCGAGCTGACGGCCCGGAGCGCGGGCGATGATCCCGCCGTCGGGCGCGTCGGCGATCTCGACGTCCGCCCCCAGGCGCCGGCGCGCGTCCTCGATCAGCCGCTCGGTGAGCGCCCTGTAGTCCTCACGGCGGCTCGACGCCCGCCGGGCGACGTCGCTGGTGACCGTGGCGTAGACCTCCCGGCGCACCGACAGCAGCAGCTCGTGGGCGCTCGCGCGCGCGCCGGCCAGCACCCGCCGCGCGTCCTCGTCGGCCGCCTCGCGTGCGGCTGCGAGCGTGTCCTCGCGCAGCGCCGTGGCGCGCCCGCGGGCCGCGGTCAGGGTTGCGGCGGCGCGCTCATGCGCCTCGGCGAGCAGGCGCTCCGCTCCGGCGTGCGCGTCGGCCAGCGCCATGCCGCGGACCGGCCCCCAGGGATCCCGCTCCGCGGGCGCCGTCATGCGGGCAGCTCCACCCACAGGCGCCGCGGGGCGCTCGCGAGCTCCTCGCGGAGTCCCCGCGCGGCCGCGGGCGTGAGGATCACGAGGCCGACGTCGTCGTCGAGCGCCTCCCACGCGGCGCGCGCCGCGGCCTCGTCCGCGGCCGCCACCACGCCGACGCCGGCCAGCGCGAAGCCGCGCACCCGCTGCTCCTCGCCGATCGCCGCCACCGTGCTCATACCTTGCCGATCAGGATCACGGCGATGATCAGCCCGTAGATCGCGATCCCCTCGGCGAGCCCCACCACGACCATCGCGCGCCCGAACATCTCCGGCTTCTCGGAGACCGCGGCGAGCGCCGCCGAGCCGGTGTACGCGACGGCCACGCCGGCCCCGATCGTCGACGCCCCGACCGCGATCCCTGCGCCGATGAACGCGCCGCTCTGGCCGTTGTGCGATGCCGCGGTGGCAGCGCTCGCCGGCTCGGCGACCCCGAGCGCGAGCAGCCCGAGGACGGCGAAGGCGCCGAGGCCGAGCAGCCCGTTGAGCGCGATCAGCCGTCGCGCGCCCTGCGCCACGTCCCTGCGCAGGACCATCTGGCAGAACAGCGCGCCCACCGTCGCGACGGGCAGACCGAGCAGTAGGAACAGCGTCATGGTGCCTCCTCATCAGTCAGGAGCGGGATGCTCCAGGGTCGAAACGGACGTCCCTCCTCGACGAACACGCGCGAGAAGAGCTCGTAGTACTCGAGGCGCAGCGCCTGGACCCCCACGACGAGGGTCTCCAGCGCGAACGCCAGTGCGCTGCCGACCACGAACAGCAGCGCCGCCGCCACATAGCCAGCCGGGCTCCCCGCCAGCGCGCGGGTGCCGTCGACGACGACCTCGCCGATCGCCGCGTGCATCAGGCCGAACGCGGCCAGACGCGTGAATGACAGCACGTTGGAGCCGGTGCGCAGCAGCGCGTCGAACAGCTCGATCAGCCGCTGCAGCACCCCCAGCGCTCCGCTCGGGGACTCGGCGCGAAAGCCCGCGTACAGCAGCAGCGCGCCCGCCGTGACGACGGCGGCGCCCGCCACCGCGAGCGCCGGCGCATAGGCGAGCCCGGCCACCAGCAGCACACCGCCGATCAGCACCAGCAGGCCGGCGACGCCGGACGGCGCCAGCAGCGCCGCGCGCGGCCCGTGCTCGCGCAGGCGGTTGGCCACGCCGAGCGCGTGCGCGCCGAGCAGCAGCACGATCCCGATCGCCGCGCCGATCAGCAGCAGCGTCGTCGGGTGATCGAGCGGCTTCAGCCACAGCACCGGCACGATCCCGGTCGGCCCGAAGAACTCGCCGTAGAGCAGGCCGAACACGGCCGCGCAGGCGCCCGCCACCGCCGGGAACGGCCACAGTCGCCGCGCGCTCGCCAGGCGCGGGTCGCTGGTGCGGCGCAGCAGCAGCGCGGCGGCGATCAGCAGCAGCCCGTCGCCGGCGTCGCCGAACATCATCCCGAACATGAGGAAGAAGATCGGCGCCGCGAACGGCGTCGGGTCGACGTCGCCGTAGGGGACGGCGCCGTAGGTTTCGATCAGCAGCCTGAACGGGCGCGCGAGACGCACGGGCACGAGCAGCGTCGGCGGCGTCTCGGTGCGCGGCAGGGCGAGCTCGACGAGGCCCGCGCCGACGCCCGACAGGCGCTCGCGCAGCGCGCCCAGCTCATGCTGGGGCGTCCAGCCGGCGAGCAGCGCGAAGCCGTCGTGCGCGATCGCCCGCTCGGCGCGCTGGCGCAG
This sequence comes from Solirubrobacteraceae bacterium, assembly GCA_052148875.1. GTDB lineage: Bacteria > Actinomycetota > Thermoleophilia > Solirubrobacterales > Solirubrobacteraceae > Palsa-744. The sequence continues at coordinate 5,161 of JBKQHH010000263.1, forward strand.
GGCGACCTCGCCCGCGAGCAGCTCGCGGGCGCCGCGGCGCTCGAGCTCGGCCACCTCCGGCGCGCGGCGGCGCAGGCGCGGGCGCGAGGTCTCATCCAGTCTTCCCGCCGTGCGCTCGAGGCGCCGCAACGCCTCGACCGCCTCGCCGGCGGCCGGCGCGAGCGCTCCGCTCAACTCGACCGTGCCGGCGTCAGCCACCTCGGCGAGCGCGTCGCGCAGGCGCGGCCGGGCGGCCACGATCGCGACCCGGCGCATGCGCGCGGGCACGAGCGTCTCAGACCGCGGCATCCGCGCGCTCCCGCATCCGCTGCGCACCGCCGAGCGCGGCGATCGCCAGCGCCTGGCCGGCGCGCCGCGCGTCGGCCGCGAGCAGCGCGACGATCCCGGCCACGAGCGCGGGCGACCCGATCGGGCTTCGCATCAGCCCCTGCGCGTCGTCCTCGACCCGCCGCCACCAGCCCAGCTCCGCGCGCCACAGCTCCTCGGGCCGCTCCACGTCGCGCAACGCCCAGCCGATCCTCGCGGGCAGGCGTGCGGCGAGCTCCGGCACGCTCGACGCCGACAGCCAGCTCGCGCTCACCCCCGGCAGCGTCAGCAGCCGGCGCGGATCCTCGTCCGCGGCGAACAGCAGCTCGCGCGCCACCAGCAGCGCCACGGCCGCCTGCGCCCACTCGCGCGCCGCGCCGGCATGGTCGATCACCCGCCGCGCCCATCCGGCCCGCAGCGCCAGGTGCAGGGCGGCCGGCTCTTCGCTCGCCGGCTCGCCCCAGGGCGAGGCGGCGAGCGCCGTGCGGACCTCGGCGAGGCTGCGCGTCGGCTCGACGCGGGGCCACGCGGCGGCGAGGGCGCCGAGCGCGAACGGTGGCGGCGGATCGGCCCCGGTGACGATCCACGCGATGTGGTGCTCGATGTTCGCGAGCTCGTACCACGCGGCGAGGGCGCGCAGCAGCACCGCGCCGCCCGGCGGCAGCCAGCCGGCGAGGATGCGCAGGTGCCACAGCGCGGTCGCGGCGACGGCGCGCTGCGCGGGCGCGAGCTCCCGCACGGCGCCGAGCTCGCGACCGTACGGGCTTGCCAGCAGCAGGCGATGAGCCGCCGCGAACGAGCTCTGCGCGGCCACGCCGCGGGCGGGCTCCTCCCCCAGACGGCGCTCGAGCAGCAGCCTGCCGCGCACCGTGCCCGCGATCCACTCGGCGTTCAACCGGACCCCCGAACGAGCAGCCCCAGCACGTCCTCGACGACGCTCGGCGTCCGCTGCGCGGCGCGCTCGCGCAGGCGCTCCGCCTCTGAGCTGGCGTCCGCGAGGATCGTCCGCGCCTGCAGCTCGGCCGCCTCGCGCCGCTCCCGGTGCACGCGATCCGCCTCGAGCATCGCCTCGCGGGTCGCCCGATCGAGGATCCGCTCGGCCTCTCGCTCGCCGTCGCGCTCGATCGCCGCCGCCCGCGAGCGGGCCGCCTGCACGATCGCGGCCGCCTCGGCGTCGATCTCGTCGAGCCGGCCGAACAGGGGCGCGAGCTCCGCGGCGACGTCGGGCTCCACCGCCGGCACGCCCACCGCCGCGGCCGCCCGCCCCGGCGGCTGGCGGCGGAGTCGCAGCCGGTCGAGGAGGTCGGCCAGGGGTGTCATCGCAGGGAGGTTACGCGCCCGACCCGGCGTCCCCGCGCTGTGCCGCGAGCAGATACGCGACCGCATCCTCGAGCGTCGAGAGCTTCGGGTAGTCGCGCTCGGGAATCTCGATGCCCGTCTGCTCGTGCACGCTGACGAGCACGTTCAGGAAGTCGATCGAGTCGAGGTCCAGCTGGTCGGCCAGGCTCGTCTCGCGATCGATCGCGGCCGGGTCGACGTCCGGGGCGACCTGGGTCAAGGCCCGGATCACCACGTCGTGCAGCTCCTGTTCGTTCATAGCTCCTCCGGCTTCTGAAGTTCGCGGTCGATCAGTGTCAGAAAGCGGCCTCCCGCATGCCCGTCGCTCGCGCGGTGGTCGGCCGCGAGCGTCGCGGTCACGATCGGCCGCGCGCCGATCATCCCGTCAACGGCCCACGGCCGCTCGCGGACCGCGCCGAAGCCGACCAGCGCCACCTGCGGCGGGTAGATCACGCCGTGCACCAGATCGACCCCCTGGTCGCCCAGGTTCGTCACCGTGATCGTCGGATCGGACATCTCCGAGCCGCGCAGCCTGCCCGCCCGTGCGCGCGCCACGAGGTCGCGCAGACCGGCCATCAGCTCGTCCAGCGTCATGCGGTCGGCGTCGTGCAGCGCCGGGGCGACCAGGCCGCCGCCGCGCAGCGAGATCGCCACTCCGAGGTGGACCCCCTCGGCCGGGCGAAACGCGTCGTCGACCCAGAAGCCGTTCAGCGCCGGCGTCGCGGCCGTCGCCCTGGCCGTGGCGCTCAGCAGCAGCGCCGAGGACAGCAGCCGCTCCGCTATCGGCCGTCGCAGGTTCTCCTCCTCCAGCCACGCGAGCGCCCTGCTCATGTCGATCTGCGTCTGCAGGTAGTAGTGGGGTATCTCCCGCTTGGAGCGCGCCATCAGCGCGCCGATCGCCTGGCGCATCGCCGCCGCCCGGTCGCCCGGCTCGGCGGGCCCGCCGGCGGCCGCGCGCTCGACGTCGTCCCTCGTGATCGCCCCGCCCGGGCCGCTGCCGGCCACCGCGCTCAGGTCGACGCCGAGCTCCTCGGCCGCGCGGCGTGCGAGCGGCGAGACGCGCAGATGGTGCTCATGCGGCGGCACGTACGCGGGCGCAGGCGGAGTGGATACGGGGGGTGGGGGAGGTGCGGGCGGCGTTGCGGACGGCGTCGGCGTTGGGGCTGGTGGCGGCGTCTCGGCAGGCTCGGCGGGTGCGGCGGGCGTCGCGACGGGCGGTGTGCCCGCCTCCGCCGGCGCCTGTCCATCGGCCTGCGTTGGCTGCGCGCCCGCCTCCGCGCCTGCGCGGACGGTCGCGAGCGCTGTCCCGACGGGGACCTTGGCGCCCTCGGCGACGAGCAGCTCGTCGATCACGCCGTCCTCGAAGATCTCGACTTCGATCTCGGCCTTGCTCGTGTCGACGACCGCGACGATGTCGCCGCGCCTGACCGCATCGCCTGGCTTCACGCGCCATTCGAGCAGCGTGCCGGAGGTCATGTCGGCGCCCAGCGCGGGCATCCGGAACTCAGCCACGCGCGCCCACCATGCCCCGGACCTCCGCGACCACGGTGCTCGCCTGCGGCAGCGCGGCCTGCTCGAGATGCTGGGCGTACGGCATCGGCACCTCGGCCGAGCAGACGCGGGCGACGGGCGCGTCGAGCTCGTAGAAGGCCTGCTCCATGATCCGCGCGCTGACCTCCGCGGCGAGGCTGCCCGAGCGCCAGCCCTCGTCGACGATCACCGCCCGGTGGGTCCTCGCCAGCGACGCCATCACGGTCGCGTCGTCGAGCGGGCGCAGCACCCGCAGGTCGATCACCTCCGCCTCGACGCCGGACTGCGCGAGCTCCTCGGCGGCCTGCATCGCGGTCGGCAGCGTCCCCCCGTAGGCGATCAGCGTCACGTCCGAGCCCGCGCGGCGCACGGCGGCGCGCTCGATGTCGACGGCGCCCGCGTCCGCGGGCAGCTCCCCCTCCACGTTGTACAGCCCGCCGTGCTCGAAGATCAGCACCGGGTTGGGGTCCTCGAGCGCCGGCGCGAGCATCCCGCGGGCGTCGGCGAGCGTCGCCGGGGCGAGCAGCCGCAGGCCGGGGATGTGCGCGAGCCAGCCCTCGAGGCTGTGCGAGTGCTGCGCCGCGACCTGGCGCCCCGCGCCGGTCGTCATGCGGATCACCAGCGGGATCGAGAACTGGCCGCCGGACATGTGCGTGATGGTGGCCGCGTTGTTCATGATCTGATCGAGCGCGAGCAGGCAGAAGTTGACCGTCATCACCTCCACGATCGGGCGCATCCCGCCCATCGCCGCGCCGATCCCGGCGCCCACGAACGCCGACTCCGACAGCGGCGTGTCGCGGATGCGCTCTTCTCCGAACTCCTCCAGCAGGCCTTTGGACACGCCGAAGCAGCCGCCGTACGCGCCGACGTCCTCGCCCATCAGGAACACCCGCTCGTCGGCGAGCAGCGCCTCGCGGATCGCCTGGCGCATCGCCTCGCGGTAGGTGAGCGTGACCGCCGCCGGGCTGCTCATGGCGTGGCGGGCTCCGGGTGGGCGGGCGGGCGGGCGGGCTCCCAATAAACGAAGCGCTCCAGGTCCTCCACGGGCTCGAGCGTGCCCGACTCCGCGAAGGCGATCGCGTCCTCGATCTCCTCCGCGACCGCGCGCTCCAGCCCGGCCAGATCGTCGTCGCTGAGCATGTCGCCCTCCTGGAGAGCCCTGGTGAGCGCGGGGATCGGGTCGTGCTCGCGCCAGTGCTCGATCTCGTCCTTGGAGCGGTACAGGTCGGGGTCGTACATCGAGTGCGCGCGGAAGCGGTAGGTGCGCAGCTCCAGGAAGCACGGCATCCCGCCGCGGGCCTCGGCCACGGCTCTGCGCGCGGCGTCCTCGACGGCGATCACGTCCATGCCGTCGACGCTCCACGCGGGCATCTCGTAGCTCGCGGCCTTCAGCGAGAGCTGGGTCTCGGACTCGTAGCGGTCGATCGCGGTGCCCATCGCGTACAGGTTGTTCTCGCAGCAGAACAGCACCGGCAGCCGCCACAGCGCGGCGAGGTTCATCGACTCGTGGAACTCGCCCTCGGCGACCGCGCCGTCGCCGAAGAAGCACGCGGTCACGCGCTCGCGCCCCTGCAGCTTGTCCGCCAGCGCCAGGCCGAGCGCCAGCGGCAGCCCGCCGCCGACGATCGCGTTGCCGCCGTAGAAGCGGGTGGCGGCGTCGAACAGGTGCATCGAGCCGCCGCGCCCGCGCGAGCAGCCCTCCACCTTGCCGTACATCTCCGCCATGATCGAGCCGGCGGAGACGCCGCGCACGAGCGCGTGCCCGTGCTCGCGGTAGGTCGCCACGATCGCGTCCTCGGGCCCGAGCGCCTCCATCACGCCCGCGGCGACCGCCTCCTCGCCGATGTACAGGTGCATGAAGCCGCGGATCTTCGCCGCGCTGTAGAGCTCCACGCACTTCTCCTCGAAGCGGCGCACCCGCAGCATCTGGTGCAGCAGGTGCAGCGCGTGCTCGCGCTCCAGCGGCGCCGCGGCGCTCACGAGTCGGGCTCCAGCGTCGAGACGTCGCCCTCGGGCAGGCCCAGCTCGCGCGCCTTCAGCAGGCGGCGCATGATCTTGCCGGAGCGGTTGCGCGGCACGCTCGCCACGAAGTCGATCTCGCGCGGCGCGACCGCCGCTCCCAGCCGCTGACGCGCGAAGCCGAGCAGCTCCCCGTGCAGCTCCGCGCTCGGATCCTGGCCCGGCGCCAGCGCGACGAACGCCTTCACGATTTCCCCCGCGAGCGGATCGGGCTTGCCGATCACCCCCGCTTCGGCCACCGCGGGGTGCGCCAGCAGCGCGCTCTCCACCTCGAACGGGCCGATCAGGTGCCCGGCCGACTTGATCACGTCGTCGCCGCGGCCCACGAACCAGAAGTAGCCGTCCTCGTCGCGGCGCACGAGGTCGCCCGTCAGGTACCAGCCGCCGGCGAAGCAGCGCTCGTAGCGCTCCTGCTCGCCGAGGTAGCCGCGAAACATCGACGGCCACCCCGGGCGCAGCACCAGCTCGCCCTGCTCGTCGGGCGAGCTCACCAGCTCCAGGCCGCCGTCGCCCGCGGGCACCGGCCGGCCCTCCGCGTCGCGCCGCGCCACCGCCGCCTCGATCCCCGGCAGCGGACGGCCCATCGACCCCGGTCGCACGTCCATCGAGCGGTAGTTGGCGATCATGATCCCGCCCGTCTCCGTCTGCCACCAGTTGTCGTGGATCGCCATCCCGAACGCCTCCTCGCCCCACAGCACGACCTCGGGGTTCAGCGGCTCGCCGACGCTCGCGATGAACCGCAGCGCGCTCAGGTCGTACTCGTGCGCGACCTCCGCGCCGATCCGCATCAGCATCCGCAGCGCCGTCGGCGCCGTGTACCACACGCTCACGCGCTCGTCCTGCAGGATCCGATACCAGCGGTCGGCGTCGAACTCGCCCTCGTCGACCACGCTGGTCACGCCCAGCGTCAGCGGCGCGACGATCCCGTAGGAGGTCCCCGTCACCCAGCCCGGATCCGCCGTGCACCAGAACACGTCGTCGGGGTGCAGATCGAGCACCATGCGCCCCGTCGCGCGATGCGCCACGACCGCCTCGTGCACGTGGATCGCCCCCTTCGGCTTGCCCGTGGTGCCGCTGGTGAAGTGCAGCAGCGCCATCTCCTGCGGCTCGGTCGCCGCGATCGCGTACTCGTCGTCCGCCTCGCTCATCAGGCGGCGCAGGTCCAAGGCGTCGGGGATCTCGGCGATCTCCGCCTCGTCGCCCACCAGCAGCACGTGCGCGAGGCCCGGCAGGCGCTCGCGCAGCTGCGCCACCTTGCGCCCGTACAGCGCCGGCGTCGTCACCAGCGCCCGCCCGTCGCCGAGGGACAGGCGCTGCTCGATCGGCTCGGGCCCGAACGCGGAGAACAGCGGCGAGAACACGCTGCCGCGCTTGAGCGTGCCCAGCGCCGCCACGTACAGCTCGGGGATCCGCCCGGCGAGCACGAACACGCGCTCGCCGCGCCGCACGCCGAGCGCGTCCAGGACGCCGGCGAAGCGATCGGTCTCGCGTGCCAGCTGCGCATACGTGAGCTCGCGCGCGCCGCCCCGCCTGCCGAGGACGCGCAGCGCCGTCTTCTGCCCCAGCCCCTCGCCCAGATGCCGGTCGACCGCCTCGTGCGCGATGTTCAGGGCGCCGCCCGGCAGCCCCGCGAGCTCCGCCCGCGCCGCCGCCCACGAGAAGCGCGCCCGCGCCTCTTCGTAGTCGGCCATGTTCGGCGGGGTGCCCCCCGACGGCCCCGCGGCGATCGTATGCCCCAACGCCTGGTCGGTCATCGCTTCCAGCCTCTCACAGCGCGGGCGAGCGCGCCTGCGCAATTACTACGGAGAGGCGGCGGGGGCATCTCCCGATTCGCCGGAGCGCGAGCTGCCCGCCTATGGCCGTTTCTTTGTGCCAAGCACTTCGTAGACCCTTCCCACCGCTTCGACGAACGGCGCTTCCGCGGGGCTGGTGGAGGATGCTTCTCTTGACGGGAACGCCTCCCTTGCGAGTAGCTGTGTGATCAACACGACGATCGGGCCGGTGACCGTCACGGGCAGCCCCCCGTGAGCAGTTAGCGCTCGGCGCCCGCGCTGCGGCTTGCGTCTCGCTGGCTACGCGCGTGGGGCGCCTGCTTTCCGCGCGACGCAGGCACGGATGACCGGATGCAGCGGGTTTGAGTGAAGCTGCAGAAGGCGGGTGCGCGAACAGGGCGCGGGCGCTCAGCTGATGAGCGCCGTTTCGATCCCGCTCAGGGCCGCGTCGAATATCGTCGTGCGGGTCTTGGCGCACGCCGGGGATCGCGCGCTCTTGGCCTTCTCGAGCTTGCCGGTAGCGGCGCCATAGATTTCGGGGCCCCATTCTCTCTGTGCGAACGTGGCGGCGATTTCCTTGAATTCGTACACGCACGGCCCTTCCAGGTCGATGCGCATCGGCGCCAGCTTCACGATCATCTTCTTGGCGCTCGTGATTTCAATCGCCTTGGCGCCTCCGCCGCAGTCTTCGATCTGCCCCGCTTCGCCCGTCCTGACGAGCTTGTCGGCCTTGGAGCGGTTCACCGCCACCTTGAAATCCTGTTCTTCCCAATAACACGGGCCCAGCGAGTATCCGGCCACAAGCAGGACTTCGCCGCCCACCGCAAGCGGCTTGCCTTCCGCCTTCAGCTCCAGCAGCGTCCTGGTGGACGCGGCGCTGGCGCACGCGGTGGACAGCGCCAGCACGACGGCCGTCACACCCAACAGGAACCCCGGCAGTCTCGTCTTGCCCATCGGCAGCAGCCTAGCCGCTTCACACCGCCTTCGCCGCCAGCTGCGCGCGTCCCCGCGCCGTCTTCACCGCCGCGCTCAGCGTGGCGATGTCGTAGGCGCCGTAGTGGCGGCGTCCGTTGATGAAGAACGTCGGCGTGCCCGAGACGCCGCTTTCGTCGGCGCTGGCGACGTCCTCGCTCACCCGCGCGGCGTACTCGCGGCGGTGCAGCTCGTCGATCATGCGCTCCGCGTCGAGCCCGATCTCGGTGGCGTACTTGGCGATGTGCGAGGCGCGCAGATCGCCCTGATGGCGCAGCAGGGTGTCGTGCATCTCCCAGAAGCGGCCCTGGGCGGCGGCGGCCTCGGATGCCTCGGCGGCGACCTGCGCGTTCGGGTGCACGTCGCCGAGCGGCAGGTGGCGCCACACGTAGCGCACGTCCTCGTCGAGGGAGGCGAGCAGCTCGCGGATGACCCGCTCGGCTTTCCCGCAGTACGGGCACTCGAAGTCGCCGTACTCGACGAGCGTCACAGGCGCGTCCTCGGCGCCGCGGATGTGATCGCGCTCGGGGTCGACCTCTTGCGAGAGGTCGAGGATGTCCTCCGCGGTGCCCGCGATCTGGCGCGCGCGCACGTTGGCCGGCAGGCGCCTGACGACCTGCAGCACAGACCACGCGAGCGCCGGCGCGAGCACCACCGAGCCGAGCGCGCCGAGCTTTGCCTCCTCGAGGCGCTGCCCGCTGAACGCGAGGCTCGAGATCAGCAGCGAGACCGTGAAGCCGATGCCCGCGAACGCCCCGCCGGCGGCGAGCAGCGGCGAGCTGAGCGGCGAGCGCGGGCCGCGCACCGCCGGCCGCGAGGCGAGCCAGGAGGCGCCGGCGATCCCGAGCGGCTTGCCGGCGACGTAGCCGACGAGGATGCCCAGCGTGATGGGGGAGCCGATCGCGCTTTCGAGCAGGCCGCCGGTCACGTGCACGCCGGCGTTGGCGAGCGCGAACAGCGGCACGATCACATACCCCGTCCACGGGTGCAGGCCGTACTGGATGCGCTCGTTGGGCGAGATCGCCGACATCACCCCCTGCTGGGCCGAGCGCGCGAGCTCGGGCGTGGGCTGCTCGCGAAACGAGCGCGCGAGCACGGTGGCGCGCTCGAGATCTTCGCGCGACGGCGGGTAGGCGCTCGTCGCCAGGCCGACCGCGAGGCCCGAGATGACGGGGTCCACGCCCGACTCGAACATCGCGATCCACAGGCCGACGCCGAGCGCCAGCGACACCGGCCGGCGCCATTCCGGCACGTAGCGCAGCGCCAGCAGCCCGCCGAACAGCGCGGCCGCGATCGCCAGCGCGAGCACCGACACGTGCGTCGTGTACGCGATCGCGATCACGAGCAGGGCGCAGAGATCGTCGACGACCGCGACCGTCAGCAGGAACACGCGCAGGCGCGTGGCCGCGCGCGGCGTGAGCACCGCCACGGCGCCGAGGGCGAAGGCGGTGTCGGTCGACATCGCCGCCCCCCAGCCGTGGGCGCCGGGACCGCCGGCGTTGAACGCGAGGTAGATGGCGACCGGGACGGTCATGCCCCCCAGCGCCGCCATCGCCGGGATCGTCAGCCGGCGGCGCTCGCGCAGCTCGCCGAGGTCGAGCTCGCGCTTGGCCTCCAGCCCGACGACCAGGAAGAACAGCGTCATCAGTCCCTCGTTGACCCAATGACGCAGGTCCATCGAGATCCCGCTGGCGCCGATCCTCACGGCAAGGCGTGTGCCCCACAGCGACTCATACGAATGCGACCACGGAGAGTTGGCCCACGCCAGCGCGACGATCGTTCCCACCAGCAGCACGCTCGCGCCGCCGGTCTCGGTGCCGAGGAAGTCGCGAACGGGCGCCGCCAGGCTTCGCGCCCAGGCCGTGCGGCCGGCGTCGCTAGCAGCGTTGGCGTCGGGATCCGTTGTCAAGCGGTTCATAGGATGCCGCAAGACGCCTCCCCGCTAGCCTGTCCACACGTTGGATCGACGACACGCCTCGACGGTCGAGACGCCGATGAGGCGAGGGGGGTGTGCGCCTCGGCGGCCGTTCCGGTCGGTCATGTTGGCAGTGCCGTGCGCTCTCGTTCTTGCCAACGTGTTTGCCGGCATCGGTCTGGCGTCCCAGTCGAGAAGCGAAGAAGCACCGTGCTTGAAGCAACGCCATCTCCCCGCCTTCACCGCTTACAACCTCGGAAGCAAGTTCGACGGCCTTCCCCTCACGTCCGTGGAACGCTCCTGCTTTGCGCCGCCCCCCAGGGCGCTGCACCGTCTGGGGGAACCGGGCTCCGTGGCTTGGAGCTCCGACGCGGCCTACGGCACTTGTACGCCAGAAGGCAGCGAAGGGACCTGCGATTCGCCGCTGGAGCTTCAGAGCTATCCCGAGTGCGACCGCAACTTCAGCTCCTATGGCGTCGTGGAGCCGGCCGGAGCCCTGAGTCCGCGCAAGTCGTTCCTCCTGGGTGGTAGCTACAAGATCCCCACGGTCGCGTTCGAATATGGGCGCTTCGGGGCGCGGCTCGAGATGTACACGGGTCAGACGACCGTCGTGATCTTCTCCTATGGGAACCCCGACCCTCCGAGCCTCGCGAGGCGAGCGGCTCACGCGCTCGCGCGGCTGATCGCACCCAAGCTCGCGGGCATATCGGCCGCCAGGCTGCGTGCCCTCGCCGTTGATCCGCACGGGTGTCGCCGGTCGACGTCGAAGTAGGCGTGAAGCCCGGCGCATCGCAGCGTTTGACCGCCGGCCCGCGCGAGATTCGGGCAAGCCAAATTTCTGCGGAGATTCCGGCATACGCCGACGCGCCCCACGCCGGGACTCGACATGCTGCCGCCGACGGGGGCGTCATGCTTGTGCAGGGGCTTGTGCAGGGCCGAGGTCGGAGAGGACCATGGATCGAAAAACGGATGGCGTGTTTTTGACGGGTGCGACGGGGTTCGTCGGCATGCAGTTGCTGGCGCGCTACCTGGAGCGCACCGATCGTCGCGTGTACGCGCTGGTGCGCGGCGCGGACGATCGCGAGGCGGCGGCCCGGATGGACCGCACGCTGCTGTCGCTGTTCGGTCCCGACCACCCCCATGGGGAGCGGGTGGTCGCGGTGCGCGGCGACATCACGCGTCCCGGCCTGGGCATCGGGGCCGGGCTCGACGGGCTGGCCGAGCGGGTCAGCGAGATCGTGCACGGCGCGGCGTCCGTGTCCTTCGAGCTCGAGTTGCAGGCCGCGCGCCTGATCAACGTGGACGGCACCCGGCGCATGCTCGAGCTCGCGGAGCGCTGCCACGCGCGCGGCGGCCTGCGCCGCTTCTCATACATCTCCACGGCGTACGTCGCCGGCGAGCACGCGGGGTGCTTCAGCGAGGACGACCTCGACGTGGGGCAGCGCTTTCGCAACACGTACGAGCAGTCGAAGTTCGAGGCGGAGAGTCTCGTCGCCCGCATGCGCGGGCAGCTTCCGATCACGGTCCTGCGCCCGAGCATCATCGTCGGCGAGCGCGACAGCGGCTGGACGACTTCGTTCAACGTGCTGTACTGGCCGCTGCGCGCGTTCTCGCGCGGCTCCTACGCGGCGCTGCCGGCACGCGGCGACGCGCCGGTCGACGTCGTGCCGGTCGACTACGTGGCCGACGCGGCCTTCGCGCTCAGCCAGGCGCCGGAGGCGGAGGGCACGACCTTCCACCTGACCGCGGGCGCGCACGTGAGCAGCGTGGGCGAGCTCGTCGGGCTCGCGGTCCAGTTCTTCGGACGCCAGGCGCCCCGTCTGATCGAGCCGTCAATGTATCGGAGTGTCATGCACCCGTTCCTGCTGCGCACAGCCCCCGACGAGCGCGCCCGTCGCGCGCTGATGCGCAGCGAGGTGTACTTCCCGTACTTCGCGATGCGCGTGTCCTACGACGATCGTCGCGCCCGCGTGGCGCTGCGCGGGTCGGGGATCAGGACGGCGCCGCTGCGCACGTACTTCGTGCGGCTGGTCGAGTTCGCGCTGGCGGCGCAGTGGGGGCGCCGGTACATACCGCGCGTCAGCGCCGTCGCGGGCGTGACGATCACGCAGCGCCCACGGGACCCTGCGCCCCGACCTCGAGCCAGACTGGTGCTGGCGGAATGAGCGGCGAGCGGCTGTCGGCGCTCGACGCGTCGTTCCTCGCGGTGGAGACGCCGACCGCGCACATGCACGTGGGCTGGGTCGCGGTGTTCTCGGCTCCCGACGACGGTCGGCTGCCGAGCTTCCCGGAGATCCGCGATCACATCGCGCGGCGGCTGGCGTACGCGCCGCGCTACCGCCAGAAGCTCGCGGAGGTTCCGCTCGGCCTGTACGCGCCGGAGTGGACCGACGATCGCGCCTTCTCGGTCGATCGTCACG